>PBNY01000008.1 GCA_002723385.1 Oceanospirillaceae bacterium | reverse complement strand
CGCTCCAATTTCAGGCTGTCATTATGCCTTAAATAATGAAACACGGACGCGGGGTGGAGCAGTTTGGTAGCTCGTCGGGCTCATAACCCGAAGGTCGTCGGTTCAAATCCGGCCCCCGCAACCATTTATAAGAACATCGTAGCGTAGTGATAAAAGAAACCAGCCATCGAGCTGGTTTTTTTGTGCCTGAAATCTGCATGAATGCTGGGTTTAGGTATTTTCCCTTCTTTGTCAGCTTTCTCACCTGGGTCATCGCCAGAAAATTTCCGAACAGACTTGTTCTGAAAACCATCCTGACCGTAAGTCTTCTGTGCCCAAATTCCTGTTGTTGAACTTCATGGACATTTTTCTGCTGAAAGAGTTGAGTTCTTCAAGACCGTCGTTAGATCGTCGCCAGCCTCTTCTGAAAATCCCTAAAAACGGCTCTGTGCCCACGCTGTGCCCACATTGGGCCTGTGACCTTCAAACACATCACCTTCTGCATGAGCTGTGATGACCTTAAGGCTCCCGAATCGGAAAATTTTTTGAATTTTTTGTAATCACTCTTTCACGTAGGTGATCAGCTCTTCTACTGGGCAGTCGAAGTACTTACACAGCTTGTCCAGATTGTCTGTGACGGTGCTGTGGCCAGGATGGTTGATCAGCTTCGACAGTGTCATTCGATTGATGCCTGTCGCCTCCGATATTTCCGCGATAGTGACTCGCCGCTTCTCGGCAAACTCTTTGTCAGCAATTAGCTTCTTTAGATGAAAACGGATGATTAGATGCTCAAATGATTAAATAAATTATCAAAAACAACTTGAACTGATCAGATGGCCATGTATATTTATGATCAAGTGATAATAAAAGTTATCATAAGATTAACAAAGTACGAGGAATGGTCGCATGAGTAATACCTACCTGACAACAGAAGAGCTCTCCGCTCGCATCAAGTACGACGCGCGGACAATCCGCAACTGCCTGAAAGACAGTGTTCTGCTGGAAGGCCGTCACTACATCCGTCCGTTTGGTGGCCGTAAAATCTTGTACATCTGGGAAGTGATTGAAGGAGACATGCTAAAGGCCTCAAAAGAAGCGTTGGCCATCCCAATGGCCGCTGGAGGTATCTGTCATGGCTAGTGTTCGAGTTCGTGCGGAGACCGGCAAGCTGTTTCTGGATTTTCGCTATCTGGGAATGCGTTGCCGTGAGCAGACGCTGTTAAATGACACTCCCAAAAATCGCAAACAGCTTGAGTCTGTTCTCAAGCGCATTCAGGCAAGAATCACATTGGGTGAGTTTACCTATGCCGATTTCTTTCCTGAGAGCAGTAATCTTAAAAAAGTGGAGGCTGTTGAAAATGGCAGCCTGGAGCTGCTTCCAGACAAGCCAACCGCCAAAGCATCGAATCAAAAATCTCCGACGTTCGGTGTTTTTGCAGAGCAATGGTTCTCCGAAAAGTCCGTCGAATGGCGAGCCTCGCATTTACGAAACGTTCGCTCATTGTTGGACAGTGCGCTTCTACCGTCTTTTGGTCAGAAGCCTCTAAATGTGATCACCAAAGACGACCTGATGAATTTTCGCGTGCAACAGGCCTCCCTACCTGGCCGTAACGGCAATGCACGAGTAACGGCAAAAACCGTCAACAACCGCATGGGGATTCTGAGCATGATTTTGGCTGATGCTGCGGATCGCTACGGTTTTGAAAATCCATACCGCAATATCGAACCGCTCAAATTACAGAAAACCCACATCGAGCCGTTTTCATTGCTTGAGGTGAACCGGATCATTGAGCGCGTTCGAGAAGACTTCCGGGATTATTACATCGTGCGGTTTTTTACCGGCATGCGGACGGGTGAAGTCGACGGTCTCAAATGGCAATACGTCGATTTTGAACGCCGCCAGATTCTGGTGCGAGAAACCCTGATTGCCGGGGCTACGGAGTACACCAAAAACAACGGCAGTCAGCGTGAAATCCCCATGCTTGGGCCAGTTTATGAGGCGCTTCTCCGGCAAAAGTCAGCAACTGGAAAACTGAGCCGTTACGTGTTTTGCAATAACCATGGCGAACCACTGGATCAAAACAACGTTACGAAAAGAATCTGGTATCCACTGTTACGGAATTTGAATTTGACCAAACGTAGGCCATACCAGACCCGTCATACCGCTGCGACCTTGCTGCTGGCAGCCGGAGAAAATCCGGAGTGGATCGCTCGTCTGTTGGGGCACTCATCTACTGAAATGCTGTTTACCGTGTACTCACGATATGTCCCGAACCTGACTCGTCAGGACGGTTCTGCATTTGAAAATCTGGTGGGTTCCAACTGTGGGGAGGGCGAATAATGATTATTCCAATTGATGGAAAATTTCCAACCGTCGTTCGAGATCTGTCGGATTGGTTGATTTCACGTTATGGAGTCCAGCCAGGATACGGACTGGCTCAATATCTGGATATCAGTCGTCGCTATGACAATCACGCGGCGGTTCTGATCTGGGTTTACAACCAATACGTATCATGGGGCGACGATCAACGCACGACGGGACATTTGAGACAGGCATTTGTGCAATGCCTGCCTGTTGATGGGTTTTGATACCCGAAAAGTGAACTTTAAGAGCCAAACGGGAAAAATAAAAAACACACATCAAACAATCGTTAGATACAGAGGAAACCGACCTGTTCCAATTCCAATGGGGGGGAATATCACTCTGTAGCACCCTCAGCGGGGTGTGTGGCTCTAAGTATATATTCGCGTCAAGGCCGTACTATCCGGGTCTGTTAATGATTTGGCTGGTTCTGGCGGGGTGATTCGTTGTCTAAAACAGTGCTCTGAATCGAAAGAAATGTTGGGTTTTCTGGCTGTTTTTCAGAAATTGTTCATTATCATACATTGGGTGATGTTCGATAATATTCTCTTTTAAATCAAGGATTTACGTTAAAATTTTCCGTTGAAATGTATTGGTCTATATGATTTTCTCAACGGAAATCTTAATGAGGGTTGACCATGAGTGGGGAGAAATTTCAGTCTGAGAATTCGGGGTCAGTAGTGCTGGTCGTCAGGTTTCAGGGGCGGCGTGTGGTGGCGGAGAGATCTCACCTCAAATTTGCTCAATTGGCTCTGATTCCGGGAGAAATAAAAAAAATCCTCGAGTTGGTCAAAAGAGCACTGGCGGCCTTCGTGCTCGAACGCATACCGCATGACTCGATCGTCTTCGAAATTCGCCCGTACGTTGCACGCCCGGATTCGGGTTCAGATCAGGAATGGCTGGCAACACTGGAGGCGTCTCCGTCACTTCTCCCTGAATGCCGGGCGGAACTCCACGCACTGGCCTGCCATGTCCTGTCTCGAATCTCATGCGACAGTGCTGATATGCTGTCAAAATCGATTGGCGATGCTCAGAGCCAGCAGTTTGATGGAGTGGAGTGCATCAACGAATCCATAGAGAAATACATCAAAACCAATGGCGGCAAATCCCTGCAACAAATGTTTTCCGTTTCTGCGGATCTGAACTCGAGCGACCCCATCATCATTTCTGGCCACGTAGCTGAGCCGGAACCTCGGGAGTTTGAGTCAGAAGATATTTCTGGTACCGGCAAGGTAGATGGGTTCCGAGAGTCTCGCAACGAGGTTCATCTCCTACCTGTTCTAAATCATCAGATTGCTGGTAGTAGTTTAACGTTTCGTTGCTCCGACGCTTCCTGCTACAGAGTGCTCGCAGAAGCTCATTTCAACCAACAGCAAGTTAGATACACGGCTCGAACTGCGCCAACGAGCAAAGGCGGAGGGGTGGAAAATGAGCTGCTGGCGGTTGAAATCATCCATGATGAGCCATTTGAGTTGGAATGAGCTCACATCCAAAGAGGCTCACTCTCAATAAGTAGATTTCTGCAAATATTGCTGAATATCTCGATATATCAATGGGTGATCAGTCACGCGATGTTTGATAGGGATAGCCTCGCGCTGCGATACGAAAACAATTCGGAATGCACGGCTGCTGCCTTGAGTGAGTCTCACTACTTCCGGGGGGATCTATTTAGTCGCTTGAATCCACCGTCACGGCCAATTTTTCACATCAATGGTTTCGGAATAGCCTGACTTCGTTTTATTAAACCCATTTTCAGCCAATTTAGCCCTTCTTTGGGCTATTTTTAGCCCAAACCACGTTATTCAGGCGTACCTATTCCACCTAATCAGAAAACTCCAACGTCGGGTGTTGTACACCATGTTCATCAAGCTGATTTCCAGGTCTGCTTTGGCCTGACCGATGCAGTGCACCATAAATTTTTTGCCGTCGCGTTTCATGTCCGTATACACATGCTCAACATGGGCCCGAACCTGAAAGCCAATGGTGCTGCTCGATACGGAGACGACCGGACTGTCTGCCGATGACGAGTTCATTATTGAGCCTTTTTTAGTATCTGTTTCTCGGTTTCCAGTTCTTTAACCCGTTTTTCCAGCTCTTGAATACGCTGTTGCTCTTCCGTCATGGCTTTGGATATGGGTGTTTTACCACCTCGCTCATCACGAAGTTGGTCAACCCAGCGCCGCAGCGCAGACTCACCGACATCCAGTGACTTGCTGGCCTCAGAAACAGAATATCCCTGATCAAGCACCAGGCTTGCTGCTTCAAGTTTGAACTCGGGGGAAAGGAACGACGTTGTCTTTTCATTGAATACCTCTCTGGTGGTAAGGTTACCACCTATCTGGGTGTCCGGAATCAGTTGACCACTACACTCCTGGATATGGCGAATCGTGAGATGAATTTATGGGTATGAAAGAATATTTAGGCGATCTTATCGGAGGCAGTTTATTGATAACTGAATCTAGAATAATCGCAGAATCGCTACTGAAAAAACTTCCAGAAGATGAGTGGAAATCGCTGATCGTTGAGCAAAATGTTCTTCAAAAAAAATCCGGTCAGACGGCTATTCGTTATGCCAGAACAATCCGCTGGCGTACTGAAGGTCTGGGTGATGAGTTTATGACGGATCTTTTAGCCGCGAGTGAACGCGCCTATGTCCAAATGCTGATGATGTCATTACTCATTCATTCTCCGGTTGTCGCTGATTTTATGCGACTTACCTTAGCCGAGGCTCGTCGCACCTATAAACCCTCTTTAACTGCTGATGCATGGTCTGAGTTTTATGACACGAGAGTGCGGGCATGTGCCGAGCTTGGTGGTTTTTCTGACTCAACTGTCAAAAAAATGGGTAACAACGCAATTAAGGCATTGGTTGATAGTGGCTACCTGAGTGATAGCAGGACAAAGAAAATACAACCTGTCTACCTAATGCCAGAAGTTAAAGACTGGTTAGTTCGTCTGGGCAAGGAAGATTTGATTGATGTAATGGAGTGCACAATATGAAGGCTCTTCAGACCAGGCTTGATCTGATATTGGAACGAATTGAAAGCCCTAGGTTTTTGAAAAATGATGGCTTAGGCAATGAAATTGGATTTTGGGTATTTGACTATCCAGCCAAGTATGAACTGCTTGTACGAGAGCACCTTAAGCACGTTGATGAAAAACTCAACAAGCGTGGTTACCTCTTTGTCCATCTCAATATTTTTGAAGTCTTGATAGATATGCTTGAGGAGCGAGGCCTTTTCGACCGAGCTTGCCAGCGTGAATTGCAAGTCGGTGTTGATGGCCTTCGAAAAACACTAGCCGGGCCTCTGAGCCAAGAGAAAGTGGCAAGGTATATCGCGGAAAAATATAAGCCATCAGAACTTGAGTTTGTGTTGCTGTCAGGCTTAGGCAGTGCGTGGCCTCTTGTTCGAGGGCATGAGTTACTTAGTGCTCTGCAAGATGTAATGGGCAGCACGCCATTAGTGCTTTTCTATTCGGGTGAATATAGCGGAAGGGATTTGCATCCTTTTGGCATGATTGAATCTAAAAACTACTATCGCGCCTTCAAGCTCGTGCCTGAAGACGGTACGAAGCCATTTGCTGGAAATAAGTAATAGAGCAGGGAGCCTACCGAATGAAAATTGAACAGATTTTTTCCAAGAAGTTGACGCGTGATATTAACGGCGTAGTTAAAGCGGAACAGAAAGACAATGACAGTGTGTATGTCGAACTTGATGAATATGTTGTTACCCGAGAGCTAGATCGACATTTTCGCGCTTTCTTTGAGGCTTACGTTCCATCTGTGACGCAAAGCGGCGCATCAATGTCAGGTAAAATTGGTGTGTGGATCTCTGGCTTCTTTGGTTCGGGTAAGTCTCACTTCCTGAAAATTTTGTCTTACCTCCTCGAAAATAAATCTGTCGAAAAGGATGGACAAGGCCGCCAAGCATTTGATTTTTTTAAAGAAAAAATCAACGATGCCATGCTGTTGGCTGATATCCAAAACGCTGTTACCAAAGATACAGACGTTATTCTTTTTAACATCGATTCACGAGCCAATACGGATGACCGAGAAAATGCCATTCTTAAGGTCTTCCTCAAAGTCTTTAATGAGCGTGTAGGATACTGCGCTGATTTTCCTCATATTGCGCACTTAGAACGCGAGCTTGATAAGCGTAATCAATACATGTCTTTCAAGGACAAGTTTGCTGAGTTGACTCAATCAACTTGGGAAAAGGAGCGTGATGCCTATGACTTCTATCGAGACGAACTTTCAGAAGCACTCGCTCATGCCAGTGAGCAATCATTAGAGTCTGCCAAAGCGTGGGTTGAGCAGGTTGAAAACAATTTCCCGCTAGATATCCGAAACTTCTGTAAGTGGGTTAATGAATACTTAGATCGAACTGGGGATCGTAATCTTCTTTTCTTAGTCGATGAAGTCGGTCAGTTTATCGGTAAGAACACACAAATGATGTTAAAGCTTCAGACCATTACTGAAGATCTTGGCACATATTGCGGTGGCAGAGCTTGGGTCGTTGTTACCTCTCAGGCAGACATTGATGCTGCCATTGGTGGTATGGATAAGCGCGATGGCGAGGACTTTTCTAAAATTCAGGGGCGTTTTAGCACCCGCTTACAGCTGTCGAGCTCGAACACCTCGGAAGTTATTCAAAAGCGTTTGTTGTCCAAAACGGAAGAAGCTCGTACACACCTCATCGATGTATTTGCTGAAAAGGGCGATATTCTTCGTAACCAACTGACATTTGATAAAACGACAACCGCGTCTCTAAAGGGCTACACCGACGCTCCGTCTTTCGTGGACAACTATCCGTTTGTGCCTTACCACTACACGCTGGTTCAAAAAGTGTTTGAGTCAATTCGAACAAAAGGCGCGACGGGTAAGCACTTAGCCATGGGTGAGCGTTCATTACTTGATGCTTTCCAATCAGCTGCAAAACAGATGAAGGACTCTGGCCTTGATGTGTTAATCCCGTTTTACAGTTTCTATGCTCCGATTGAAAGCTTTTTAGAGCCAGCGGTTAAGCGAACGATTGACCGAGCCTGTGAGTTGGATTCACTAATCGAATTCGATGGCAAGATCCTAAAAACTCTTTTCTTGATCCGTTACGTGGACGTTGTCAAAAGCACACTGGACAACCTCGTTACGCTGTCAATTGACCGAATCGATGCAGATAAAATTATGCTGCGCAAACAAATTGAAGTGAGCCTGAATCGTCTTGAACGTGAATTGCTGATTGCGCGTAATGGTGATGAATTTATCTTCCTGACCAATGAAGAAAAAGAGATTGAAAACGAGATCCGCCACACTGACGTTGAAATGTCAGAGGTCTCTAACAAGCTTTCAGCAATCGTATTTGACGGTATTTTGAAAGGTAATCGTGCCTATCGTTACCCGATTAATAAGCAAGACTTTGCGGTGAGCCGTTTTTGCAATGGTCATCCAAAAGATGGCACCACGCTGGAAGACCTAGTCATTAAAGTCATTTCACCTTTGGATTCGCACTTTGAAAATTACTCCCACGATCAAGCGTGCATCAATCATACGCTTGAGGCTGATGGGTGCGTGCTCGTCAAGCTGGGCGAACATAAGCGTCTTTGGGATGACCTGACAACCTTTATTAAAACTGACCGATTCTTAAAACAAAATTCAGGACAGCGACCAGAGCAAGAACACCTTCTCCGCGAAAAGCAGATGGAAAATATTGAGCGTGAAAAACGCTTAAGAACGGATTTTGAAGCTTTGTTTGCAGAGGCGGACGTTTACGCTATCGGCACAAAACTACCGAAGAAATCAGCAACGCCAAGTGCCATCGTCGAAGAAGCATACAAATACGTTATCGAAAACACCTTCGCTAAATTGAATATGCTCAAGGCAACGCCTGGTGAAGTTTTGCGTGAGCTACAGGCCGTACTTGTTGCTGATGATATTGCTCAGATTGGACTGGATCTTCAAGCGGATGAATGTAACCCAGAAGCTACGCGTGAGGTTGAGCAGTACGTAACGCTGAAAGTCGAGCGTAATGAGCCTGTGTATTTACGTGACATCGTTGCCCGTTTCGGCAAGCGCCCGTATGGCTGGCCAGACAATGAAATCTTATTGCTCACTGCTAGGCTGGGCTTGGCTGGAAAGGTATCTTTTAGTACCCAGGGCACAGATCTGGCGTTGAAAAAAGCTTACGAGCCGTTTACCAGTGTACGTAAACGCGGTGAGATCCGTGTACATAAGATCAGGCAACATGACGAGCGCCAAATTAAAAAGGCTGCTGGTCTTGTTAAAGAGATCTTTTCTAAAACCTTTACCGGCTCTGGTGAGAAGGAGCTCTACGAATTAGTGCGCGATGAATTACTGGCTTGGAATGAAGAGCTTAAATCATTCAGAACCAAGTCACAGACAGGCCATTTCCCAGGTAAATCTCAAATTGACGATGGTCTTGCATTGGTCGCTGGTATTCTTGAGCAAACTTCAAGCTTCGCCCTTATCGCCCGATTCTTAGAAGACGCTGATGCCCTTGAAGAGTTTGCTGAGGACTTTGAGGATCTTGATGACTTCTACAATAGCCAATTTCAAACTTGGCAAGCCCTTGCTGGCGCATTGAACGAGAAGTTTAAGGCCAATAGACCTGCGTTAGAAAAAGACAGTGAAGCATTAAAAGCGCTTACTGAATTAGAACGCATTTACAATATGTCCTCACCGTATGAGCAGCTGCGCCACATTAATCCGCTTATCGAGCAGGTGGCAAAAGTTAACTCAACATTGGTTGAAGAAAAACGCACTCATGCCTTAGAACGTGTTGATCTGCGCATCGGACGTGTAAAAGAAGCGTTAGCTGAAGCTCATGCACCGTCTGAACTACAGAACCAAGCACTGCGCCCGCTACAAATGTGCAGACAGCGCATTGAAGCAACCTCTTCAATACCACAAATTATCAGTGAGCAAACTGAAGCGGAAGGATACGAGGACGAAGCTTACGAGTTGCTGAATGGCTTTATCGAAGATCAACGCAAAAAAGCTGAAGCTGAGCAAAGACGTCGTGAACTCGAACAGAAGAAACGCGAAGAGGAAGCAGCGAAAGCCGGTAAGGCAGCTCCAGCACCTGAGCCAGCCCCTGAACCAGTGCAGCCACAGCCGGTTGCAAAACGTACCGTAACGATTAACCCAACCGATGCCATGGCTAAATCAGTAACAACCGGATTCATTGAAAGTGAAGCCGAAGTTGATGCCTATCTTGCCGCTTTAAGAGAGCAGCTGATTGCTGCGGTCAAAGCTGGTGACCGCGTACGAATTAAGTAAGGGGCTTATTATGATCAAAAGAATAAGCGTTAGCGCATTCAAATCGTTAGTTGATTTTGAGTTAAACCTTGACTCTAAGTTTAACTGCATCATTGGTTTAAACGGTGCAGGGAAAAGTTCGGTTTTACAATTATTTAGCTATGTATCTGCACTTATTGAAGGAAAAATTGACCGTTGGTTAAGTGAAAGAGGTTGGGAAGAAAAAGATGTGGCTTCTCATTTCTTCCCCACACGAGAAACGTTTGATCTTGTACTCGATATTGAGCTTTCAGATAAGCAATTGCGTTGGGAAGCAACTTACAACTGGAAAAGAGGCCTGTGTACAAGTGAGACTTTAACTGATTTAGCCAACGGTCAGCAGCTGTTACGTCTATATCAGGGAAGACTCAAAACTAAGCGTCACAGTTTACCGGACCTAATTTTCAAATATTCAGGTTCAATATTGTCTGCTTTGGATGATTCGGCTTTACCGCAAGAAGCCGTCATTTTTCGAAATTTTATGACTAATGTTGATAGTCATGACCTTTTATCGCCTAAGGTCATGCGTTCAGGTCGTTTTGCTTCAGCTGGAAAAATAGGTAGTGCAGGTGAGTACTTGATCAGTTATATCCACAATTTGGAAAAGAGTGCGCAAGATACTTTGCGAACAAACTTGTATGGTTATTTTCCTCAGGTTGTGAATATTGATACTAAAACTGAGTTGGATGGCACATTAAGCCTTTTGCTAACAGAGCGGTTTTATAATGAGGATGGCTCTCACACCGATGTTGTAACTAATGCCAAGCATATCAACGATGGCATGTTGCGTATTTTAATCATACTGGCAAGTCAAAGATCTAGTTCGAAATTCCAGCAATTTGATGAAGTTGAGAATGGTGTAAACTCTGAGATTACTGAAAAGCTTGTTGAAACATTTATTCGATCACCACAACAAGTATTAATCACGACTCATAGTCCAATAATCTTGAATTTCATTGATGAGGAACTTGCAAAAAACTCCGTACACCTAGTTTATAAAAATAGCCAGGGTCATACTAAAACAACAAAATTTTTCGATCTCGATTCTACCGCTAGAAAACTGGAAGCATTAGCTCCCGGCGAAGCTATGTTGGACCTCCACTTGTCCGATGTGGCAAAGGAAGCTGAAAAATCTCGAATCGAGGGGTTGAAAAAATTATGATTATGCATCTGATTGCTACAGGTGAAGGGCCAACTGACATCGGTATTAGCCAGAATGGTTTAGGGGTATCAAACGGTGAAGACTTTCTACAAGGCCCAATGTACGCCCTGCTTATCAAGCTGTTAGAGAACTGTTTACCTGAGTGGAATCAAGGCCAAGATTTTACGCATACCTTTATTTATCGTAAAGAGTTAGGGCAAAGAGCAAAGGCTAGCAAAGTAAGACTTCCGAGCAAAGATAAAGCGGTAAAAGGACATTTAGAACATGCTAAACGAGCTGCTGCGCTTGCAGAATTCACAAAAGAGAATTTTCCAGAAACATGGGCTAATAGCCTATCCGTATATTTTCATGACTGTGACGGTACACGATCTGAATTAGACCGTGAACCAGAAATGCAAGCTAATCGTGTCAAAGCCGTTTTATCTGGTTTTAAGGCTGCAGAGTACGAACATGGCGTTGCCATGATTCCTAAACCTACATCTGAGTCATGGATCATTTGTTCGGTTAAAGAAAACCCATATTGTCACTGCCAGAACCTAGAAACGGATCTTTCTGGCAACGACCGTTCAGCAGATAGAGCTCCGAAAGTTGTCCTAGGAAATGCAATAAATAATCATGACTATTGCCGTGAAGATCTCAGTACTCTTATAGCGGCAATTGATGTTGACCGATTAGAGGACATGCCAAGCTTCCGTCAGTTAAAGAATAATATTATCGCTGTTGTTGAAAAAGCTTGTGGCGAAGTGAGGAATTAATTTATGAATACTGCAAAACTAAAAAAATATGCCCCTCAAGCAAGACGTGAATTTATCTCCGCTGTTTCAAAACAATTAAATCAGCTAGGTATATACAGCGACAAACAGATATCTGAGGTAAAACAAGAAGGCTCAGTATTACTTATTGAAGGCAAAACCTTTGAGCCTAGCGTAAAAACCGCTAGAGAGCGATTGGTCAAAAAAATACAGGAAATAGGCTATAACCAACTCTTAGAGCAAGTAGCCTATACTTGGTTCAACCGTCTGTGTGCTATTCGCTATATGGAAATCCATGACTATCTAGGCCATGGTTTTCGTGTTCTTTCATATCCAGCGTCGCACCCAGACAACGCCCAAGGCGCTGGCGCAACGAACAAAGGGCGCTTTGAAATTATCGACCATGCCCAAGACGCTGCGGATGAACTCGGATTAGATAGAGCTCGCATTATTGAACTCAAGCTTGCGGGCAACAAAGACGAAGAGCTGTATCGTGAACTGCTGTTGGGCCAGTGCCATAAGCTTCATGAAGCGATGCCTTTCTTATTTGACGCATTGGATGATGAAACAGAACTTCTGCTACCAGACAACCTAACTCGTACAGACTCAATTCTGCGTGGATTGGTAGACGGCATTCCTGAAGAGGACTGGCAACAGGTAGAAGTGATTGGTTGGCTTTACCAGTTCTACATTTCTGAAAAGAAAGATCAGGTAATAGGTAAGGTGGTCAAGAGTGAAGACATCCCTGCCGCCACCCAGCTATTTACACCCAACTGGATTGTGAAGTACCTGGTGCAAAACTCAGTCGGTCGTCAATGGCTTCAAACCTATCCAGATTCTGCCATTAAATCGCAGATGGAATACTACATTGAGCCTGCTGAACAATCTGACGAAGTTAACCAACAGCTAAAAGCAATTACGCCCCTTTCTTCTAATGGAGAGGGTATTGAACCTGAAACCATCAAAGTACTCGATCCCGCTTGTGGCTCGGGCCACATACTGATTGAAGCCTATAACGTGCTAAAAGCCATCTACGAAGAGCGAGGTTTCCGCTCTCGTGATATTCCAAAGATGATTCTGGAGAACAACCTCTACGGCCTGGACATAGATGATCGTGCAGCGCAGCTATCTGGCTTTGCGCTGATGATGATGGCGAGAGATGACGATAAGCGTATTTTTACCCGTAACGTGCGACTCAATGTACTGTCATTGCAGGAAAGTAACCATATTGATTTATCGACCTTATGGAAAGCACTCAACCTATCGGGAAGTTGGCAAAGTGGTACTTCACAAGACATGTTCAATGCAGACGACTGCATGGAAGCAGGAGGTAGAGCGACGCAGGATGCCAAAGCCGACAACCGCTACCAACTGCTGAAGCGAACGTTGGCAAGATTTACTCAGGCCAAGACCTTTGGTTCTTTGATTGATGTACCTAGCGATGACCATGAGCAATTAAAAGAGCTACTGAACACGCTTGTAGAGCTTCAAGAGTCAGGCGACTCAATGCAAAAGCCGGCAGCGAAGCAATTGATTGAGTTTGTTCACCAGGCTTTGATTTTGTCAACTCGTTACGATGTTGTAATTGCGAATCCTCCCTATATGGGTAGCAAATACCAAACGTCTGAAGTTAAGAAGTTTTTAAAGGATAACTTTAAGGGGTATGAAAAGGATTTATTTTCAGCCTATATAATCCGAAATTTACAACTTGCTAAAGAGCATGGCCAGCTTGGGTTTATGACGCCTTTTGTATGGATGTTTATTTCAAGCTACGAACAGTTACGAAGCAAATTGATTGATGATGAGGTTATCTCGACGCTAATACAGCTTGAATATTCGGGGTTTGATGGGGCGACGGTTCCTATTTGTACGTTTACCTTAACAAAAGGACATGTGCCTGACTATACAGGTTCTTATATCCGTCTTTCAGATTTTCGTGGTGCAGCGAATCAGGGGCCAAAAACTCTGGAGGCAATAGCTAATCCTGAATGTGGTTGGTTTTATGAGGCTAAGCCAGATGATTTCAAAAAGATTCCGGGGAGTCCGATTGCGTATTGGGTTAGTGAAAACTTTAGATACTGCTTCGAAAATGGACAGCCATTTTCTAGTGAAGCTGCAATTAAGCAGGGCATGGCTACTAGTGATAACAATCGCTTTCTTCGATATTGGTATGAGGTTGACTACGGGAATATTGCATTTGATTGCAATAGTATCAGCGAGAGCGAGGAGCGGATTGAAAAGTGGTATCCCTATAAAAAAGGGGGGGATTATAGGAAATGGTTTGGGAATGACGATTATGTGGTTAATTGGTACAAAAACGGGAAGGAGCTGAAAGAGTTTCAGTCTACCCTGAATCAGGGTTGGAACGTTAGGTTGAAGAGCCGAGATTATTATTTCAGGCCATCCATAAATTGGTCGTTCATAAGTTCTGCATATTTTGGAGTACGACAATCTGGAAGTGGGTATATCTTTGACGTCGGGGGATCTTCCGCATTTCCTGAAAACAAACCGATTGAATATTTCACAGGTTATTTATGCTCTAAAGTTGCTTTTGGCTTTCTTCGAGCGATGAATCCCACATTGAATTTTCAAGTAGAGAATGTTGCTGCGTTGCCCGTGTTTGAAAAACATTATACCGACTATGGGAATGCTGTCTCAGAAACTGTATCGGAACTCATTTCGATTCATAAAGAGGACTGGGATACTCAAGAAACATCTTGGGGCTTTCAATCGCATCTCTTAGCACGTTCAGAAAATAACCATTTAGAAACATCTCTTTTGAACGCCGAAACTAAATTTAAGGAAATTACCGACAGAGTTATGAACCTTGAATACGAAAACAACAAGGTATTTGTCGAAGGGTATGGTTTGATAAATGAAATTAACCCTCGGGTTGGTTATAACGAAGTCACTTTGATAAATAAGATCGAGTCGCCAAATGAGAGCCGCATAAAAGGGAGTTTGCTGACATCATTAATTAGCTATTCCATCGGCTGTATGTTGGGCCGCTATTCATTAGATCGTGACGGCCTTGTTTATGCTAACTCTGGAAACGTAGGTTTCTCAGAACTGGTATCTGAAGAAGCCTATAAAACCTTCCCCGTTGACGATGATGGAATCATTCCATTAACCGACCAAGAATGGTTCAAAGACGACGCAACCAATCGTTTCCGTGAGTTTGTCCAAGTTGTTTGGGGTGATGATCATCTGCAAGAAAATTTGGATTTCGTCGCCGAATCACTATGTCTAAATGCTATTAAACCGAAAAAATCTGAATCAGCACTGGAGACAATTCGCCGTTATTTATCGACTCAGTTCTACAAAGACCATCTGAAGACTTACAAAAAACGTCCTATTTATTGGTTGTTTAGCTCAGGCAAACAGAAGGCTTTTGAGTGCCTGGTTTACCTGCACCGTTACAACGAGGGCACGCTTTCTCGTATGCGTACTGAGTATGTCACCCCGCTACTCGGCAAATACGATGCGTATGCAGAACAGCTTGAGAAGCAGATTGAAACGGCTGACTCGACCAGTGAAGCAAACCGCTTCAAGAAAGAGTTGGATGCCTTAATCAAGAAACAGGTCGAACTACGCGAGTTTGATGACAAGCTAAAACACTACGCCGATATGCGTATTTCACTGGATCTTGATGATGGTGTGAAAGTGAATTACGGCAAGTTTGGTGATCTGTTGGCTGATGTTAAAGCCATTACTGGTTCGGCCCCGGAGGTAATATAATGAATATACAAAAACTTGAAATAAAGGGTTTTAAAAGTATTGCCCATGTGTCGTTGGAAAATATTTCGCCTTTTCTAGTATTCGCTGGAGCGAATGGAGCAGGAAAAAGTAACCTTGTTGATGCTCTGGTTTTTTTGGGCGCTGTCGTGCAGCGAGGAGCTATTCAAGCCATTCGTGAGTTTGGTGGTTTTAGTCAAATTCATTGCTTTAAGTTTCGAAAAGAACAGCGCACAACTATGTCTTTTGCCTTGTCGATTGATATAGACGGAATGCTGTTTGATTATTCGTTAAAAATACGTGCGTTAAATAAAGCCCCTGAGTTGCAAGAATCATTAAAAATCAATCAGGCTAGCATCATAGACCGCAAAGCAGCGGGCGAAACATTAATTAGTCTAACTGACGGGGCTCCCTTACAAAAACTACCGGATTATCCCAAGGAGATGTCAGCGTTAATGCTATTGGGTAAAAATCCTTTATATGGATTTCTAACCAATATACGAGTTTTCCGCATTGACCCCTTTGCGGCAAAAGAGCCCGATACGTCAACGGCAGATGCCAGTATTTTAGATGCTCAAGGTAAAAATATTGCCACTATGCTATCTGTTCTTGAAAAAGATGGGGATTTTCGAGAACAAATCATTGAGTGGATAGAGCTAATTGTGCCAGGCATGGAGGCTGTTGCGACCGAAAAGCAGCGTCTAGACTCATCTACCGTCATTACTTTTAAGGAAGAGGGAACAAGGGCTAGATTTCCAGCTAAGTTAATCTCTGATGGAACCATTTATGCGCTGTGTATATTAACAGCCATTCTTAGCCGCTCTAAATCATCCGGTATTACCATTATTGAAGAGCCAGAGAGAGGGATTCACCCGAAAGCCATTTCAGAACTGGTTTCATTAATGCGTGACAATGCGTCAACTGAGCATCCTGTTTTTATCACTACCCATAGCGAATCTGTGGTTCGTAACCTAGAAACGAATGAGCTCTATTTTGCGAGTAAAGCCGATGGGAAAACTCAATTGCAAAGCGCGTTAGACTCTGGGGTAGATAAAACAAAAATTCCATTAGATACCGCATGGTTAACCAATCTTTTTGATGGAGGTTTGCCATGGTAGCGGTGAACAAAAAGATAAAAGTTGGTTTTATCGTTGAAGGTGGTAGCGAGAAGGTTGTCGTTGAATCAACTCAATTCAGAGATTTTCTAGATCGAAATGGTTATGAGTTGGTTACGCCCGTTATTGATGCCAAGGGTGGTGGTAATCTGTTGCCTCAAAATATTGAATCGTTTGTCGCACGCTTTGATTTGAAAGATGTTGACCATATTTTTGTATTAACAGATCTCGAGAATGAACCTAGTGTTGATGCAGTGCGCCAGCGTATACAAAATGAGTCTATTCAGTTTTCTTTCGTTGCGGTAAAAGCATTAGAAGCGTGGTATCTCGCAGATAGTGAAGCAATGAATTCTTGGCTAGATAACTCTGACTTTCATGAGGCACAGCCAGAGCAAACGCAAGCAATGCCATGGGATAGGTTAAAAGAGATCGCTACCGAAAGAGGAAAGCGAGGTCCAGGGCAGAAAATTTCATTTGCAAAGAAAATTACAAAACATCATGGCTTTTCATTAGTGCATGCTGCTCAGCACCAAAACTGTCCTAGTGCCACTGAGTTAGTGAACTATTTTACTCAAGGAATAGCGGATGCAGATTAGTGAACTGGCGCAAGGTGTCGCTGCCAAGCTCGAACAAAGCCGCATTGTGTTTTGGTACGACCCAGAGCAAAGCTTTACTGAAGAGCTTGAGCATTTAGCTAATTCCCTATCTATTGCAAAAGAAGGGCTTGCAAAAGAATCAGGTGATAAAGCGGCAGATATAACTGCTAGGGTACTGCCAAATGATTTGACCATCCTCAATATGGGCAATGAGTCTGTATTGGCAGTGAAAAAGCGCATTGAAGTAGATGAGCGTGAAGCTAAATTTCTTATCTATTTTCCAAGCGCTGAGCCAGAGCCTGACCGCGATTGGTTGCTAGACGTGCGTTTGTATAGCGAGCAGTTTTTTGCTGATCACAGCTCAATGCTGCTTAATGAGCTGGGTATCCCGAAAATGGCGCTACGCACGCACATTCGTAAGCGCCAGAGCTTTTTTGCCAATAAACAGCGCATAGCCGGTTTAAAAAAGTGGGTGACTGAGAACGAAGACGAACTGTCGTTAGACAGGAAGATGATGGCAGTGGTTGTAAAAGCTGATTCTGCGTCTTTGTCGGACATTCTGCTTGGGTTACTACGCGCTTATTCTGATGCGCTAGACGCGCCCGCCGCTGGCGCTGACGGCTTATCTGAAGATGAAAGCCTTGGCCAGCTCGATGCCTTTAAACAAGTATGGAGCCAGCTAGGAAAGTTTGATCTTGAGACCTCACTCTGGGCATATCTGAGTGAGGGTTTTGGCTATACAGTCGAAGAGCCAACCTTCTCAGACTTCGTGTTGAAATTATTCTGTACTGAATTCTGGAGCCAAATTGAAGGTGTTGAACGCGATTGGTTGCTTAACAATGTTCTAAAAAGCGCATCAGGCCGGGCGACAGCCTTGGCGTTTATGGTGAGCTGGCGCGACAGCCGCTCTTTCGCCGCTTACTACGAAAGCATCTCTAAGGTGCTTAGCCAACAGTTGGAAATTTCGACTCGTGCTGGCCAGTACCATCCGGTTGAGCTTATCGAATGCGAAACGTTCGAAGCTGTGGAACAGGCCATAATCCGTGGTTTAGTTCGTGATTTGCTCGATAGCAGTAAAGCGTTAGACCGGGTTCAGTTTGATACGGTCTTATCAAGACGACTTGCTAGCCACTGGGCACACCCTAATTCAAAGAACGGTAAAGAATACTTCGCAATCTACGAAGCGATCCGCAACGCTGAAGAGTTAATGCACTTGCGAAATCGCTATGTGGACGGGTTCCACTTTGATAACGCGAAGGCAATGTACGACGCCTATACCACAGACATTTATCGTTTTGACCAGGCTTACCGTTTGTTCAATGAGCATGTGCACTCTGTATTGAGTAAAGGTGCAGACATACTGCGTCAGCTCGACGACGAAGTCGAAAGCATTTATACCAACTGGTACTTATATGAGCTTGGCCTTGCCTGGGATCGTCACTTGGCTAATGAGAAATTACTTGAAAAGTGGCAGATTTCTGGCGTACCGCACCAGTATGACTTTTATGAAAAAGAAGTTCGCACACGACTGAGTCTGAAACAGACAAAACGAGTGTTTGTCATCATCTCTGATGCCCTGCGTTTTGAAATTGCGAATGAGCTTGGCGCTATCATTAACAACGAGAAGCGATTTAAGGCTGAGGTGTCTACGCAGTTGGGTGTTTTGCCAAGTTATACCCAACTTGGGATGGCGGCATTATTGCCTCATAAGGCGCTGAGTTACCAGCCGCTTTCTACCTCTGGCGCAAGCGGAGGCACGGCTGTTTATGTGGATGGTTTTTCTTCACAGGGTTTAGACAACCGCAACGCCATCCTACAAAAAGTAGGTGGTATGGCAGTGAGTTCTAAGGAGCTGATGAGCTGGAGTAACCAGGAGGGGCGTGACAAGGTTCGAGACGTAGAAGTAGTTTATATCTATCACGATACCATTGATGCGATTGGTGATAAGGCTGCAACTGAAGAGAAAACGTTTGAAGCCTGTCGTAGTGCCATTGAAGAGCTAAAAGACCTTGTTGGCCGGGTTATCAACCGTCTAAACGGTAGCCGAGTTGTGATCACTGCTGACCATGGCTTCCTCTTCCAACAAAAAGCACTTGTAGCGGCTGATAAAACCTCATTGAAAACTAAACCTGCTGGTGCGATAGAAGCCAAGAAACGTTATATCGTTGGTAATAACTTGCCTTCAGATGAAGCCTGTTGGAAAGGCTCAATTAATGATACGGCTCATGGCTCTAGTGGCTCTTCATATCAAGCAGAGTTCCTGCTTCCAAAAGCGGCTCAACGCTTCCACTTCGTTGGTGGTGCCAAGTTTGTGCATGGCGGAGCGATGCTACAGGAAGTATGCGTCCCGGTACTGCATGTACGAGAGCTGCAAAAAGAACAAGCAGCAAAACATGAGAAACAACCGGTAGGTGTTGTAGCTGCCACTCAGCCCATCAAATTAGTAAACAATATCGACAAGGTCAGATTTATTCAGACAGACCCAGTAGGCGAGCGTTTTGTCGCACGGTTGTTGGATGTCTATATCGTCGATGCACAAGGTAATGAAGTATCCAGTCGTGAAACGATTAACTTTGATAGCGTGAGTAAAGTGATGGATGAACGTACTCGCGAAGCCAGGTTAAAGCTTATTGGCTCTCAGTTCGACAGGAACGCTCAATACACATTAGTTCTTGAAAATGCGGAAATGAGAACCCGTTATAGCCAATACGCGGTCACCATTGATTTGGCATTCCAAGATGATTTTTTCTAAGGCGCTGAGGTAAAACATGACAACTGATTTTTCACAAGATCATAAAGGCGAAAAAAATCAGATGCAAAGCGCCGACTTAGACGCATTGCTCAATCAATATTTTAAAGGCCGTGTTGTTCGAAAAGATCTGACAAAGCAATTGAAAGAAGGCGCTAACGTCCCTGTTTACGTGCTGGAGTATTTACTAGGCATGTACTGTGCGTCCGATGACGACGACGTCGTAATGCAAGGCCTTGAGAATGTGAAAAAAATCTTGGCTGAGAATTATGTCCGACCAGATGAAGCGGAGAAAGTGAAGTCACTGATCCGTGAACGCGGCACGTTTAAAATCATCGACAAAGTAAGCGTTAAGCTCAATCAGAAAAAAGACGTCTATGAAGCTGCGTTGTCTAACCTGGGGATCAAGGATGCCCTTGTACCGACCAAAATTGTACAAGACAACGAAAAACTATTAACTGGCGGTATCTGGTGCATTATTACCGTGCAGTATTTCTTTGAGGAAGGTCAGAAGACATCACCTTTCTCCATTATGAGTTTAAAACCGATACAAATGCCGTCCATGAACATGGATGAGGTGTTTTCAACCAGAAGACATTTTAGTACCGATCAGTGGATGGATGTGTTGCTTCGTTCCGTGGGTATGGAGCCAACCAATTTAGAGCATCGGGTGAAATGGCATCTTATTACTCGCATGATCCCATTCGTTGAAAACAACTACAATGTGTGTGAGCTCGGACCAAGAGGGACAGGTAAGAGCCATGTCTACAAAGAGTGTTCACCAAATTCATTGCTTGTCTCGGGCGGACAAACAACTGTGGCGAACTTGTTCTATAACATGAGCTCACGCCAAGTTGGTCTGGTTGGAATGTGGGACGTTGTTGCATTTGATGAAGTGGCCGGCATTAACTTTAAAGACAAAGACGGCGTTCAGATCATGAAAGACTATATGTCGTCGGGTTCATTTTCTCGTGGCCGTGATTCAATCGAAGCGAAGGCTTCCATGGTATTCGTCGGTAACATCAATCAAAGCGTTGAGACACTGGTGAAGACCAGTCATCTGTTGGCACCTTTTCCTGATGCCATGATTGACACTGCTTTTTTTGACCGTTTCCATTCCTATATTCCTGGATGGGAAATACCGAAGATGCGTCCTGAGTTTTTCACCAATAGTTACGGATTAATCACAGACTATCTTGCTGAATACATGCGTGAAATGCGCAAAAGAAGTTTTGCGGACGCTATCGATAAGTTCTTCAAACTCGGTAATAACCTTAATCAGCGTGATGTAATTGCTGTACGCAGAACGGTTTCGGGCTTGTTAAAGCTACTACACCCCGACGCACAGTACACAAAAGATGATGTAAGAGCCTGCCTGACCTATGCGCTGGAAACTAGGCGTAGAGTCAAAGAGCAATTGAAAAAGCTTGGCGGAATGGAATTTTTTGATGTGCACTTTAGCTACATCGATAACGATTCATTAGAAGAATTCTTCGTCAATGTACCGGAACAAGGTGGCAGCAAGCTAATTCCTGAGGGCTTACCTCGCGCTGGTGTCGTGCACTTGGTTACTCAGGGAAGCACTGGGCAGCTTGGGTTATATCGCTATGAAACCCAAATGATGGCTGGTTCTGGTAAACACTCGGTATCTGGCCTTGGTTCGAATACCGCAGCGAAAGAAGCTGTGCGTGTTGGCTTTGATTATTTCAAAGGTAACCTGAATAGAATCAGTGCGTCGGCGAAGTTTTCTGATCATGAGTATCACCTCCATGTTGTTGAACTCCACAATACGGGGCCAAGTACAAAGTCATCGCTCGCTGCATTAATTGCGTTCTGTTCAATTCTGATGAACCGACCGATTCAAGAGCAGATGGTTGTTTTGGGTGAAATGACGTTAGGTGGTGTCGTCAATCCTGTTCAAGATCTTGCAGGCAGTCTTCAGTTAGCTATGGACAGTGGCGCAAAGCGTATTTTGCTCCCAATGGCCTCAGCCTCAGATATTCCAACGGTTCCTGCTGAGTTGTTCTCAAAATTCCAGATCAGCTTTTATGCAGACCCCGTCGATGCTGTGTTTAAGGCGCTTGGTGTTAATTGATTAGGTGTCGATCAGCGCGGTGCTGACGCCGTGCTCTCGGGCCAATTCAGCAACCGGTACGCCGTTTTCATATTGCTTGAGGATGGCGATGATCTGGCTGTCGGTGAACTTGGATTTTTTCATAAAAGACTCCTTGGTCTTGCAGTGTAAAAGTCTCTACTTAAAACCTCGATCATTTTTCGGGGGGATTAGTAGACCACTACATCCATTCCGTTTGGTCGTTCAATGGCTCTGTCTACGGCGCTCTGACGATTTCCATCAACGTTTAGCGTTGTTCGTCTCGCACTTTGCAATATTCCGAGAGAAAGAAATCCTACTGCCAATTCATTGCTGTTCCTGATCACCCCATGATCATTCCTGATCAGGTTCAACACGCCGTACTGCGTACGAGATCCGATTTTTTCTATCCCGTCGTATTCCTCAAATAAATCAACCGTCAGTGGCCCATTCAGGGCAGATGCCTCTGCTTGTTTGGTGACTGAGAAGCCTTGCTCTTTGAGCAGCTGGGTTGCTCGCTCGTTGTCATTGGATGCGGCTACTTTGTAGTGGCTTTTCGGGATCTGAAAAACTTCTATCACTCGCTTCACAAGCTGGCAGTGTTCTGGCGTTTCCATTAGTAACTGGCGCTTTCTGCCAACCAATGACGGCAGGATGTCGATTGATGGGAAGCTGGTTTCGTTCAATGCTTCGAGGTTGCTCTCGTGCTGAACTGCCGCTTCCATCATTCGAATCCAGGCGTCGTCCGAGATGTATTCGATCAAGGCGTTTGGCTGTCCTGCCCCCAGAATCATGCCGCTTGCTACACCACGTTGTTTGAATCGCATTTTGTGGTTGGCGTTGTAGAACACGGTTTCAACCGTTCTTATGGCCTCAGGGTTGAGCTGGTTGGCCGCACCTGCTTGCTCAAATGTTCGGCCCAATGACACCAGTCTGAGGGTTTTCAATAGGTTGAGCAGAGTGGGTTGCTGGTATTGCAGTTGGATTTGTTTTGGCGCTTTGGGAGGTTGGTATTTCTCCAAAGTTTGGGCATCGAATGCGTTACTGATTTTGTGAGTTCGCGCTGAACGGACGGGTGTTAGTTGGTCGGCCCATTCGAGCATCAGGTGGTTGTAGCTGCTTATTCCAGTGCTCGGATGACGGTGTCCCATTAGTCTGGCTAATGCCATTGGGCAGCGTCGGGAGACTTCGTTTTGCGGCCCCAAAACGGTTTCTCTGATTGCTTGTGTATCGATGTTCTTCAGTAACTTTTCGGTGATGGGGGATTGAATGCCCAACAGAGCCGCAGCAACCCGGTTGTGAAACGCATGGCGGCAGTGGTGCAGAACCAGATTCGGGTTGCCAGTCACTTCGCGAATAACGGTGATTAGGGCAGGAGAAGTCAGACCTATTAGAGGCGACTGAACGATCTTGCCGTTCTGTATTTCAGCAAGGAGAGGCTGGTTTTTATTGGCTCCTGCCAGCGTTTGTAGCCGGGTTGTCAGTTGGTCAATAACGGTGGTTTCTTCGGTAGTCAGGTCGAATAACAGCGGCACAACACGGCGGCTGTTGTTGCTTTTCAGGGTTCTGAAACGATTGTTGCGGATGAGTACCCATTGTTGTCCCTGGTATTCACGCAAGTCCTTGGCCAGCAATCCCGTTGCTTCATTGAGACGCAGGCCAAACCGGTAGGTCATGATCAGTATAAAACTGAGCATCAGATGCTGGTCATGTTCCGGGTAACTTTGGCGAATACGTTTCAGGGCGTTCAGGTAGTCTTGTTCCGTCAGAATGCCTGGGCGAACGACCCGTCGATCAGACTGTATGGTCAACTCCGACCATTCTGGTTCAGGAATCCCGGTGTGGCTGGCCCAGCGATGAAACGCCACCAGGCGATCACCGAAATAGCCAATCTGTTGTGCTTTGATCAAACGGAATTGAAGCATTTGGCTGTACAGCTCGGTGATGCTTTCCTCGTCCAGAGAGAGCAGGTCGGTTCCAAATGCTAATTGCTCGAACGGCGTCATCAGCGAGCTGAAGTAGGTACGAATGGAAGATTCAGCCAGCGGGACGAATTTTTTACCTCGTCCTTTTCCTCGTCGAATAACCGACACAAGCCAGTGGCCAACCAGCAAAATCGCACTACTCACTTTGCCTTCGAATGCTTGGCAGATTGCCTCAATGGTCTTGGCGACGTTCCTGGCTTTTGATGGCTGGTAGTTGTTCAGTTCCTTCAGGATTGCCCGCCTGAATTCCCGAGCATTCTTTCTGAGTTGGGTGTCGTCATTTTCTGATTGTCTACCAGAGAGAAGCTTGATGAGTTCTGCCTGATTCGGGGAGTCACTTCTGGCGACTTCGGCCGGATAAACCTTGGGACGTTTCTCCAGAATTCGCAGGTGATCCTGAATCGGCAGACTGGTACTCAGCACTCTGCCAGCCAGCAGGGCAGCAACCATCCCCGGTAAATCAATCAGGTTCGCTTGCTCAACGATCTGGGCCACCTTGCGGAGCAGGTCTGCTGGAGCAATATCAGAGTGAACCTGCAGTAGCTCACAGAGCGATTTTAATTCTGCCGTTTGCGGTAGCTGAGTCAGGTCGAGCGTCTTTTTAGCTTCCAGTACATAACCCAGCAAACTTGCGATTTGGTAGGTGACTTCATGGCGCTGAACCGGGCAATAGGGGGGCTCTGGCTCCAGCTCTTCGCTGTATTCAATGAACGACTGGCGTTTGTGTTGAACCAGCCGGTAGTTCTGACCAGTCAGAACATCCAACAACATGCGTTGGTAGCTGATGCGTTTTTCAATGCACAGCAGTAGTGTACCGACAATGGCTGCCTCCACTTTTGAACCACAGCTGCGGGTGGTAGAACCCTGTTGAACCCATTGCTTCAGTTTGGGCATCAGGAAAGCGGCTGTGGCAACGCCATTGTTCAGGACAACACGCTCGCGTTCTGCCGCAGCGGGGCGTTTGCGAATGCGGTGTTGTTGCTCCGGGGCTTCTCTCAACAACTGCTTCTTCAATACGTTGAATCGAACAGCCGCAAAGTGGTGTCCGATGCCGCCGTCTCGAAGCACCATGCGTTTAACCAACTTGTTGAAATCGGTCTCGTTGAGATCTGCAAGACATCGGTCATTCAGAAAGTCAGCAATATCTTGTTGGGCAGAGCGAATGGCTTTCTTGAGAGCGCGTGACCGTTGTTGTTTTCGAAGTTGTTCACCAAACAGTCTGGTCTGGCTCGTAGCTGGATCAGCAGGCGATGAATTCTCTGGCAGAAACGTGAATGAAATCTGGCTGTCGATCAACTCGAAACCCAACAACGAAAATACCGACTCCAGTTCCTGCTGATATTGGACTGCATCGGTTTGCCAGCAACGAGGGGAGTAATCCCCATAACTGGCAGCTTGCCGTTCGGCGTGGCCCATCCACCCGTCGATCACCTCTGGATGAACACCATGCCGTTGCAACTGCTGGGCAAACCTGTGCCTGAACAGATTTCTGGGTAATGGCCAGTTGAACAGGTCTGATCCGGGCAGGTTTACCTCTGACATACTGTGCCAGTTCAGTGATTCATCTAATTGGAAAAACAGTGGGAGTGGTGCCGGTTCTGATCGGGTGAGAGCGTCGATAGAACGTGATAGCTCGGGGTTGGTATTGGAAACGAGCTTCGATAACTCATCCAGATGCGTCAGGTACTCGCTGACCATTACCATCACGGTTTGGGGTAGCGGTACGACTCGGCCATCGTGCAGTCCTTCATCCGATTTGTCGTTCAGAAATACAAACCCACGATCCAGATTGAAATGGGTCAGGCTTTCAAATGGATCCTTCAGGAAGCGACTGCCTGTCGCTGCATACAGGGCGGTGACTACGTACAGGGCAAAACGATTGTGGTAACTAATTGCGCAAGATTCGGGCTCTCGTAGCCTTGCTGTCGCGTTGGTAATTTCAGAACGTAGTAGCGCTTCCTGTGGATTCAGCAGGCTACCAATCAACAGAGTGGCTTTCGGTAACTCGCGAGCTGCACCTGCGACCTCCAGAACCAGTCCTTTCTCGATGGTCTTGATGTCCCAACTTCCGTAACCACAAGCAGCAGGAAGTCCGGCGTTCGGATGGGCTGCGATAGCTCTTGCCAGATTGTGATCACTGCTTCGATTGAAAACCTGTTGGGACAAATAATGAAACAGCTTGCCGCTGGATATTCGGCTTAATGAGTCTGGCAGGTTCTGGTTTAACCAGGCATCGGGTTGTTCGTTCGGAGAGATGGCTATCCACAGATCGGTCAGGCTTCTGGGTGAAAACGTCAGAGTACGAGCCACGGCGTTCAGGGCGTTTGAAACGGGCTCGGGCAGAGAAAATGAGAGCTCGTCGGAAAATTCTGCAACGAGTGACAATGACTCGGGTTTTGGCCTCCAGGCATTCTGCCGGCGCGTCACCTGTTTGGATATCTGGGTCAGGGATTCATTCACCGTCCATTCAGCCTGACTGCGATCATCAATTGGAAATCTGACGACAAATGCGAGCGAGCGGCCAGTATTCAGGGCCAGCCAACAGAATGCTGTACCCAATGCGGTCAGCGGTTCAGTTTGATGTAAATTGGCGTCAATCCAGTCGTTGAGCTGGTCCAATTCAACAGGCAGAACCTGATCCCATGACCACGGTAGATGATGCGTTGCCTCTGCGGATTGCAGTAAAACGCTGCGTGATGCAACCAGTTGTTGTGCTTCGGTTTGGATGGGGTCAGCGGTGGTTAATTGCAGGACTTCGGATTCGTCATCCTGTTCATCCGGGCTCAGGCCGTGATCAAACGGATCTGCAGTTTGGGTGGGAATAAACTGCAGCTCGTCATCATCGTCCCCAACCAAAAATGCAACGGGCTCCGGGGTGCTTAGTTCGTCGAATCTGGGAATGGCAAATCCAATCGATTGGGAATCTGGATAGGGATGACACTCGCCATTGGCGATGCAAATAATGTTTTTTAAGAATCCTGAATGGCTTCGGTCAAGATGATTACCTGATCCCAACAGGAGCATCTCTGCTGTTTTGCTGAGAGCCAGAGAATAGTTTTCGAACGACTGCTCCCGGTCATTCAGGAACCGGTTGGCTCGTTCAAGGCAATCGTCAACGAACTGCCAGCGCTCAAGATTTTCCGGCCCCAGAATCAGAAAACGGCAAACGGCACTGAGTTTTTGATCACCCTGGTAACGGTGGTGAATGACTCTGTCGATACTTTGGACACACAGCCAGAGTCGGAGCATTCGCCTCTGCCGGAAACGTTCTTGGGTGTCTGCTGCTGAGAGAGGATTCACCAGCAGGGTGAGCAGGTACGTGCTTTCCGTAAAATTATTGAACTGTTTTCGGGTACTGCTCGCGGAACCTGAATGTCCGACAGGAGAAAAGCGGAGAGCGATTTCTCCATCCGTGTTGAACGCATCTGAGAATCTGAGCAACTGGCTTGTGATGTGGTGGCTGCTCCAGTCACGGAGAATGGGCTGGGATTCGGCTCGGCTGAATTCGGCTGCGAGGGTTGATGGGCTGGCCGGGCTTTGGGCTGTATGATTCAGGCCGAAGGCTACGTAAATGGCTTCCCATATGGGAGCAAGCCCCTGCTCCACTGCCCACTGATAATACGGTCTTAGATAATTGCTGACGGGGTTGAATGACGGCTCATTTGGAAGTTCTGTTTGATTCGGCATGCGGCTGTCAGCTTTAAAAAACCTTGATTGTGAGTTGAGCACCATCGTTCTGGCAACACAGAATCAGGCAATCTTTATTCCATGTTTTTAACAATTGGCCACCCAGGAATTTGCCCAACCTTTCACTCCGCATTCCTGAGCGTATAACGCCCCAAACCAAACGTGGCTTCTTTGCCAACATGTATCCACTGTCCGGCTTCCAGCAATTCACCGAAGGGTGCCAGGTTTCCTGTCAGAGTTAACGTTCCGACAAAGCCTCCGATGGGAATCAATCTGTCCTGCCGTCTGGAGTAGCGTTGCTGATCCCGCCATTTCATATCCGTTTCAATAGCCAGTTTCGTGGCCTCCTGCTTGATCAATCCAAAATCAACAGTTAAGCAACCGGGCTGGTGAGTGTCAGTGAGTAATTGATAGCGACGAGCCAATGCCATCAGCAGCAATTCTGCAGTGATGTCATCCAGTGGGATTCGTTTTCCTTGCTTGAGTAAGCGTAAAGGGGTCACGAACTGAAGTGTGATGCGTTTGAGGTTAATCCAATCAAAGTCAGAGTGTACGAATTGGGTAGATGGCATGTTTTGAATGGTTTGACCCGGTAAATAAACCGGGTTTGGCTCGCCTTCTGCGTAAACGGCTCGAAGCTGGCAGGGCGTTTGAGAGCGTCGCAAGCCGGAGACCAGAGCTTGTTCCCACGCCAGAATAATCAGCGGGATTTGGCTAATGGCGTACCCAAACAGCACCATTCCAAAACTGAAATGATCACCTTTCCCCAGATCAAGACGGGACGACGCTGCCTCTTCCATGACATACGGACGTGGAGGATTGTGAAACTGCTTGCTTCGTTGATGGTCAGCGGAAGGCGTTTCAAAGATCAGGCTGTAAGGACAGGTGCTTTTCAGAGGGCAGGCCGTGCATTCCCGTTGACGGGTCATGCACGACAGCTTGCGTAGCTGATTACCGAAGACGCCCCGGAACATCGAACCTGAAAACTCTGGAAGATTGAGTTTCTCAAGGCATTCGACCTCAAATCTAAGACGTACCACCTTGAGTGCATGGGTGTTATTGCGGGTCAGAGGCAGGTTCAAATGTGGACTCCTTGTCGTGAGGGAATGTTAATGATGACTGCGGCAAGTTTGACTGAGGCGCTATTTGCCAAGGCGCTTGAGCAAGTCATTGAGTGTGGTTCTCAGGACGGATTCCTCGTTAAGAATGCGAGCGACCGGTTTATTGGTTCCTCGTAATCCATGAACTATGCTGTTGCGCAGATTATTGAGATCTTTATGGTCTTGGGTTTTGATAGCATCGAGTGCTTTTTTTCGCTCATCAAAATCGTTGTGATTGGCTTTGCTATCGTAAGCGGCTCGACTGGCACAAGATTCATGCAGATAAGTGCTCGCACGCAAATAGTCCTGATGTTTCAGGTAGGCTTCAGCAAGGGCTTGTTCCTTTTCATAGCGATGATGCTTGCGAAACCAATTGACGCGTTTGCTGAGTGCATCAGCAAACAAACGCCCCATGGCTCCAGCGTGTTCACTAATATCCATAAACACACTGCTGAGTTTCTCACTGGCTTTCACCGGGTTGCCGGTGCGTTCGTAAAACGCTGCTTGCTGTAGCAGGTCGGCTTTTTTCCCATCCATGCCGTCGTCAGCCAGCAGTGTGCTGAATACACCGTAATCACCGCTTTTGTCATAAACTGCGAGTGACTCGGTCCAGTCGAGCATGCGTAGCAGACTACCCAATTCCAGAACCGGCGTTTCGCCGCCGGTTGGGGTCATTTCCAGTGCGCCGTAGTAGAGGTTCTTCACAGGAATATTGCGCACATGCGTCAGATAGCGGGCAGCGACTAGCGCCAGCATTGGCAAATGGCGGAAGCCATGAGTGACATCAATGACGAGTTCTTCGCCGGTAGGGATCACATCGGCCAGCGATTGCAGGATCTCGACCTGCTGCTGTTCGTCTTTGGCGTGTGGAATCAGCAGGCAGGTCACGGGTAGGCCGAGTTTCTCTGTCAGGCGTTGATCGTACCGTTGCAGCATGGCCTGGGTGACAGTCGATTGCTCGACTGCGTCGATCAACTCCAGCAGCAATTCGTCATCACCGAGGTTTTGATCGGAGAAAAACACATCCCACATGCTGCTACTGGTGCCTGCCAGAATCAGCCGGTCTGGTTTTAGAAACTCTTGCAACGCAAGGCCGAAGTAGGGCACCTCACGAGCAAAGTCGTTAGAAAAACGATAGTTGGCGGTGCGATAGCCTCGCTGGCGATCACCCTTACCAATAAAACTGAGGAGAGTGGTCATTCAGGAAAGTCCCTTTTGATTTTCTTGATGATTTTACCGAGCTTGTTATTCGATGGCTCATCGATTGTGTTTGCTTGAGCTCGTACACTGGTTTGCTGCTCGAGACTCAGATCTTGCTGTTGCTTGTGAGCTTTGTTGAATTCCTTGGCGAGGTTTTCCTTGGTGGTTTTGGTGCAGGCATCTGAGTGGTAGGTGCTGGTCAGCTCTTCAATGTCGAGCAAAAGGCGTTCTTCAGTGGTGGCATTGGCCTTGGCTTCGGCCCGTGCGGCTTTTTCCTGTGCAGCCTTCTCCTGTTGATGAATGTCAGCAAGGGTTTCTTCCAGATCACTGAGGTGACCAGTCATGGTGTCAGGTGAATAATTCTCGGATGGTTGTACGGCTTCCGCTTTGTGGAAGGTTTCCACTACCTCGTCGAGGTTCTTCGAGTGACGCCATTCAACAAACTCTTTTGGCTCACTGAAGTAGCGCAATTCTGCCAGTGAGTCACTGTTGCTGACCGGGCGGGCCATATCACGCAGCGCCTCAACCGGGGCAGCGTTCTCCCACTGGCTGCCAGATACACAGAGGAATTCCCGCATCATCTGGTCAAACTCAACACGGCAGGCTTTGAGATATTGCTCAGGTTTCTGCTCACAAACGTCAGAGCCATCATTAGCGCGCATTTTTGATCCGGTCACGGTCAAGCCGACCTGACCGAAACCAAAGGGTTTGCCGATTCCGAGGCCATGTCGGCATTCCGGCTTGTTGCCGAAGTTCAGCGACCACAGCAATGCGCCCAGTTCTACCCGACGCAGATTGTGGAAACGGATCTTGAAGTTAAATACCGAACCTTCCTGCACCGTTTCAAGACGAACCTGGGTTTTGGGATTGTCAGCGGCCTTTCCACTCGGATACTGGATATCCAGTGCTTTTACCGGGTAGCGCTTCCAGCCTGCCAGTTCGCTGTTATTTTCCATCAACTGATGCGGCTGTCCCCGCTGACCATCCTGACGAATATAGGCCGGATAAAAGGTTGGCTTGGGGCCATTCAGAATCATTGGACCGTGCCAGCGTAAGGCTTCAGGCGGTTGAGCAAGCTCTGCCAGGCCGATATTGACGCGGCCTCGAGCTCCCCATTGGGTGCGGTTCTGGCCGGGGTGATCATCACCGAGATAACCGAAAATCAGGTCGGGCAAGTCGGGTTGTTCGCTGTCGAGATGGTCAGCCAGAGTATGGCGAATAGCATCGTGCAGGCTGTTTTCATACGGTAGCTTGTACATCATGGCGAGGCCCATGGACTTGATGGAACCGGTGCTTGTGGTGTGGAAAAACACTGGAATACCGAGATCCAACTTTCCGCCGGAAAGTTGATTCTGCCAATAGCTCCATTCATCGCTGTCAGCATGGATCTGCTTGAAGCCGGTCATGGTTTCAGCACTGAGTGCTAGCGGGTCTTTGGCGGAGGTGTGAAAAACAAACTCGTATTTCTTGGCGCTTTTGTTTTTGTCATAAGCCTGACCAGGTTGACCAGTCACAACGATACGACCATTCAAGGAACCGTCTGCTTTAGGAATCGCCTTGAGCTTGCCGCCATTTTTCATGGTCGTGGTATCAAAGCTGACTTCAGGGCACACACCGATCAGGCGATAGCGATCGCAGGCCTTGGATTGGCGGGTCCAGTCGTCTTTGCGTAGCTTGCACCAGTTGATCAGATCCTCCTGATGCAGCCGGGAAAACTCACAAGGCTGTACCTGCCACTGGCCATTGTTATTGAACGACAACCAGCCCGCCTGAACGGGCGTGCGCACTACGGCCTTGCAGTAGAAATTGTTGGAGTCGCTGATGTCGCGTACCCCAAGTCGCTTTTCTTCCACCTGCTTGAAGCGCGCAAAGCTGGCGATTTCCAGCACATTACGCAGCATGCCCTTGATGCTGCTGCCGGGAATGGCGGGCTGGCCATCCGGGGTACGGAAAAAATGTACCCTGCCTGAGGCTTCTTTGGAGCTTGGGTCTTGGTTTCCCCCCACGCACAATGGCGTATCGCAGCTGAGCTGAATTGAGAGTTCGCCGCATACACCGTCTTCAAACGGCATATCGTGGCTGACCTGACCGGCCCAGTCGGGTAGCAGTACGACTTTGGATGCTGGAACAAAACGATAGGGTGCAGAAAGGCTCATACCAGGCGCTCCTTGCGAGGGGTGGATTCAATGGCCATCAACAATGCAGCAGTCGCACTTGGGGCCGAGTCTGGCTCGCTGGCGCTCCAGAGTTTCCAGTAGCTCAATTGGGTGTCATCTTTATTGGTGTGCAAGTGGCTGACGGGCTGGGCCAGACAGTTGGCTTGCTCGGCTGGGCAGCTTTGCAGCTGGTGGTGGGTAAGCTGCCATTGGGCGCGTGGCAATTGGGTCAGTTGCCAATGGTTGGTGCAATGATCTGTCCCGTTAAAAAATTCTCCGGCCAGTGGCAGGGATCCCAGTTCAATGCTCTGCATTTCCAGCTCGACGACACGGCTGGTTTCAGTCATCCAGCCGCTGACGCCCCCCAACTTTGACAAGGCTTCTGGCAGTTGTTCGAGGCTGAGTGTACTCGCGGTGCAGTTGTGCAAGAACGGCTGCCAGATTTGAAGGGTGGGAGTGAGGTCTGGTAGCAGCGCCAGATCATTGATCCATTGTTGAACCTGACTCATGCTATCGCCTCCTGCTCAGAATTGGTTGTTGAGTGTTCATCCGTTTTTGTGGACTCACCTTTGATAAAGGCCTTTTGGTCGGACCAGACTGGGCCTTTGCCGGTTGGGTCACTGAATACTCCCAGCCCACGACTACCGTTAGCCCCTATTGGCAACCACCCATCGGCAAGATCTTTCAGAGTGCGTTGAAGGGCTTCGCGGGTATCGTCATCCAGGGTTTCCGTTCTCGGATTGGCTGGAATTTCAATACACAAGGTCAGTGGGGTTTTCCACAACACCTCTTCGCTGAAAAGCGCGCCGTTCATGACGCCGCCGGTAAAACGGTCGATGCGGTTGTGCATCAGCACCTTGGTGTCGGTTTTGTTCGCGTCCAGTTGTACGTCGCTGAATTGCAGTAATCCGGCGTGACCTGTATTGCCTTCGCTTTTGCCAAACAGCGCAACAACCGCTGAACAGTTTTCAGTTGCTTGCTCACTTTCAGTGGTGCTGAAGTCCTGTTGTAGACAGCGATAGTGATAGGCCACCCGGTGGCGAATTGCCCCTTTGATGGCGCTGCCGGGCAGCAAGTAGCCGTGATCCGAGAGTGTTGCCTTGTTGCCGTTCCAGTGAATACGCAGTTCATGCTGGGGCAGCAAATCCGGTTCTTTGTCGTGCTGGTTCAGTGAATGCTCGCCACCGCCAATGCGCCAGCCCGCTTCGGCTTGTAGCGTCAGGCTGACATGCAGCGGTGCTTGTGGTTTCAGAACAACAGGCTCCAATCCTGTGCTGTCGGCACGGCTACGAGAACGGTTCTGATAAGCCGTGCGGCCTTGCGGGGTTTTCAGATCCCAGATAGCTTGCTCAAGCGACTGGATTTTGAATTGTCCGTGACCGTTGCGGGTACTGTGCCCCAGGCGCAGCTCCGACGTCGCTAGCAAATCCAACACGGCTTTCCAGTCTTGCTGTGACTGCTCAGTGCCGTCGCACCAGTAGCCCAACAAGGTGCTGTAGCGTGCGCCTGCAGGAATCAGGGTGACGTCGAACTTGCCGGTCTCTGCTGCTGTGCCGCGGTCGTTCAGGCGTACGCGTTGGCGTACAAGCGGTTTGCTATCGAGTAATGGCTGCAGTAACGAGTCGGCCAGTTGCTCGTTGGTCAGCAGGCCTTCGCAGGGTTGATTCTGGCTATTGTGAATCATGCCCCAGCTGATGCTCAGCATGGAGGCTGCGCCGTCCCCTTTAATGTGGCCAAACAAACGCTCGGCTGCTTCCGGGTTCTGGCTGGCAATACGGTGGCGTAATACACCGGCAATGCTGGTGCCGGGCAGGGTGGGCAGGCCATTGGCGTCGCGTACCAGTAGCACGTCGTGGGTATGGTCGCCCATGCCGCTGTGAATGCCGTGGGCGCTTTCTGCTTCCAGGGTGACGCGGGCCATGCAGTAAATATGACGATCGGTGATCATGCGGCATCTCCTGTGCTGTGCTGGTCGTCCTTGCTTTTCGTGTTGGTACTGCCTTTGCAGCTATCTTGCCATTCAGCGGTATGTCCCAATGCGGCCAGTTGACCGATTAATTGTGGGAAATCTGTCTGGTCTTTATAAGGTTCGAGTTTGGCTTGAAGCCATTCTGACAGGGTATTGCTGGCAGTCGGGCTGTAAGGCAGCTCCCAGCCACTACGCGGGCGCAAGGCACCGTCGTTGTTATCGAATAATGCGCTCCAAAGGACTTGCGGGTTGTTGCGATGATCGTTCGCAGCCTGTTTCAGGCGACCCCACTGGCTCTTGCCCGGGGCGGTTACTGAAAGCCCTTTGGTAATCATCACAATCTCGTCACCTTCAGGAATCGCCAGATAACGACGCACCAGAGCAACCTGTTGGCACAAATCCGAGAACAGAGCTCTGGCCTGACCAGATACCTGTTGCTCGCCGGTACGGCGTTGCAGTCGTGCAGCCAGAGCCTGAACCAGCAAGGTGTCGCGCTGTTTGATGTCCGGGGTTTTCTCTGTATTAGCGGTCAGGGAGATCGCTGTTTTGAAAGACGGTTTGGCCTGGCTGAGCAATTCCGGGTTAACCAGCGCCTGACCAAGGCCAGACTCGATTTGCAGGCCAATGCCTTGCTGCAGGCTGTTCAGTTGCTCTGGTGACAGGGATTGCGGCAGCTCGTAGCGCAGCACGCTGCCACGGCTGATTACCTGACGCTCGCTGTCGTAGTGGCGGCGATAAGCGTTGTACAGGCTGTAGCGGCGACTACGCAGGAAGCTGCTGTTCACCAGCCAGCGACTGCCTTCGGGCAAGCCGATCAGTTCTGGCTGTGGTTGCAGGTAAGGCTGGCCATTGTGTTCCAGCAGCAGGTCGCTTTGCAGCCACAGGGTCAGTAGGGTGCCGTTGTCAGCTGAAGGACTGACTTTCGTATCTTTGGTTTTGGCAATCATCACCTTGCCAAACTGGGCGCTGCGAGAACGGCCCAGTTGCGCCCGACCGGTCAGTGCAGTCGTCAGTTTGTCCCACAGCTCTTGGCTAATGTCATCGGCAGACAGCGCAAAGCGGAAGGTCTGGTTGGCGGCTAGTGCCTCGTAACCAAACAACTGGCTTTCAGCGGCTTTGCCAGTGTTGGGGTTAATGGCGGTTTTCAGGGTTTGTACCTTGTCCGGTGACACGGTCTGCCCCTGCTCGGTGACGTAGCCGTTACGCACCTGAACCGGTTGGCGGTTGGCGTCTCCTGAAGCCTGGGATGCGTCAAATAGCGCATCGGCGTTCAGGGCGTTGCCGTTTTTATAGGATTCACCTTTGTTGTAATGCCAGCACATTGGCATCGGGTATGCGACTTGCTGATCTGCCAGTGGTAAGGCATCGCCAAAACGCACCAGGCCACTGTGAAACAGCAGCCAATTTGAGTCCTGATCCAGCGTGCTGTAAAGGTGACTGGCGGCCAGTCCCAGCAAGATCGAGCCGGGAATATAGTCGAGGCTGTGGTGTGCCCCGGCACTGGCAGACTGTTGGCTAATCACCAACGGCTGCTGCAGGGAAATATCAAAACTTGCCTGTGGCATGATCAGCGTCCTTTGCGTTTGTTTTTAGTCTGTTTCTTGGCTTGTCGGGCGTTCTTTTGGGGTTTGCCGGAATGCTTCTGGCTGGCTTTTACCTGCGTTTTCTGCCCGGAAACACCTTGATTCAGGCTGGCGATGACCTCACCAAAACCACGGCTTCGGTTCGCACCAATGCTGTCGAGCAGGGGTAAACAAGTGGCGAGTACTTTCCAGGCGGTGCCTGATTGCAGGTAAGTTTGCTGCTGGGCACGCAGGGATGGTTCCAGACCGGTTTCCATCAGATCGATAGACGCCAAAAGCTGCAACGGGATGCAGGCTTCCATACCGCGCAGACTGTATTGCCTGGCGCTGCCGGTGTTGGCGTCAATGGCGGTGCTGTAAAGCTCGGTGAACAGCTCTCCACGCAGTTCAGTGGCTTGTTCGAGCGCCAGCCACTGACGTTCTGTCTCGGGCAAACGTGCGTTTTCGACGATCAACATGCCAGGCTGGGTTTCATAGCGCCCTTCTTGTTGGCTATGGCTGCCAAACAACAGTTCTTCGTGGCTGCTGAAATACCCTTCGGGCAGGTTGAACTCATCCAGCCAATCCCAGGCTTCGGCACGTCGCACACAATGGCGCAGCAAGCCCTTGACCTGGCGACCGGGAATCATCGGCAGTTTGTCCTGATCGCGCTCGCACAATGCATCCAGATGATAGCCATTGCCCTGACCACTACCTGTGTGCCAATAACTTTTAATATCCAGCGTCAGCTGTGCTGTGGTGTTCATGCAGAAACCTCCGCTGTTTCAGTATGTTCGGTTGGGGTTGATGGCTTTAGTTGCTTCTTGCTTGAGCGCTGGATGGTGAGTAAATGCAGCAGGTCGGAGAGAGGCGATGAATAATTGCCTTCATGATCGGCTTTGGTACTGCAAGGCAGGTCAGATTGGGTTTCGCCAATCAGTTGGGTCATAAAATATTCAAAGGCTTGCAGATCCTGGGCATTGTTACGCTGTGCCAGCTCGTACCAGCGGCCATAGGCTTTTTTCGCCGTTGCCGGGTGGTCGTGCCAGAGGGTGACCAGCTCGCGCAGAGGCCGATCGTTAAAATGCAGCGTGTCGGAACGGTTGTCTCGGGAGTTGGAGAACAGGGTGACCAGACCATTCAGGGCATCCAGTGACGGGAGTTTACGCTTGTGGTTGCTTTGGGCGGCGTGAATGCCATACACCGGCAGTGCCAGTTGCCAGGATTCGTTCTGGTGAATGATCTGGTTGTCTTTATTGAACAGCTCTTTAGCGTCCTCCAGCAGGCTGTCTTGAACCTTGTGAAACGCGATAGAAGAAGGCATTAAATCCTGATCGGATGCACGTGCTTTTCGTGATGCATCTTTGGCACGCTTGCACAGACTTTCTGCCAGGTCGTGCCCGGCCAGGAATGGTTGGGAGCATTTCATATAGCTGATGCCCGCGCAGGCGGTCAGATGCTCTGGCAGTTGAACACCTGCATCCGTCAGCCCTGCTTTTTCAAACTCTGCGCGCAACGTATCCATGCTGGCGCGGCTGTGTTGCTCAAACGCCTTCAGAAACACTTGGGTATAGGGCAAGGCCAGATCAGCACGAATCACAATGGTCAGGTCGTCGCCGCCCAGTACCAGAGGTCTGGCGGGCAATAGCCGGTTGTCATGGTCGATGTCGATAGCTGCGGGTAATAACACGGCTTTGCTGGCATCGCGGGCCGCGCCGAGCGTGGCTGAGGTCAGGCCATCGGAGAAGGTTTTATAAAGCTTGATATAGGTGTCGTCGTCAGCGGTCTGGCAAGCGCTGTTCAGTACCCGCAGCAATTCACCCAAACCATTGCCATCGGCGTGAATTAGACCAACAAGACGGCGCTCATCCAGCGGGAAGCGGCGATCTTTCGGGGCGCTTTCTTCAAAATCCGTCGGCCAGAAGACGTTATCTTCGTTCAGGAAACGTTGGGCCAGAGAGGCCTCTGTATCGGTGCGTTCAAATACCCGCTGTTTGGCAGTAGCGACATCAAGAGATTCACCCTTGATGTTCTGAACGGCGGCCAGTCCGGTACGTGGGCTGCGTTCAGACAGCGGGCCGGGGCGGGGCAGGTCGGCATTAAGCTGATTGCGTTGGGTACGCAGCAAATCCAGACCGCTCTTGATTACATCGCGGGCCTTTTCTCCGCTGCTCAGAGTATCTACCTGTTCCACTCCGGGAATCCAGTTGGCACACGCAATGCGCCACACTGCCTGAAAACGCTGGGCATCCTGCTGGTTATTAAACAACAGGTAAAAAACACCACCGGCATTGCGCGGTGCCCTCGGTGTCAGGTTCAGCTTTTCCAGCACCTGATCCAGCAAACCGCCGTCGGCACAGATGTAATCCAGTAGCTCGCTGCCACCTTGCATGTCTTTCAGCTTGCCGCTGGCAAACAAAAATCGCTGAATGCCTCGGGCTTCAAATAAATAGGCGTAATGCATGGGAATTCCTTCTCAGTGTTTTATTAATCAGATGTTCTAACGAGAGACAGGGTAGTGTGGTTGGGCGGGACAGCAAGAATGAAAGCAGACATCCATTTTCTCCGTGATGAACTGTGCTGATGACTGTGTCACGGACGCTGAAGCTGGTGATCGTTCAAAAGCATTTGAAGTCGATCAGTCGTCCGTGAACCTTTAGGTCAGAGTCAGACCATAATCATTGGATTTCGGTCTGGCAATCTATAATTTTGTTCTATAGCACGACTGTGCTAGAACCTTGATCTGAAGTTTCTGAATACAGATGCACAGCGTTTCACGGCTGGCCAATGTGTTCATATTGCCCCGCTATTCTATTCATCGCAGGTTGTCAGCAGGTTCTTGCCAGGTTTGGCAGTCCCTTGCTTTCAGGAAGGTATTACCCTTCACCTCACAAAATGCGCTGTCGGTACCGCACCCACTCAAAAGCAGGGCGGGTTAAGGGCTGAAGTGAAACTGGCAGCTGTTCAAACGATGGCTCAAGTGGATGGTTGCTGCGCAGCAGATGGATGCCACTTTCCAGGTTGGTGCTGATCGTCAGGGTTTTGGGACGTGTTTGTTGCGGGTTCTTTGCTTTTGGGATCTCGTAATACTGAATCTGCCAGTTCAAGGTGAGTTCGGTCGTTGCTTTGGGTGAATGGCCAGATTCTCCCTGATGGAGAAAGCGGGTGGTGAATGCGCCGGGCTGATCCGGGTTTGTCTGAATAATTTGCTGAATGTCCAGGTGTGAGTGGTCATAGCTGTTGAGACTGGTCTTGTGGACGCTGATGTCGTGCTCGGTTGGTATTCCAGCACTGATCGAATGGTAATGCTCTTCAAACTGGCGGGTGCGCCTCAGGTGCCTGGATAGCTGCCATTGCTGCTCCAGCCAACGCAAATTCGCGGCACTGATTTCATAGTAATAGAACGTCTCCAGCTCAGCCGAGTAAGACGGATGAATGATAATCGGGCTGTGATCGCCGTAGTGTTGGGACATTTGCTCGATCATCTGGTCGCCTTCCGCCAGTGCCGTTTTCAGATCGACCTGAGTCAGATCATGGTTGTTCTCTGGCTTTAAAAAACAGGGGAAGGCTTTCAGTTCTGCGGTGAAATTGGTGGCCCGGTTCACAGCGCAGGTGTTACACCCTCGCGAGCAGGTACATTGCTGAAGTTCGACGCGTAGATTGGTATCCCGATATTGGTACTCGGATCGACGGTAATTGTTGTCAATCAATGTTAGCGATGAGGAGAAGCGGTCATGGATGGCTTGCAAGCGATAGAAGTATGGATAGAGCTTGCCAAGGTCTGGCGTCAGCATCAATTCAAGGAACTTGATGCTGGTTGCACCCACTTCCAACGCAAAGTCGAACAGCGCTGACAGGGCTGAATCAGAGGTGTTGAGATCTTTTAATAACACCACATTCAGTTTGAACGGCAATCCCAATTGTCTGAGCCGGTGCAAGTTGGCCTGCACTTTGTCGAACTCCTGACGCAGCGGCTGCTGGGGCTTGGCCATGTTCTGAACGATGTTGGCGTAGGCGATGGAGTCCACGCTGTGTAAGGAAATATTAAAGCGCAGGCGGTTGGGATAGTGGGTCAGTTTATTCAATAGCGTATCGGTGATTGCGACACCGTTGGTGACGATGGTGATGTCCGGGCAATAACCAATCTTCTGCATGTAATCCATGCAAGCAAACAGTCGAGAGGGATTCAGCAGTGGCTCACCCCCCGTGAAGGTAAAGTCCTGATAGTCCAGCTCGGCCAGTTGGTCCAGAACCCGAAATAATTGCGCGTCAGATGACGGTTGCCGTCGGGTTTGCATATCCATGCCTTCTTCATGACAGAAAAAACAGTGGTAATTGCATTTTTCGGTGAGCGAAAAGCGTACTGAGCGCTGATAGTGAACCTGTTTGCTGAAATGCCCCGGTTGATCGGGGTGCGCGCTGTAACCCAACCGATCCAGTATCGCCTGAGGCCAGGGAGCCGCTTCAAACTCCAGTACAATGCGCTGGTTATGCAGCTCACCCTGCTGTTTTTCCAACTTGACCAGCTCGTTCAATAGCGTGCTGTTGAGGTATTCCTGAACAATAACCCGAACGCCGTTGGTGATGGTTTCTATGGTGCGTTTCATCGTTGAGCATCCTTGTTTTAATGTGCCGCAGGAATGGAATTGGCGCAGTCTAGGTGAGGTTTCCCTGAGTATCCAGCCATGCTTTTTCTCTATGGCCGCCAGATTTGGCAGCCCAGATTTTAATGATTGCCTGCCCCATACTCCTCCCATCGTTTGATTTCTTTCCCCCGGAGGTGCCAGATGGCCAAGCAGTCTTTCAACGTTCACAACGCCTTTGACGCGCGTAATAACCGCGATTTCTACGCCATTTTTGAGTCGGTGGGCGTTCCCATCTCTCCGGTTGCCCGCCAGCGGATTGAAGAAAAGATGCATGAAATCAATAACTACCGACCCGTTATCGGAGTGATGGGGAAAACCGGTGTTGGCAAGTCGAGCTTATGCAACGCCCTGTTTGGGGAGGATGTGTGTGAAGTCAGTGACGTTGAAGCCTGCACTCGTGAACAGCAGTCGGTCACGCTGAATACCGGCGGGCGTGGTATCCAGCTGGTGGATGTACCGGGAGTGGGGGAGAGCCGCGAGCGTGACGATGAATACCGCGAGTTATATCGCACCCTGATTCCTGAAACCGATGCCCTGTTCTGGGTGCTCAAGGGTGACGATCGCGCTTTCTCGACCGATGAAAACTTCTACAAGTACATCGTCAAGACCTACATCGACAAGGGCAAACCCTTCTTTGTGGTGCTGAATCAGGTCGACAAAATTGAACCGTATCGGGAATGGGATGTATCGCAGCGCTGTCCCGGTGTGACTCAATTTCACAACATCGAGAAAAAACGCGCTTATGTGGCGAATGCCTTCGGCTTGCCCCAAAGCCAGGTATTGGCGGTGTCGGCTGATGAGCGTTATGGCCTGGTCGAGCTGGTGGACGAACTGATCCATGCGCTGCCCAATGACAAGAAGCACATCGTGATTGATCAGGTCGAAGAAGAACACCGCTCTCAACAAGCCAAAGAAGAAGCCTGGAGCGGTTTCGTGGACACCGTGGTTGAGGTGATTGGAGGCGTGGTGGGGAAAGTGGTTGATGTCGTGGTCGATCGGGTGTTCGGGCCTATTCGCAGCTTCTTTTCGTTGTTCTGATCTGACGTGTGAATGTCTGCCCCTTCAGAGGCTTTTTCGTTATCAAAGGATGACCGATGAAATCACCATCACAAGTATTTGAAAACTGGTTCGACGAGTTGCCGCCAAGGGTACAGGGTGAATTTGCCTTGCTGTTTGCAATGGATGTGGTGCGGATGTTTGAGGATGAATCGCTGTGGGGGTACGACATCAGTGTCCAGCGCCTGAAATCCCTGTTACTCCGAGCGAGGCAAAGTGGTCATGAACAGAAAATCATGCGGATCGTGGCCGACTATTTTGATGAACGTCTGGAGTACTGGCAGCCCAACACTATGGTGCCTGCGTCAGTGCAGCAGTTTATTCAGCAGCATCGTTTGCATACCCACGATGACAACATTCTGCCGGAAGCCGAATTGATGGCCGAATACGAGCGTTTGCGGCTGGAGCAAGACAGGATTCTGCACACAATGAAGCGTCAGCTGGAGCGCTGGTATCAGCTGGAAGTCTATTTCTCGGATGCGTATTTATCGGCTTACCAGGATTACTGCGCGGAGAAAAATCAGGCAGAACTTAACGCCATGAGTAACGTGGATACCCGTAATGTATATGTGCTGCCGCCTGATCATTAATCACGTAAATTCGTAAATTTGCAGGGGTGGCCCTCTGTGATCGCCCTATTCTGACCGCCTTATACAATCAACAGGTCGCCCCTTTGCTTATTACGGGTCTGTGCCGCGCGGTGACAATCAAGAAAATGATTTTCTTCCAAACCTGGCAGGCCATGTCTGAAATTGAAATATCGCTATTCTGGTAACCATCAAATCGTTGTTGACCACCAGGAGTGTTATGTCCCGTTCTATTGTTGTATCTCGTAATGCGGTTGTAGTGCGTTGGTTGTTGATGAACCTGTGCAAGGTGGATGAGGTGCAACTGTACCTGGAAAAACACCGCCTCAGAGCGGGTGACCGGGTATACGGTCAACTGGCGGCGGATGCCATTCACGAGCTGAAAGCAATGGACGTGCGCTATTTTCATTGGCAGCTGGAATTGCCCGTTCATCTGCAAGGCACGGTTTTGAATGACAGCGATCTGCGCGAATTGAAACCCGAACTGACGGAATGTCAGCCGGACAAGTCGGATATTTCTGATGATGGCTAACCTGAATATGACCATGCCTCCTGTAGTATCTGTGAAGAGTAACGATGTCTGCATAAATCGGGCATGTCAATACAGATTATAGTTGCCAGGTTTTGCAGCGTTCAGGCAATAGAAAAGACGGTTAATATAAACACATCAATAAATTGACGTTATTTGAGGAGGTGAATTCATGCTGATTTTTTTGCTTATTTACGCCCTGTAAAGGCTGATTTGTGTGTTGCTGGCTGCATTTTTAATATCAATATCTGGAGGTGATTTTATGTTGATTCTGATCATTATTGCTGCGCTGTAAGCGGGATTTCGATTTGTTGGCTTCATTGTTTTTCAGTTTTTATTCTCGGAGATATATATGAAAAAACCACTTGATTACGACGCGCTGTTTTCTGTTCTGTCTGGGGGCGGGGTACCGGTTTCGGATGCGCAACGCAGCCGTATTTCGGCACGACTGGATGAAATCCACAGTTACCAGCCTGTGGTGGGGGTGATGGGAAAAACAGGAGCGGGCAAATCGAGCCTCTGCAACGCCCTGTTTGGCAAGGATGTCTGTGGTGTCAGTGATGTTGAAGCCTGTACACGCGACCAGCAAGAGGTGGAACTGAACACCGGTGGGCGTGGCATCAAATTGATTGATGTGCCGGGTGTGGGCGAAAGCCGTGAACGTGACCAGGAATACAGCGATCTGTACCGCGATCTGATCCCCAAAACCGACGCACTGTTCTGGGTGCTGAAGGGCGACGACCGCGCTTTCTCGACCGACGAAGCCTTCTACAAGAACATCGTGCGTCCATACATCGACAAGGGCAAACCCTTCTTCGTGGTGCTGAATCAGGTCGACAAGATCGAACCCTTCCGCGAATGGGATGAGCAGCACAATTGTCCGGGGGTGAATCAAAGCCACAACATCGAGCAGAAACGGCGTTATGTCTCACAGGTGTTCGACTTGCCGCTGAGCCAGGTGTTGGCGGTGTCGGCCAACGAACGTTACAGCCTGGTCGATCTGGTGGATGAGTTGATCCATGCCTTGCCGAAGGAGCAGAAGTTCATCGTGCTGGATGACGTCGAAGACGAGTACCGCTCTCGCAAAGCCAGGCGGGAAGCGGAGCAAGGCTGGCTCGACACCGTTGGGGATGTGGTCGGCACTGTGGTGGGGGCGGTCGCCGACTCTGCGGTGGGCCGGGCGGTTGGCAAAGCCGTTGGCTCTGTCGTCAGCGTGATCAAAGGCTTTTTTTTCTGGTGGTGATGTTGGGGCTGGCAAGCCCCTCAACTCCTTAGCCCTCAAGCCTGTACGCCGATATTCCTGATGTCATAACCGAATGGAGACACCCATGAGCATTACCAAGTATTACCAATACCGTGGAAAACTGTCTGAACTGAGCAGCCGCTTTAGCGCCTTTAAGCGCCTGGCCCAACCACACAACAGCACTGGCTGGCACCCCTGGGTGGATCGGAATACGAGCAAAACCACGTACGACAAAATGGTGTTTTTTGTGGGAAAAACCGGATTTGGCAAGTCGTCCACCGTCAATGCCATCACCGGGCGAACGTGCATGAAAACCAGCGAAGTCGAAGCCTGCACACGTCAGTGTCAGACGCTGGAATATCAGGTCGATGACTCACACTGCCTGTCCATGGCCGATCTGCCCGGCGTGGGCGAAAGCCAATCGCGTGATCAGGAGTATCGAAAGATGTACCGCGACTTCCTGAAAAAGGCGGCAGCGGTGGTGTATCTGGTGCGTGTCGATAGCCGCGATTTTGCCATTGATCAGGCCGTACTGGAGCAGCTGTGTCAGGAAATACCGGGACTGGAGCAGCGTTTGATCATCGCCGTGGGGCAGTGCGACAAGGCCGAACCGATCAGTCGTCAGGCAAGCAACGAACCGACCATGGAACAGTGGCGCACGATCCAGGCCAAGGTGGCCGAGGTGGATCGTATCTTCTCGCCTTACTGGCCTGTGGTGGCTTACTCCGCAGCCACCGGCTGGAATCTGGAGGTGTTGGCTGAACGCATGATCGACGTGCTGAACGCCAACTAACACCCGTTTGTTCAGTGCCATTGGCTCCTTCCTGACGACTCTGACAGCCAACCCGGCTGGTCGGGGGGCGTCATAATAGCCGTATCCAGCCACTTTATTCGCCTCAGGAGACACCATGAAATCCCCCTTGCAGATTTTCGAAACCTGGTTTGATGCCATGACACTGGCCGAGCGGGGAGAATGTGCCAGCGCCTTTACCCGTTATGTGCTGGCGCCCGTCACCGGAGCATCCAGCTCCGATCATCAGCAACGCATTGACGACTTGAAAGCGGTACTGGAACGGGCCAGAGCCAACAAGCGGGAAGAATTTATCATTCAGATCCTGAAGCTGTTTTTCGACCAATACCTGGGCAGCTGGTTGTTCAAAACCGAGCAAATCGGTACCTGGGAAGACTTCATCATGGTCAACGGTGCCCGGCAGCAAGCGGGCTTTGACGGGCCAGAACAAACCGAGGCCGAGCTGCAACAGGAATACCAGCTGAAATGGATGCGAGCCGAACTGCAAGACGCCCGCATGGAGCGTCACATCAAACGCTGGTATGAACTGGAGTCGTTCTTTACTTATGAATACTACGAGGAATACCGCTGGCACCGCTTGCAGCAAGCACTGCAAGAGGCTGGTAAAGACGTGCCCCAGATTATCTGAACCCACAAAAAAGCCGATTCAAACGAATCGGCTCCAATCTCCCGTGTTTTATGCGGGCTATGCCGCTACCGCTACAGCAGGAAAGCGGTTTGGGTTGCCCACCATCAGCTTGCGTTTGGACTGGCCCTGAATGGTACGGAAGTAATGGAAACCATCGTGGTCACACTCAACATCCGACTTCAGCAACTGCGGCGCATACAGGTTGGCGATACGCAGTTGCTCGCCCCGGCATTGCTCCAGCACAAACGGCTCAGCGTGGTCCGACACCTCCACCCAGGAATACTGCAAACACCGGGTCAGCAGCTGTTGCAAGGCGGCCTTGCCGTGCTCTCGAAAGGCCCGGTTGTAGGCAAAGGCCGAGATCTTCAGGCCCGATTTGTTTTTGTACACCACCAGAGCAACCAGCTTGCCGTCGTCCATCACCACATCCCAACGGCTGGTCTTGTTGACCAGAGCCTGCTCGGACTCGAAATGCAAACCACCGGGTACACGCAGATAGGTGGACTGCAACACATCCCAGCACTGGGCCTGAACGGCGAGTTTCTGATCACGAGCTTCCAGAGCGTGTACCGACATACCCAATCCCCACATCAATTCGATCAGTGGAGTATGTCGGAACCACAAACACGCAAGACCCCTTCCAGACTTGGCTGCAACCGCTGACCACACCTGTGGCGAATCTGTCTGTAGGGGCGGCTCCCCGTGGCCGCCCTGCAACCGATAAAGGCGACAACCGCTGACCACTCACCCGTGGCGGACCTGCCTGTAGGGGCGGCTCCCCGTGGGCGCCCTGCAACCGCTAAAGGCGACCATGGGAGGTCGCCTCTACGATTCAATCCCCTTATAAACGGGGCAGGTTTGGAACGATCTGGAATACTTAATCCACTTATTCCCCAGTCTTAATCCCCTTATAAACGGGGCAGGTTTGGAACAGGGGGGGGCGAGAACTCGCCTTACGGAATGCAGTCTTAATCCCCTTATAAACGGGGCAGGTTTGGAACGTATGTCACATAGAAGGCGAAATGCCACAAGGAGTCTTAATCCCCTTATAAACGGGGCAGGTTTGGAACCTTCAACGTCTACAAAGACGGTCTGCCTGGTCAGGTCTTAATCCCCTTATAAACGGGGCAGGTTTGGAACTCCTATGTGGTGGGACATGGAACGTCCGGAGCCGTCTTAATCCCCTTATAAACGGGGCAGGTTTGGAACATAGGTTTCGTTTATTTAAACCTATTAAAGATGTCTTAATCCCCTTATAAACGGGGCAGGTTTGGAACCGATAACTTCAGAGGAGTAATATTATGTTGCAAGTCTTAATCCCCTTATAAACGGGGCAGGTTTGGAACTTACTGGCAACTTGGATGGCGGCAATCAAACCGTCTTAATCCCCTTATAAACGGGGCAGGTTTGGAACCCATGGTATTTGTTGAATGCGGGTCGAAAGAGTCTTAATCCCCTTATAAACGGGGCAGGTTTGGAACAACAGATTTGCTCCCCAGAGTACGCATTTGTTGGTCTTAATCCCCTTATAAACGGGGCAGGTTTGGAAAGATGTCGGCGATATCAAAGGTGAGCCTGAAGGTCTTAATCCCCTTATAAACGGGGCAGGTTTGGAACATCTGAAGCGCGAGCGCCCCAGATCTTAGAAATCAGTCTTAATCCCCTTATAAACGGGGCAGGTTTGGAACCATTGCCAACAGATAAGAACTGGAATGTTTGGTAAGTCTTAATCCCCTTATAAACGGGGCAGGTTTGGAACGAAAAAATATATCGCCCGGCGTTGGTCATGGGTCTTAATCCCCTTATAAACGGGGCAGGTTTGGAACGACTAACATTTTTGAGTTAAGGTGTAGAGATAAGTCTTAATCCCCTTATAAACGGGGCAGGTTTGGAACTCACACATGGGACGAGTCAGAACCCGATATAGGTCTTAATCCCCTTATAAACGGGGCAGGTTTGGAACTCTTAGCCAAAAATTTTCCTTTAAAAATCAAGCACTTGCAAAGCGAAAAAATCGACTGTTTTTTGTACAGTGATTTGTTCAATTTTTGTACTGAATTTTTAAGGAGCATCCGGCTCTTCCAAAGCTCGGTCATACTATAAAAGTAAGCGGGTACTATCAAGCTATATCCTGTAAAAACTGACTTTTTTCTACGATTCTGATTTTTGCATTGGAGTGTTGCATCACCGGGCGTTGCAGGTGACTGTTTTTTGTACAGCAAAATTTACGTATGAGTGTGCTGGATCCTTCGGAGCCATCTGTCAGGCTGAGTGGTGTGGGACGATCTGAATATCCAGATTCAACGCTTTCAGCACCTTGCTGATGGTGCTGAATTCTGGTCGGGAGCCAGCACGCAGCGCCTTGTACAGGCTTTCACGGCCCAGCCCGGAATCCTTGGCAATCTGGCTCATGCCACGGGCTTTGGCAATATCGCCCAGCGCGTCAAGCAGTTCATCCGGGTCGCCATCTTCCAGAACCAGGCTCAGGTAGATGGCGATGTCTTCTTCGGTTTTCAATTGTTCTGCCATATCGAATATGGGCAGGTCTTTAATATGAATCGGGTCGTTCATAATCAATCCTCCAGCCGTTTGGCCAGTGCTTTGGCAGCTTTGATGTCTTTCGTTTGAGATGATTTGTCGCCGCCACCCAACATCAGAATCAACTCGCCATTCTGCTCGATAAAGTACATGCGCCAGCCAGGGCCAAAGTGCTCGCGCATTTCCATTACGTCATCACCGACGGACTTGCAGTCTCCGAGGTTGCCGCGCGAGGCTCTTTTAAGCCGACGGTTCAGACGCACACGCGTCATGTTGTCTTTGAGGCCATCGAGCCATTCGGTGAATGCCGGGGTCTGGCGTATTGTGCGGTGAGTCATGGTGTGTTGTTAGTGGTTAACAGACTTGATTGTATCCTATTGGGTACAGTAGTACACCGTCATTAACGTGCTACAAAAAAAGGCCACATACTGCGAACGGTGGCGTCCCTGACGCAGCGGATCTACCTGTAGGGGCGACTCCCCGTGGCCGCCCTGTAACCGATAAAGGCGACCATGGGAGATCCAACCCCCGTTATAAACGGAGCAGGTTTGTTGCTCTTGGCCAGAATTTTCCTTTAAAAATCAAACGCTTGAAAATCAAAAAAACGACTGTTTTTGTACAGCAAAATTTACGTATGGGCTGATTGTGGTGGTGTTGACCATAACGCCTCCGGGGCGTGTTGTAACGCGCTGATCGGGCAGTGTCGATGTGGTGGGCCGCCATCAAAAGCCAGGTCGTCTGGCAGTGGGTTACGCCCAAACAGGTAAATGGGTTTGCGTATCCGATACCCCCGGATGTCGTCTTCATCCAGGTTGATGCGTTGGGTGAGTTGGCGTTTCAGTTCGGCCAGCTGGTGTTGATTACCCTGCCAGGCAAACACCGAGTGTTGTAACGGTATGGCGCAAGACTTTAACAGCCGGTATACCCGTTGCAGACGTTTCGGGTTGGCGATGTCGTATTGAATCAGATACCAGTAGTCACGCATTGGCAGCCTCCTGGGTGATGTCCATTGGTGCGTGGTGGGCACGTTGATCCACTTGCCGGGCCAACCAGCGTGCGGCGGCGGCCAGTTGTGTTTGCCACTTGGGGATGACGCTGGCGAGGTGTTGGTAGTACAGAGTTCGACCGGCTTTTCCCAGGCGGCAGCCTTGCGCCCGTTGTGTGGGGCCGCTGAAGTGGCGTTGTTTTATGGCACCGGTGTTGAACAGTTCCACGACCCATTGTTCGCACTGCGGACGAGCCACTTCCATCAGGTCGCACGCCAGTGCATGACGACCGTGAGTCACGCGATGGTAAAACCCCAGTTGCGAATCCAGCCCAGCTGCCTTGCATTGGCGGATGGCTTCTTGCATGGCGATGGTGTAGGTGAGCGATAACAGGGCATTCACCGGGTCAGGAGGCGGTCGGCGTTGGCGTTTTTCGAAGCCCAGCCGAGAGGGCAGGCAACGACGCCAGTATTGAAACATCAGCCGTTGGGCGGTGCCTTCAAGGCCGCGCAGGGTATCTGTGTGGGTGGCGTTGGTCATCTGTGCTTGCAGGCTGGACAGCTGTTGTATCAGCTCGTCCGGGCGGGTGTCGGTGGGCTGTTGGGCTAAATAGCGTAATTGCTGCTGAAGCCGATGGCGGCACAAGGTACGGGCGATGCTCAGGCTGTGTTCATTGTCTTGCTGCCACTGGTATTGCTGACAGCGCCGTTGTACTTGCTGTTGTTGATCGGGATACAAGCCGAAGCTGCGTTCACTGTCACGCGGGTTCAGTGCGATAAAGTCAATGCCACGTTGCCATAGCTGACCGAGCAGGTTGCTGCTGAGTGTTACACCATGGACACAGACAATTTTGCGGATATAACGCAGCGGCAGAGTACGAACGCCGTGGGGCGGTTCTCGTATCACCAGGCATTGGTTGTCGTAATCCAGCTCGATATGACGTCGATCAAAAATCAGTTGCTTGCTGCCCATGCGTTACCTCGTGGGTGTGGTTCTGCTTCGGACGGATCAGGCCCAGACCAGGGTGTCGTGGTTGGCTTCGCCGTCCTGTTTGCCCAAGCGCCAATCCGGCTGTGGCTGCTGCTGGAGTAAAGGCAGCAGCAGTAACGAATCGCTGCTACTGATGCAGGGATGCAACATAACCAGCGTGCCGCGAATATCGCCTGCCAGCAGGGTTTCCAGGCCGGATTTTTGATAGTCCAGACTGAATTGCCGCAGCAATCGGTTGGCTTTTTGACGCTGGCGGGCGTTGTGAATGTCGTAACACACCAGCCAGTGTTGCTGTGTGGGGGTGGTCATTGCCCTGACCCCAGCCACTGTCGAACGCGCTGAATCAAGCGGCTGTCTTGTTGTTGCAACTCGTCTGAGCCACAGCGTGGGCAGTGCGAGGGAGGGACTTGATGGGGCAGCAATACGTCGCTGGTCGCAGGAAAGATGCGTGACCATCCGCATTGCTGGCAACGAATGGTATGGGCAGGGATTGGCATCATGGCGGTGTCCTCCGGGTGCGATAACAACAGTGTGCCCATGTCTGCTGGTTTGTCAGAGCTCCCGGGTTTTGGAAGGCAGATTTGGGCGCCTCAAGGCTTTACCTTGTTGTCATCACTTTACGTACAGCGAGGCATGCCCATGAGTCAGTTTAAAGCCGGTACCCATTTGATGGTTTTTCGCGGCACGTATTTTCACCACGGGTTAATTGTGGGGCGTTGATCTGGAGCCTCTTGGACGACTGATCAATAACCGGGTTCTGTCACGATAAACAACAGGTTTTTTGAGGAGATGGGCATGAGCATCCACAACGCGTTTTCGGAACATGATTTTAACCGCGATGGTTTCTGGAAAAAGATCGCACGCTACGCCGTCAAAGCCGGGCGTGAAGTGGTCGAAAAGGCGCTGACGCTGTATTACGTCGCGTCCGATGGTGATACGCCAGCCTGGGCGAGAGCAACGGTTTACGGCGCACTGGCGTACTTCGTGTCGCCGCTGGATGCCGTGCCAGATGTCATCGTGGGTGTCGGGTTTGGGGACGATTTGTCGGTGCTGGGAGTGGCGTTTGCCGCCGTGGCGGCGCACGTCAAGGACGAACACGTTCAGCGTGCGCGTGAGCAATTGCAACGCTGGTTTGGATAGCTACCCAAAGATGGCAGCTCCCCGTCAAGGACACCGGATTGTTACTGTGGTGTTCTCGATGGGTTGGAGGTTTTGCCATGCAGTACAGCAGCAATAAAGACATTAACAAGCTGGTTCGCCAGAAAGTGCGTCAGGGCTGGATGTGGCAGAAGGGCCGCAAGCACGGCAAGTTATTCGAGCCACAAAGTGGTGATTACATCACCGTGCCATGCTCGCCCAGTGACTACCGCGCCTCCCGTAATTTTGCCAAAGAGCTGGCCCGCATGGCGGCCTGATGTGGGCTTGATCAACCATTCTTTTATTGACGCAGGTGTTTTTATTTTGCAACGAACAGGGATAATGCCAGGGATGAAACATAAGGACGTGCCAGGCCACGGAGGCCGTTTAATGCTTGAACCATCCCCTCATGGAGAATTACAGGACGTTATGAACAACTCCCCCCGACCTTTTATCTACGTGTGTGTTGTTTCCGAATTTAATCTGCCTGAATACGAAGCCTGTTTGACCTTGTGCCCTCAGCATTTGGTACTGGTGGTGAGCAGTTTTCCCAAACTGCGTAAGGCCAGTGAACGATTGGTGAATGTTCTGCGTGAAGACCTGCCGAATACGACGATTCATCGCCCGGATGAGCAACAGCAGTTTGATGGTGAAAATATTCTGGAGCTACAAAACTGGATTGCCGAGGCATTACGCCCCTGTGTTGATGCGATTAAAGCCGGTTCTGAAGACGATTTGACGCTGGTGTTTAACGCCACGGGGGGCACCAAAGCCATCGGTATGGGGCTGCTGACCCGGATGCCGTGGGATGAGATTCATTACAAGGGTTTTAGTGGTAATGAACTGCAACGTCTGGCGCTGATTAACAACGAATGGGTCTCCCGTGGCAAATCCCGCCCGATGAAAACTGCAGCGCCGCTGGACATTGCGCGTTTGTACGCCGACAAGGTGGAACAACAGAGCATCGGCCTGGAAGGGCAAAAGCAGCACACAGAGCTGGCCCTGCAACTCTGGCAAGCACTGGATGAGCAGGAAACCGGTATCGAAAGCTTGTTTGGCTGGCTGGATGAGCTTTGGTCGCAAGGGCGCGACAACCCGGACTACAACAAGAATCAGCTGACGCTGACGCTCCCGGAAGCCTTGCAAACACCCCAGGTGGCGGCATGGATTGAACGTTTATCCTCGTTGGATAACAGCAGCTTCGATCTGGATGGTCAGCAGTTATCACTGCCAGGCAATAACCCCAGAAAAGCCCGCAAAGCGGTGCGTAAATGGATTTCGGGCGACTGGCTGGAGCAATTAACGCATCACTGGTTATTGCAAGCTGGCGTTCTTGCCGAGGAAATGGCACGAGGAGTGGTGGTGAACCCGGAACAGCAACAAAGTTCAGACGGCAACCGTGAAGCCGATGTGTTTGTTCACCTGAAGGGCCGCAGCTATCTGATCGAAATCAAGGCGGATGTACCACCCGAAACACAGGAAAAATCCATCGAGCAGCAACTGGAGAGCATGGGCGACCGTTTTGGCAAAACCACCAAGGTACTGATGGTCGGACCGCATTTTCGTCGCACTCTGGAAGAGAAAAACCGTTGGGATATTTTTAAAGCCAAACTGGCCGCCAACGGTACACGGTTATGCGATAGCCGTGAGTCGTTGCTCAAGGCGTTGGGCCTGGGCTAGTCAGGTCACTTCCGCACCGGATTGCACTTGCCACCAGCTTTGGCAGCACCATTTTTAGAATAAAAAACGGCCATGATGGCCGCATCTGACTGACATCAAACACCGAGAAGGAACGAACGTATGACGGATTCGACTATGGCCACTCAACCATCTCAAACAAAGCATATGCTGCTGTCGGTGACGGGTATGTCTCCCGCTGTCGTCACCGAAACGCTGTACGGTATTGCCCAGCGTAAAAAAGCCGGTGATCAAAACGCCCATTGGCCGGATGAAATCCGCATCATTACCACCAGTGATGGTAAAAAAGAGTTGATCAACCCTAGTGAATGGCAAGGTGGAGAAAAAAATAACGTTGCTAAACGTATTCAGGAAGTCTGTGAGTTGGTTGAGCTTCCGGTTATTCAGTTACACGATGAGCATATTCTGGTTGTGCCGAATGCCAATGGCAAGCCAGTCGACGATGCACGTGAAACAGATGATCATGAAGCGCTGGCAGATTTTATAACCACGGTTGTGCGTTACTTCACACAGGATGAACAGCGCTGGTCTATCCACGCATCTATTGCTGGTGGCCGTAAAACCATGACGTTTTATTTGGGCTATGCAATGAGCCTGTTTGGCCGTCATGGTGATCAGATGTCTCATGTACTTGTCAGTAAAGATTTTGAGGGGGGCGGTTTTTTCTATCCATATCAGAAAGATAATGATTCTTACGAAATCAAAGTTAATGGGAAGGTTTTAGATAGTCGTTGCGCCAAGATTGAATTAACGGATATTCCCTTTATTAGGATGCGTCATCAGTTGCCAAAAGTATTGACAGATGACATGGCTGTTAGAGGTGAGGGTGAGGGCGAGTATGAATATTTTAAAGCCCATAAGTTAAATTATCGCAATCTGGTTGATCTGATTAACTTAGGTGATCAGCCTTCTGAAATCAGGCTTCATGTGGATTTGATTAAGCGTGAGTTAGTAATATCAAATAAATATAAAAAACTTGAGTCTGTAAGTTTTAAAAACCAGATGCATTGGGCATTTTATTATCAATTTCTTCTTGATACAAATTTGCACTCTGGCAATCGGCAAGACTATCAGCGCCCCCCCAAATCTGGAGTGGATTCTGATAACATACTATTTTGTATGACCTGTAGCACTTTATTCGACTTGTTGAACGTTCGTCACTCGGGCAATCAGTATTTTGAAACTTTAGTGGATGTGTATGAAGGGCGTGCGGATGTCGAAGATTCAAAATTGCTTGAAGAGTTAAGCAACACCAGACGATCTATTGCATATTTTCTTAATGGCAAGAGAAAATCCAAGGAAGAAATAAAGAAAATGGATGAAGCCGGTAAATATGGAAATACGCTACATTTTGAAGGTGAACCCATGCCAGAAAAAGCCTTTGATTCGTTTATTACAGGTATTCGAGATTCGTTACGAGAGAAACTGCCAGACAATATGGTTGGATTGCTTAAGCCATCTTTAAGGGACACAACCGTTGATATAGAACCTGATGATGATATTGAATTTAAAGAAAAATTTAAATCCTATCTGTTGGGCGTGAAGCCTGGAAATATCACTTTTATAAGAAATGTCGACGCTGATTCGTGAATAGCTGAGTCATCTGAACAGGACTGACCCATTTCTCTTCAAGGACGAATTGCCATGCCCCGTCACATCATTGTTTCTCGCCACCCGGCCAGCATCAAATGGCTGCGCCAGCGATTGGCTCAGGTCGATCTGGAGCTGGCGCATCTCGACACCGCCCTGCTGCAACCGGGGGATTGCGTTTATGGCAATCTCACCGTGCATCTGGTGGTCGAGGTGAACCAACGCGGGGCGCGTTACTTCCATTTGCAGATCAATCTGCCACCGGAGCTGCGCGGTGTTGAGCTGGATGCCGGGCAACTGGCATCACTCAACCCGAAACTCACCGAAATTCGGGCAGAGAGTGTGCCTGACTAAGGCCACTTCTGCCTCTCTCAACACCTCACGAAATGACACAGGAGTCCGTCATGTTATTCGTATCCCTGCCGGGCGCTTCTTCCGAAGTGCCTTCAGTCGTCAAAGGCTTGCACCATCTGGCGTTGTTAAAAGACACAACGGTTGCACAACTGCGAGCACTGGCAGAATCGCTGCCGGGTGTGGAGCATGTGCTTGCGGGCAAGCACAGCAATGCTCTTCTGATGGATGAGGTTGCACGCTGTTGGCCACAGGCCAAGGTGCATGTGTTCTATCAAGAGGAGCGTCAGTGGCGAGAGTATGCCACCAGGGAGACGAGCCATAACGTCTCGGTACGGGACTCAGATACTGCCACCAAGGTGACCGTTGCAGCCAAAAAACCAGCGGCCAATAACACGCCTCCAAAGAGTAACAGCCTTGAAGATCAGGCGCGTGATCTGGTTTGGAAGTGCTACTTGCAGCACGCCTGGGGAGAGCAAAAAAATCAGATTCAAATCAACCAGCTTCAGGGGAAATTCGAACTGCTGCTGACCCAGGACTCTGAATTGATGTTTTTGCAACATGGCTGGGATAAGGCCGTCAGAGAAGGACGCGAGGCTCATCGGCTGGACAATGAACTGACATCCCTGCTCCGGTCTGGGAAGTCGGATGCCGAGATACAGGCATGGCTGGAACGCATCGGTAAACAAGCGCCCAAACGTGTTGCCAACCATTTGAGAAAATCGTTCAAAAAAGTGTGTAAGGATCGTCAAAACAACCAGCAAAAAATCCGCCAGGCACATGGTTACAAACCTTCCATGCCAGAAGTCGAGCTGACCGAACAAGGGCATCCCAACGCCATTGCCAACTTGCAACCGTCACCACAGTGGACACTACTGATTGACGAAACCGGGCAGTCTTTTGATGCAACCGCTGATGAACTGCACGATGCTAATAAGGAGCTGGGCAAGGTCGTGGGCTTGTTGTTGCCTCAAGGTCTGACACTGCCATCCTTGCCAAATAGTTTTCACGCAACCGACGAACCCACAGACACCGTTGAGCGGGCATTGGCGAACCTGCTTCAGCATCCTGTTGGCATTTTCGGATTTACCAGTAAAGACCCGGTCTCCGGTCGTTATAGCTGGTTCCAGAAAATCCAGCAGTTGTCTCGCTGGGTGCTGCAATTATTGCCTATGCAACCGGGTCAGGAGACGCGGGTTGATATCCAGATTGAGCGGTATTCTGGCTACGACGAGAATTATGACCTGAAAGCCGTTGGCGAGCTGTTGGTGGCCGATTTGGTGGAAATCAACCCCGAACGGTTTGGCCAGTTGCGCCTCAATATGAACTTCATCGACAAAAGCGGCCACCCGGCCAACGGCTATGTCGATACCATCGCCAATTGCTGGGGTAGCTCGGTTGCCGCCAAGAAAAAACTGCTGAATCTGGCCAAACTGCCGGGCCATTGTCTGATCCGGCCCTCTGACGACGCCGTGTACGAACGTTTGCTCTCTGCAATGGAGGGTTCATCCCCTCTGCGTGCGGCGGACTGGTACAGCTTGCTTCAATCGGCGGGCGACCAGGTTGAAAACAACACCGCCATGGTATTCGGCTGCTTGCAGCAACTGGGTGGTCGTGTAAAAGCCGATCCCAACATCTGGAACAGCTACCTGGCGGAAGTACAGCAGCGCTTGCGCGTCAAGGATTACCAGTTATCGGGCCTGGCGCGTGCGCTGGACTGGCTGGAGCGCTATCAACCAGCGGATGTGAGCCTGCCGAAGAGCCTCAAGCTGCAACAGCAGTCAGTTCGGCTGGCACTGGCCAATCACCAGGGCTACAGCGACAACGCCGACTTGCTGGAACTGGCTCGGCTGGCGACCACGCTAAAAGACGAAATGGCACCACAAGCCTGCGAAGCGCTGTTGCGTGTGGTGGTGGCCGCCACCAACGCCATGGACTTCAGCAGTTGTGAAGGCTTGCTGGATGAGTGGCTGGCCTTGCCTGCTGCGACCGTGGGTTTGCTAAATCATGGCAAACTGCACAGCACCCAAGGGCAGTTACTGGCGTTTCAGGGGCGTTATCAAGAGGCGGATGTGTGCTTCACGGAAGCCATGCGCCAGTTTGACCGGCTGTCAGACAGCGCTCAGGCCAAGCGTGAAATCAACCAGACCCGCAGTTATCAGCAGTTCGCGTATCTGCGCAATCCCGCGCTGTCAGACGAGTCGTTCAAAGACGGGTTGATGGCGTATTTGGCCGATGTGGTTCCGGGCAATGCCACCAAACCGCTTTTCGAGCGTCTGGCACGGAGTGGCCATGCGGTACGCTTTGCCCAGCAACTGGGCTGGCGTGCGATGCAGGAGCGCCCGGCGGTGTTTGCCGATGAACCGGCGCAGATGCTGAAAATTCAGGATCAATGGCAGCAAGAGCAAGACCACCCCTGGCCGCTGATTATGTTCTGGCGTGGCTGGGCCTTGTGGCAGGCCGGACAACAGCAGGAGGCTCAGGCCTTGTGGCAAGACGCGATTACGCTGTGCGCGGACAACGGCCCGACGTTGTTGTGGATTTCGCAAGTGTGGCAGGCGGTAACAGCAGCGCTATCGGATGCAATGCCAGTGCCATCGGAAGCCGTCCGACAGGCACTGCGTGATCAGTTGCCCTTGGCAAACCATGCCGCTCTGGAGCAGCTCTGCACAGCTCCGCAGACGGAACCAGTCTGGTTGCTGGCGCAGTTGGAAGCCTGCTTGCCGTTTAACTTTCATTAACCGGCGGTTATTCCGATACAACCTGACGGCAATTTGGCTACGGCTGAATTGTCCGTCGGATTTGGCAATATCGTTTTAACCCTTCCAAAAACGCATTCGCGTTTTTATCCATCGCTTCAATCCCCGTAAGAGTGATTCTTGCTCTATCCAGATGGCAGCCGGTCAGGGCGGCTCTTTCCTGCACTGGCGGGCATCCAGATTACGACATCGTTTCAAGACAGGGGGCGGCCCGGTGTCACATATACCCATTTCGCGTCCATGGCTGTAGGGGCGGCCCCTGTGGCCGCCCGGCAACCGATAAGGGCGACCATGGGAGGTCGCCCCTACGATTCAATCCCCTTATAAACGGGGCAGGTTTGGAACAGAAAAAGGTAATAAGTCATTTCTTTTTTTGGTCTTAATCCCCTTATAAACGGGGCAGGTTTGGAACCCA
>PBNY01000007.1 GCA_002723385.1 Oceanospirillaceae bacterium | reverse complement strand
CTTGTTGAAATTGCTTTACGCCGGTATGTTGAAGGCCTCCGAAAAATGGACTCACCCAGTGCAGAATTGGAACCTCACGCTATCGCAGCTGAGTATCCATTTTGAAGGCCGGATTGATGAGTATCTGGATCTGTGAAAATAGCTGACACAGAACTTTGAACACCCTCCGGTCAACAGGCGCACGGACCCTACATCAGCTTCTGTTTCACTCACAGAAGATTGGTAAAACCGGCCGCTAACACGGCGTGTCTGAAGCCACGTATTACAACTGGAAGAGCAAATACAGTGGCATGGAAGCATCCGATATCAAGCGGATGAAAGACATGGAATCAGAGCTTTCCCAGCTCAAACGCATGTATGCCGATCTGGCATTGGAAAACCTCTGAAAGGATGGCTGGCGGTATTATCGCTGATCCTGGCGAATTATTCAGAGGTGCCATAGGACTGACGATAAGGTCAGCGTTCATCCATAAACTGAAGTAGTGTAACCCTCTCCTAGTTAGGGTCAGTCTTTCCTAAATCTTGGATTCCAGTCGCCTACAACCGCAGACGTGTTGAACACAAACCGCTTGGGAAAAGTCGATTCACCCAAGATTGAGCATATCAAATCGCTGCCTTTGTGAGTTTAACTTGAGCTCATCCAGGCGCCGACACTGGCAAACTTGTCGAAAGCTTCGCCATGACTATCGCCCAGAATGCTTCCCATTTGTTTATTGAGAATGTATCGAACTCAAACTCTCGCCCCTTCCGAACAAAGATAGCGATCAGGATGACCGTAGACAGTGCAAACCAGTGGCTGCGATCGAACAGCCCCCGGTATCGTTGCTATAAAGCCAAATAGCCATCCCATAAAGACGCGATCGCCACCCGACCGTGTTAACTTCACTATAGCAATGTTCGGTACAAGAAGTACCAACATCACTATTTGCGCGGGCTACGGTATGGGTTTTAGGCTATACCCAGCTTTATGTCGTTTACGACGCCTTACGGATCATGCTACGGGCAATAACCAGCTGTTGAATTTGTGTCGTACCCTCATAGATGCGGAAGAGTCGTACATCCCTATAGAACCTTTCTATCGCATATTCAGAGACATACCCAGCCCCTCCATGGATCTGTACCGCGCGGTCAGCAACCCGTCCACACATTTCAGAAGCAAACATCTTGCAACAAGACGCTTCGGTGGCAATATTTTCCTTGTTATCACGCCTACGGGCAGCATCGAGAATCATTGAGCGGGCGGCATAGATTTCCGCCTTGCTGTCCGCCAGCATGGCTTGAATGAGTTGGAACTCTGCGATGGGCTTCCCGAACTGCTCGCGCTCTAGCGCGTAATTCAGCGCATCGTCCAACATACGCTCCGCAGCCCCAACGCAGATCGAGGCGATATGTAGCCGGCCCTTGTCGAGCACTTTCATCGCGGTTTTAAACCCGGCACCTTCATTCCCACCGATCAGGTTTGCAGCAGGAATGCGACAGTTATCAAAGATGACATCGCAGGTGTGGGCACCTTTCTGTCCCATCTTCTTGTCGATTCTACCGAGGCTAAGCCCTGCTGTGTCTTTTTCAACGATGAAGGCTGATATTCCAGCAGAACCGCCATCCTGGCTTGTTCTAGCCATCACAGTGAATATGCCGGCTTCTGGAGCATTGGTGATATAGCGCTTGGTACCATTAAGTACATAGAAATCACCGTCGCGCACGGCTGTCGTGCGCAGCGATGCTGCGTCAGAGCCCGCACCTGGCTCTGTGAGGGCGAATGAAGCGATCAACTCACCGGCGGCCAGTTTTGGAAGGTAGTGGTTTTTTTGCTCCTCGGTGCCGTCCACGATGAGGCCTTGGGAGCCGATACCGTTGTTGGTGCCGATCAACGACCGGAAACACGGGGACGCCTTACCCAGCTCAAACCCTACGAACACCTCCTCCTCCATGGTCAGCCCCAAACCACCATATTCCTCTGGGATACAAAGCCCGAACAACCCCAGCACTCGCATCTGCTCGACCAGATGAGCGGGTATCAGATCACTTTCCGCGACTTCCTCTTCGGCCGGAATAAGTTCCTCGCGGGCGAATCGAGAAATTGTATCAACTAGTAGAGTTAAAATTTCCTGATCTCTAATCATCTTAGTAGCCTCCTACAGAGTTCTACGACAGCACGCCTATCGCACCATTTCTTATCTCGTCATAACGCCCCATTGGCACCTCTCTGCAGCCGACAAGAATCTTTGGGATTCAAAGAAGATCTGTAAAAAGTCGAACAGACGCGGGCTTGCGACGCTTAATATGTATATATATTGCTACATAAGATAGCAAACAACAAGATATAATTGTTGTTTTTATGCAAATATATTTACATATATTTTCCTGTAAAGTAACCTAAACCAAGCATATCAGCACCAGATGGGAGCGTACTCATGGAATCCAATAAAGACGTGGTGATCACTCGGCATCCCGCCAAATATGTCGTAGAGCTACGGATCAACCGACCTAAAGCGCGCAATGCGCTCAATCGGCCAGTGAGAGAATCTCTGGCCGACAACTTCAAAGCCATATCAGAGGACCCATCTATACGTTGCGTCATATTAACGGGTGGCGATCGCGTATTTGCTGCCGGCGCAGACCTGCGTGACATCGCCGACGCAACCCCTATTGAGATGTACTCACGGCATGTGGAGAAACTTTGGGAGGCTATTTCCGCCTGTCCAAAGCCAATCATCGCTGCCGTCAACGGATTCGCCTTGGGCGGTGGCTGCGAACTGGCTATGCATGCAGACGTCATCATTGCGGGCAATAACGCCCAGTTTGGCCAGCCAGAGATCAAGGTCGGGATCATGCCCGGGGCGGGCGGCACCCAACGACTTGCGAGAGCAGTTGGCAAGTTCCACGCGATGAAGATGCTGCTTACGGGACTTCCTATCAGCGGCACCGAAGCCGTTTCGATGAGGCTGGCAAGCGAGGTAGTCGATGACGATCACGTGCTGGACCGGGCTTTGGAGCTTGCAAAACTAATCGCCGACATGCCGCCGATAGCGGCAGAGCAGATAAAGGAAGTCCTGCTTGCCGGATCCGATATCCCACTCAACAGCGCCCTAGCCCTGGAGCGCAAGGCATTTCAGCTGTTGTTCGACACGAACGACCAAAGCGAAGGGATGCAGGCGTTCTTTGAAAAGCGCAAACCGGTTTATAGCGGGGAGTAAGATGAGCCAATCGAGAAAGAGTTTTCCCAGTTCGGTGGGGATCGTAGGGACAGGCCTTATGGGCCGTGGAATTGCGCAAATTGCAGCCCAAGCCGGTATTCCCGTACTTCTCTACGACAGCCGGCCCGAAGGCGCTGCGGAGGCAAAAAAAGAGATTGTTGGCGTTCTGGAAAAGCTTTCCACTAAAGGCAAGATCACCACAGAACAACAAACCCAGGCCTCTCGCTGTTTAGGGGAAGCGCAAGCGCTCTCAGACCTCGCTAATTGCGAGGTCGTTGTGGAGGCTATCGTTGAAGATATCGAAGCCAAACAAGGACTGTTTAGTCAGTTAGAGGCGGTGGTTAGCGATAACTGTATCCTGGCGACTAACACATCTTCCCTTTCGGTTACCGCTATTGCCGCAGGCTGCACAAGACCGGAACGCGTCGCAGGGTTCCATTTCTTTAGTCCTGTGCCGCTGATGAAAATCGTTGAGGTGATCAGTGGTCCACGGACGAATCCACACGTTGCTGATCGACTTACGAACCTAGCCGAAAAGATGGGCCATAAGCCGGTCCGTGCAGCAGATACGCCCGGCTTCATCGTGAATCATGCAGGAAGGGGCTATCCCACCGAAGCGCTGCGACTCTTGGGTGAAAATATCGGTTCGGCACCGGGGATAGATCGCATTCTGCGTTTAGGTGCCGGATTCCGGATGGGGCCATTCGAGCTGATGGATTTGACGGGGCTGGATGTCTCACAGCCGGTGATGGAGTCCATCTATAACCAGTACTACCAGGAGCCGCGCTTCCGACCATCCCCTATCGCACGCCAGCGCTTGATGGCTGGCTTACTGGGGCGCAAATCCCAGGAAGGTTTCTATCAATACCCAAACGGCCAGAGGATGGAATGCTCATCAGGTGTCGTATCTGGCGGAGAAAGGCGGTCTGTTTGGCTGAGCCCCTCAGACTGTGAAGCATTTCCGCAAGTCTGCGCACTGCTGGATGCTATCGATGCACCGAGAGATACCGATGAAAAACCGGCCTCCGATTCACTCTGCTTATTGCTGCCGGTTGGCGAGGATGTAACCACCCGGGCGGTCTCTTTAGGCATCGACCCCAAGCGAGCGGTAGGGCTTGATCCGTTGTTCCTCAACGGATGTCGGACGCTAATGACAACCCCCATCACGGAGCCAGGCTACCGCGACGCCGCTGTTACTCTGCTGGCCTCTGACGGAATCCCGGTCGAAGTAATTTCTGACAGCCCCGGATTCGTCTCCCAACGAGTGGTAGCGACCATCGTCAATATCGCCTCCGATATGGCGCAACAGGGCGTGGCGACTCCTGACGATATCGATCAAGCCGTCAAACTAGGGCTGGGTTACCCACTCGGTCCTCTGGCCATGGGCGACAAACTGGGTGCGCGTACGGTGCTGCGCATCCTGGATAACCTCTTCAATTTTTATCGAGACCCACGATACCGGCCAAGCCCCTGGTTAACCAGACGAGCATTGCTGAACGTATCCCTTCTTACCAGCGCGACTTGAGCCATAGGAGAAAATCAGATGTTAGATGCTTATATCTACAGTGGTCTGCGGACACCCTTCGGGCGCCAAGCGGGCAGTTTGGCTCCGATCAGGCCCGATGACCTGGTTGCTAACGTAATCCGTCAGCTACTGGCCACCACGAACTTTTCACCCGACCAAGTTGAAGACCTGGTGCTGGGGTGCGCCTGTCAGGCCGGTGAAGACAGCCGCAATATTGCCCGGCATGCCGCCCTCCTATCGGGTCTGCCTGTGACAACACCCGGCCAGACGGTCAACAGGCTCTGCTCCAGCGGCCTTGCTGCCGTACTTGATGCCGCCAGAGCGATAACCTGTGGTGAAGGAGAGCTCTACATCGCTGGTGGGGTTGAGAGCATGAGCCGTGCGCCTTTTGTCGTCGCCAAAAGCGAAGTGGCGTTCGGGCGAGAATTCAAGGTCTTTGATTCCGCGATTGGCGCGCGCTTTCCTAACCCCGAGATAACCCGGTTGTATGGCAACGACACCATGCCGCAGACAGCCGATAACGTCGCACAACAGCTGGGGCTATCCAGGGCTGAATGTGACGCCTTCGCTGAGCGCTCACAATCTAACTATTTCAGGGCAAAGGCCGAAGGCTTTTTTGACGACGAGATCGCCTCCATTGAGGTTAAGGCCAACAGAAAGGCTCCACCTACCGTCGTTAAGGATGATGAGCATCCTCGTCCCGAAACCAACCTGGAGACACTCGCCAAGTTACGCCCCTTATTCGAAGGCGGGGTTACCACAGCGGGCAACTCGTCGGGGGTTAATGATGGGGCTGTCGCGATGTTTATCGGCAACAAAGAGGTCGGTGAACGTGCGGGAATAAAGCCTATCGCTCGAATTCTGGCGGGGGCTGCTTGTGGCGTGGAGCCACGTGTAATGGGTATCGGGCCTGCGTATGCCATTCCAAAAGCGCTACAGCGCGCAGGTCTAACCCTGTCAGATATGGACGTCATCGAAATAAACGAAGCCTTTGCCGCCCAGGCTTTAGGGTGTCTTAAATTGCTGAACATTTCGTTGGACGATCCGCGTGTGAATCCCAATGGTGGCGCCATTGCACTGGGTCACCCGCTTGGCGCTTCCGGTGCCAGAATTATTTTCTCTGCAGCCCGGCAACTTCAGCGAACAGGTGGCCGCTACGGTGTTGTCAGCCTTTGTATCGGCGTCGGTCAGGGGCTAGCGGTGGCGATTGAANGGCTATAGCCAACATCACAGATGAAAACTTAANCACCCCCTTGAGCGCCAACGGTNCCTACTAACCGTGGCGCTGTTTTTCTCGGCGGGTCGGTGACGAATCAACGGCAGCAGTCACTGAGTGTCACATTTGATGCCGGTAACTTAATCCTCAGATCACAAACAGATGGTGATTCAACATGTTCGATCTAGGCGAGCTTCTAGAAAATCTGAATGTCGAACAAATCGGTGCGTATGCCTTCAGAGGCGACTCCCTGCCACTGTCTCTACCTCATGTTTTTGGAGGCCAGTTGGTTGCGCAGGCCCTAAGTGCTGCGGCTAAAACAGTCGATAGCGACAGCCTGGTTAACTCCCTGCACGCTTACTTCATCCGTCCTGGCGATCCCAATCAACCGATCACCTATGCGGTTGATCCGATCCGTGATGGCACAAGATTCAGCGCAAGACGAGTGGTGGCCGAACAGAGTGGAAAAACCATTTTTCACTGTAGCGTATCCTTCCATCGAGAGGAGCCCGGGGTCTCACACCGAATGGCGATGCCAACGGGAATTCCCGAGCCGGAAACGCTGCAAAGTAATGTGGTACGGCTAGCCGAAAATCCGCCTAGCATATCAGGACCAAAGCAACCATTTGAACTGCCGCTTAAGGCTGTGGACGTGAGAGCCGTCTATACCAAAAACTTCTACTCCCTAGAGACCGATGAGCCGGTACAAGGGTACTGGTTCCAATTTTGTGGCGATTTGGGCAACGATCAAAACACGCACCGTATTCTTCTTGCCTATATTTCGGACAAAGAGTTGATGTTAACGAGTCTTCGACCACACGGAATGAACATGCTTTCAGCCGACATCACTCTATCGAGCCTTGATCACGCAGTCTGGATACACAGCAACTGCCGAGTTGACGACTGGCTTTATTACCATATGGATAGCCCCTGTGCGGCTGGAGGGCGAAGCTTTGGGCGAGGCAGCATATACACCCGAGAAGGGGTGCTAGTGGCTTCTTGTGCTCAGGAAGGCCTGGTACGACTAGGCGAGCAGTAACCGACTCGGTTTAATCGATGACTCCGCACTTGATCGGATGTTGGCACCGTCGATGGGACTGAACCAGTCTGGATCAGGTGTTGAGCAAGCCCCAATGAGAATACGAATTGGCAGCGCCCACTTCTTTTCGAGTGATGGACGACGACTGCGGTACAATGCAAGATACAACATCTTCTTAAGCCCACCTTTAACGGATTGAATCAATTTGTTTTTATAAAATGTTTTTCGCAGGCTCGATTGGCTCAAGGTAGCAAAGAGGGCAGGAGGGCTTGCATTCAACGCCTTTACCGGATTGCCATCAGCTGACCAACTCCAAACTGCTGTTGCTTCCTTAGAGAGCCTCGCCTCCGATCCAGGTAAGCTCGCCACAAAAGAGAAATGGCTGCCATCGTATAATCAGCAGCCAATCCGAGCGAGAAATAGCCCTTATCATCCATTGGCGATGCGACGCTAAATACAATATCGGTTGGCGTCAGCCCGCATCGAATAATTTCCGGCAACTCTGAAAAGTGGTTGGCCATGGTATCGACCCACCCTTCCTGAGCGCCCGGGCGCGAAGCCCCGCCAAGGAAATGACTGAGATGCCGACGTGCTCGGTGGTATTCGGATCAAAGTAGTTGTGCGAAGCCAACGGAAGGATCTGCGCGATATGCACTTGGCGGAATTCGCGCCGACGCTCCGACAACGCCTGCAGCTCCGTAGGTCCTGTCGGTAACACAATGACATCACCGTCACTGACTACATCAATGGCATCATACGCCGATACTGCTCGTTAAACGACATCACTTAACCCTTGTTCTTGTTTTTACGTGTGAAAGACTAAGCCTAGCGACTGGCCAAGCTGGGGTAGTCGCTGGTACGGTTGCACCGACGACGATCCACAAATTGAACAGGTTGAACTACGAACCCCGCTCTCAGCTCACCACTTCGGCGGAGACCTTGCCGCCCTAGATACGGGCTACGGGCACATTGTCCTGGCGCGCTAAACGAGTACCCGACGAGCCCCTCAAGCGGCCAGCCTTGCTGCAAGACGAGCCTCGAGGGATAAAAGAGAACGCCGGGATTAACGCCTTTATTCACCCGTAAAGTTGGGTTGCCGCTTTTCAGTGAACGCGATAAAGCCCTCCTGGTAATCACGGCTCCAGCCCATCTCTCGAATATAGGAGGCTTCCATCGACAGTTGCTCCTCCAGCGTATGGCTGTGAGCGCTGTGAATTAGTTGGCGAGTACGGACTAATGCCTTAGTCGGCAACCGAGCAAGCCGCTCCGCCAGAGCATTAACTCCAGTATCAAATTCCGCATCTTCCAATGCCTCCCAGATTAGCCCCCATTCTGCCGCCTTGGTTGCGGGCAGTTTGTCAGCCAACATGGTCAGGCCGATCGCTCGTGCCATACCGAGACGACGGGTCAAAAACCAACTGGCCCCCGTATCGGGCGTTAAGCCGATCTTCGAAAATGCCTGCAGAAAGCTGGCTGATTTAGCGGCGAGCACAAAGTCACACGCCAGTGCGATTGAAGAACCACCGCCTGCCGCAATACCATTCACGGCCGCGATGGTCGGCATGCGCATGTTCTGCAGCTTCATCACCAGGGGTTTGAAAAGCCGCTCAACCATGGTGCCGATATCAGGCTTCTCACCATCGACAAACTGCATCGCTGGGTCTTCGATATCTTGCCCGGCACAAAATGCCCGGCCAGTTCCGCTGATAACCAGGGCCCGGATTTCCTTATTGGCTTGGATTTGATCCAAGGCTTGGTGAATCTCAACCATCATCTGTTCGTTGAGGCTATTGAGCTTGTCCGGACGATTGAAATCGATGCGCCCGATACCAGCAGTGATGGTGAGATTGATTGTTGAAAACATAAGAACACTCCTCATTAGCAGGTAGCAGGCATCACCCCGGTGATGCATTAAGATGGGCCGTAGACATAACGTCCACACTCGTTCAACCAGCCATCCGCTACGCTTATTTTTATTCGATCAACACCCCAAAATGCGATTTTGCTGCATCCATCTAGCCCAAGGAATCATCGATCCTGACGACGGTACGGCCACGAACCTGCCCCTGCACAAAACGATCAAACGCCTTTGGCAGTTCGTCAAAATCGATCACCTGGGTGCACTCCCGTAAGTGCTTCGGCTTCAGGTCATTTCTCAGGCGTTGCCAGACCTGTTGTCGAACGGGAGAGGCGATAAACCCTGAATCGACACCCAGCAGGCTCACGCCGCGTAGGATGAAGGGATAGACCGTAGTGTTGAGTTTGAAGCTGCCCGCGTTACCAATGCAGGCGATGGTTCCCGCACGCTTCATGGTCGCAATAACCCAACTCAGTAGCGGCCCACCGACGCTATCAACGGCTCCAGCCCACCGACCTTCTTCCATGGCCTTAACAGAGGAGAGGTCGATGGTTGAGGCAGACACCACCTCCGCAGCGCCCAGGCCCTTCAGGTATGCATCCTCCGTCGACTTAGAGGTTAGCGCTGTGACCTCATAGCCAAGACCGGACAACATATCGACGGCCAAGCTTCCCACCCCACCGGTAGCGCCAGTGACCAGCACCGGGCCTTTTTCGGGAGTCAGGCCATTGGTTTCCATGTGCACGATACCCAGAGCAGCAGTGAGTCCTGCGGTACCCAAAGCCATCGCTTCCAACAGGTTCAACCCCTCAGGCAACGGAACCAACCAGTCCGCTGGGAGCCGGGCATATTCGGCGTACCCACCATGGTGCGATACACCGATGTTATAGGCTGTGGCCAAGACCTTATCGCCCGCTGCAAACCGTGCATCGCTGGACTGAATAACTTCACCGGCAACATCGATACCGCCCACACACGGGAAACGGTGGATTATTTTCCCGGTGCCGGTGGCCGCCAAAGCGTCCTTGTAATTCACGCTGGAGTAGGCAACTTTGATCGTCACTTCACCCGCATCGAGCTGAGCGTGATGCAGAGTAGTCAGCCCGCTGGAGAGCGAGCCATCCTCACCCTTGTCTATCACAAATGCCTTAAAAGGCTCTTGAAGATTCGTCGCCATCATGAATATCCTCGTTGGCAGGTGAGGGCCGCCAAAGGCCCTACGATCCTGAACAGTTGTATATTTTTGCCTGTGGGTGGCCTCTACCCGGTAAACGCGGGTTTACGCTTTTCCAAAAACGCTGACACCCCTTCTGTGGCATCACTCGTCAGTGTGGCCTCTGCGAACAGGTGCGCTTCGAGTTCCAGAGCCTCCTGCAGCGGCAGGTCAAACCCTTGCAGCACCGCATTACTGGCCATGCGGAATGAGGCTGGAAACGGAACGCCGAGGGAAGCGGCAAAATCCAATCCAATGGCAATCGGATCATCTGCTGCGCGGATCGCGGTAACCAGGCCGATTTTCTCGGACTCTTCCGCATCAAGCGTCCGGCCCGTACTCACCAGCTCCAGTGCCCGAGGAATACCTGCCAGTCGAGATAGTCGCTGAGTGCCGCCATAGGCCGGAATCAGGCCAAGCTTTATCTCCGGCAACCCTAGCCGCGCGGCAGGGGTTGCCACCCGAAACGTACAGGCCATCGCCAATTCAAGCCCACCACCAAAAGCAACGCCAGATAGAACCGCAATCGAGGGAATGGCGAGGGCATCAAGCTTGGCAAACACCTGCTGCCCTAGCCGGGAGAAAGCCACCTGCTCGACGGCACTCTTCCCCAGAAGGCCCTTAATATCCGCGCCAGCACAGAATGCTTTCCCGCCGGCGCCCACCAAAACCAGTGCAACAGCATCTGATTGATCCACTTCGTCAAACAACTGACCGAGGGTTTCAATCAACTCCGCATTCAGTGCGTTGTAGGCCTCAGGGCGATTCAAGGTGATGATCGCAATGCCATTCTGAAAACTCAGATTCGCGATCATCATTCATCCCCGTTGGAGCTGTTCTGATTATCCAGATCACGGAAACGGGGTTTGCGCTTTTCCATAAAGGCGGCAACGCCTTCGTGGGATTCCGGAGTCCCGTAGTACAGACTCAGGGCTTGCATGCCCAAGCCGCCAATACCACGAATGGAGTCGCTATCCGCATTGAAAGAACGCTTGGCGATCGACAGCGCCGTGGGGCTCATTTGCAGGATATCGTTGCACCAGCGATCGACCTCAGCATCGAGTTCGTCATGGGGAACAACCGCATTCACAAGCCCCATATCCAGCGCCTGCTGGGCGGTATAACGCTTGCACAGGTACCAAATCTCACGCGCCCTTTTATCGCCCACCACACGCGCAAGCATCGCGGTTCCAAAACCCGGGTCTACCGAACCCACTTTCGGGCCCACCTGACCAAATTGAGCCGTTTCGGAAGCGATCGCCAGGTCACAACAGGTAACCAGCACATTACCGCCGCCAATTGCATAACCGTTGACGCGAGCAATAACCGGTTTGGGCGCATCACGGATCAACCCCTGCAACTCCTCAACCGGCAGGCCGATCAACCCGCGTCCGTCGTATCCGCCATCGTGAGCCGATTGATCGCCACCGGTACAAAATGCCTTGTCTCCGATGCCGGTCAGGACTACAACCCCAATAGAACGATCCCACGCAGCTTTATGCAGTGCGTCGATCATCTCTTCACAGGTCTTACCCCGAAAAGCGTTGTATTTGTCAGGGCGGTTGATGGTGATACGGGCAACACCCGCTTCAACTTGATAAATAATATCGGTGTAATTGCTCATGATTGGTTACCCGTGCATTGTCAGACCACCAGACACGCTGATGACCTGCCCGGTGATAAAATTCGCATCGTTGCTGGCCAGGAAAGCGACCATGCCTGGAATATCGTCAGGCTGTCCCACGCGCTTCATGGGAATGGCCCGAATCAGGCCGTCATAGACCTTCTTGCCAAACTCACCCTCACCGATGAACGAGCGCAAAATCGGTGTGTCGGTAGGGCCGGGGCAAACGACGTTAACGCAGACGTTATTTCGGGCATTTTCACGTGCAATGGTTTTACTAAAGGAGATGATTCCCCCTTTGCACGCCGAGTAGACAGATTCTCCGGACGAACCCACACGGCCTGCGTCCGAAGAGATATTGATGATCTTTCCGCCGCCTTTTTTAATCATGACCGGCAGCACGGCATGATGGAGATTCAGCGGCCCCATCAGGTTGATATCGACCACTTTTCCCAAAAATCCGGCGTACTATCGACAAACTGTTTCGCCAGATCCCAGCCTGCATTGTTAACCAGAACGTCGATCCCGGAGAGTTTCTCTGCCGCCGCAGTAACTTTAGTTACGACGCTATCGTGATCAGTAATATCCATCGCCAACGGCGTGATGGAATCTTTAAACTGATCCAGCTCACTCAGCATCGAATCGAGGTTAGATTCGCTGATATCCGCTGCAATTACATGAGCTCCCTCTTCGCAGAACCGCTTGACCAATGCCCTGCCAATGCCACCCGCAGCGCCGGTAATCAGCGCAACCTTTTTATCTAATCCACGCATACATGTCTCCTTAGAGTTTTGACTACTTATTTTTCACGGTTTCCGCCGCATGGTTTCTCAATTTGAATTTCTGAAGCTTTCCTGTTGCAGTTCTGGACAGCGTTTCAAAAATGATGTGCTTGGGTGTTTTAAAGCCGGGCAGGCGCTCTCGGCAAAAACGAATCATGTCCTGCTCTGAAAGTGCATCGGTATATTCAGGCTTTAACTCAACGATTGCGCAGGGCACCTCGCCCCACTTGTCATCGGGTACCGCAACAACGGCGACACCAGCAACGGAGGAATGGGAGTAAATGACATCTTCGAGTTCCAAAGACGATACGTTTTCACCACCACTGATAATGATGTCTTTGATGCGATCTTTGATTTCGATATAACCATCTTCATGTACGGTGGCCAAATCTCCGGTGTGGTACCAACCATCCGTAAAGGCCTCTTTGGTCGCTTCTGGGTTCTTCAGATAGCCCTTCATCGCCAAATTGCCTCTGAATAAAACCTCACCAATCGAGACGCCATCGCGCGCTATCGGGTCATAGGTACCCGGAGTGCAGACCATCATTTCATCCGTAACCACGGTCCGAACGCCTTGGCGGCCAAGCTTTGCTACCCGCTCAATGGGATCGAGATCTACCCATGACTCTTGCGATTCGCACAGGGTATTGATGCCATGCTGCTCGGTCATTCCGTACACGTGGATAACGGAAAAGCCCATCTGGTTGATTTCCCGCAGCACTGAAACAGGCGGAGACGCCCCCGCACACACGACCTTGATTGGATGATCTGGAATGCGCCAGTTAGATGGTTTCCCGTCGATCAAGAAACTCAATACCGTTGGAGCACAGCAGAAGTGGGTGATGTTGTATTTCTCTATAGCCTGGTAGATTTCATCTGCAGCGGCTTTTCTCAAACAGATATGGGTTCCCCCTACCGCCGCCAGGCCCCAGGCGAAACACCATCCGTTGCAGTGAAACAGAGGAAGCGTCCACAGGTAGACCGGTTTTTCTCCGATCAGGTCAGCATTAATTACCTGACCTATGGCATTCAGATAAGCTCCGCGGTGATGATAAACAACGCCCTTGGGATTTCCTGTTGTTCCAGAGGTGTAATTAAGCGCAATCGCATCCCATTCATCCTCTGGATAGCGTATCGCAACATCCTGAGGAGCCTGTTTAATAAATTCCTCGTATTCAATAGTTCCGATAGAGCCTCCTGATTCCAGATGCTTATCGGCAATATCGATTACCAATATATCCAAACCAGCCTCTTCGACGGCGGATTTCGCCACGTCAGAGAACTCTTGATCCACCAAGAAAGCCTTTGCCTCACCGTGACGAAGCATAAAAGCGATAGCCGATGAATCCAGCCGGATATTGATACAGTTGAGCACAGCGCCGCTCATGGGAACGCCAAAGTGCGCTTCGAGCATAGCCGGAATATTGGCGGCCATAATCGCAACTGTATCGCCCCGCCCGACACCTGCACCCATTAAGGCCCGTGCCAGTTGATGGCAACGATCAGAATATTCTGACCATGTATAGGAGCGATCCTTATAGATCACCGCCGTCCGATCTGGAAATACATCCGCGGAACGTTTCAGAAATCGTATTGGCGTCAGCGCTTGGTGGTTTGCCTGACACTTATCGAGATCGGTGTTGTACTTGTTCATAACAATCTCACACTTTTTTATTAGATATTCACAGCCAAACGTGTTGCTTGGTCTATTGCGCGCAACGCGTCCAATTCTTCTGCGACATAGGCACCTCCAATAATGTGGAATTTAATTTCCGCGTCCTGGAGCTGCTCTGCCAACCCTCTCTCTGAAACCTGCCCCGTACAGAGAACAATGTTGTCCACGGCTAACACATGAGATGTCCCATCAATCACGTAATGCAGCCCCTCGTCGTCGATACCTTCATAGGTAACTCCAACCGTCATCGACACATTGGCCTTTTTCAGTTTTGCCTTGAGGATCCAACCGGTGGACTTGCCCAACCCCCTTCCCATGGACTCCGCTTTGCGCTGGAACATATGGACAACCCGGCTAGTCGAGTGATTGATGGGCTGCTTCAGCCCACCTGCAGAGGCTTCATCAAGAGATACCCCCCATGCTCTATAAAAACTCTCTGAATTAAGGGACTCTTCGTGAGCACAGACGAGGAAATCGGCGACATCAAAGCCGATACCGCCAGCGCCGAGAATGGCTACAGATCCACCGACAGACTGACGCCCGCTTAGGACATCGTCGTAACGTAATACTTTGGGGTGATCGACGCCGGGAATCTGCGGCTTGCGGGGCACGATGCCGGTAGCCACAACAATTTCGTCGAAATTCTCTGCTTTCAGCACATCGGCCGTAACCCGCGTATTCAATCGAATCTCGACGCCATGCTTCGCAAGCATCACGTCAAAGTAGCGCAGCAGTTCGTTGAACTCGTTTTTACCTGGCGCCTGTTTAGCGAGGTTTAACTGCCCACCCAGTACCGCTTCGGCTTCAAAAAGAACAACTTTATGGCCACGCTCCGACGCATTGATCGCAAACGCCATACCCGCAGCACCACCACCGATAACAGCGATGTTCTTAGCTTTTTCAGCTGTCCTGGATGGAAATTCAATTTCATGGCCTGCACGCGGATTTACAAGACAGGTCGCCGTTCTATCCGTGAAAATCCGATCCAAACAAGCTTGGTTACAGGCAATGCAGGTGTTTATTTCATCGGTCGCACCCAAGCGCACCTTCTTGGCGAAGTCCGGATCAGCCAGCAGCGGGCGCGCCATCGATACCAGGTCCGCCGCACCAGAGGCGATGATCTCTTCGGCAACATCAGGTGTATTGATACGATTTGAGGCAATCACCGGAATCGACACAGCCTGCTTCACATTTCTGACCGCAGCGACCCAAGCCCCCCGTGGCACGGCTGCGGCGATGGTCGGCACACTGGATTCATGCCACCCGATACCCGTATTGATGACATCCGCACCCGCAGCTTCGACACGTCGCGCGAACTCGGCTATCTCCGCTCTGGTCATGCCTCCTTCCATCAGATCGATGGCAGAAATCCGATAAATAACCAAGAAGTCTTTACCAACGCGCTTGCGCACGGCAGCGACTATTTCCAGAGGGAAACGAATACGGGCATCGAAGCTGCCACCAAATTCATCATCGCGCTCGTTGGTGATTGCGGCCGTAAACTCATTGATCAGATACCCTTCTGACCCCATGATTTCGACCCCCGCATACCCCGCGCTCTGCGCGAGCTCCGCCGTATGGGCAAAGCTCTCAATCAGCCTCCAAACTTCCAGAGTGGATAGGGCTCGAGGAGGAAAGACATTGATTCGAGCCTTTTTTGCCGACGGCGCGACACACTCGGCAACTTTGGCATAACGCCCAGCATGCAAAATCTGCAGAACTATCTTGCCGCCAGCCTTACCGATTTCGGAGGTGATTTGCCGGTGATCCTCTAGCTGCTGCTTGCTGTTAAGAAACAGACCTCCTTCGTCCATGACACCCTCCGGCGTAGGGGAATAGCCTCCCGTAAGTATCAGCCCAACTTCCCCTTCCGCTCGACGGGAGTAGAAGGCGGCTAGGCGCTCATGAGGCCGATCCAGGGTTTCAATTCGGGTATGCATCGCACCCATAACCATTCTGTTGGGCAGCTCTGCACCAGCAACTCGCAGCGGGGACAAAAGATTCTTATAAGCCATGGGACGCTCCTTTCAGGGGATGAACAAGCTCGAGCATTCATAATCCGCCACGCTGGACTTTATGTCAATACATTGATATATATTTCTAGCAAGACATACTTTTTTAGCACATCCAGAGGCCAACTCAATTAAGTTTGAGCAATGTATTGCCACATCACATTGATAAGCAGAGTCCGTCTCCCCATTGACGAACGCTTTAGGAACTAACGATATGACCGAATACACAGCCCCCCTCAGAGACATGCACTTTCTTCTTCATGACATGGGAGGCCTCGCTCAAGTCCGCGAAATGCCTGGGTTTGAAGAGGCCGACGGAGACCTAGTTGAGGCCATACTTGAGGAAGCAAGCCGATTTGCGAGCAACGTCCTGTCCCCTCTCAACCAAAGCGGAGACACGGAAAAAGCCAGCTGGAATGCAACCGGGGTCAAGATGCCCAAAGGCTGGCCAGAAGCTCACCAACTTTTCAGCCAGGGAGGGTGGGCGTCACTGTCTGCCCCCGCAGAATTTGGAGGGCAACAGCTACCGCAACTGGTTGGCGCTTTGGTTGAAGAGATCTGGAACGGCGCAAACCTCGCGTACACGCTCTTTCCGATGCTGATCCGCTGCACCCAGCAAGTCATTGCCCTACACGGCACCGATCAGCAAAAAGCGATGTTCTTGCCCCATTTGGTCAGCGGCAAGTGGGGAGGAACGATGGCATTGACCGAACCCCATGCCGGTTCTGATGTTGGCGCTATCCGCACCAAGGCGGTACGACAGCCCGACGGAACCTATCGTCTATCCGGCCAGAAGATTTTTATCACTTACGGCGACCACGACCTCACCGAGAATATTGTTCACCTGGTGCTCGCCAGGGTTGTAGGAGCCCCCGAGGGCGTAAAAGGCATATCCCTGTTTATCGTCCCGAAAATACTGCCTAACGAAGACGGATCTCTAGGATTGCGGAATGACGTTCACTGTATTTCGACAGAGCATAAGCTCGGCATCCATGCCAGCCCCACATGCGTGATGGCATTTGGCGAGAACGAGGGTGCCGTAGGCTATCTGGTCGGCGAAGAAAATCAGGGCATTCAGAATATGTTTCTGATGATGAACGCCGCACGATTTGCGGTTGGACTCGAAGCTATCGGCATCAGCGAACGCGCTTTTCAGCGCGCACGGGAATACGCAAACGAGCGAATTCAAGGAACGGAGATTGGCTCCAATTCAGAAGAGCGAGTCCCAATCATCAAACACCCTGAAATCCGCCGGCAACTGATGGCAATGAAGACTCGCATTGAAGCGATGCGCGCACTGTCTTGCACAATTGCAATTTCAATGGACATTGCCGCATCGCACGGCGACCCCAAAATCCGGAACTATCATCAGCAAATGGTCGAACTTCTCACTCCAATTTCAAAGGGTTGGTTCACAGAGAATGCCGTTGATATCACATCCCAAGGGATTCAGATTCATGGGGGTGTTGGCTATATCGAAGAGACTGGAGCCGCACAGTACTATCGAGATTCCAGAATTCTGCCAATTTATGAGGGCACTACGGGAATCCAGGCAAATGACTTAGTCTGGAGAAAGGTACTCCGTGATAGTGGGAGTTCAATCAAACGCCTGACGGACGAGATGAGAGAGGTCCAGCTTGCCCTTGAAGCACAGACAAATCAAAACCTCGTTTCAATCTCCTGGTCACTTAACGACTCGATCGAAAACTTGCTGTCGGCCACTGACTTTATTCTTGAAATTAGCCCGTACAATCAAAAGCGGGTCGCCGCGACAGCTACTTCATTTCTTGAGCTATTTGGGCTCGTATGTGGCGGATGGCAAATGGCGCGTAGCGCTCTGGTCGCAAGCAAGAAACCAAAGGAAAACAAGCACGATACGTTTTACACAGGAAAAATAAATAGTGCGCGGTTTTATGCCGACCATTATCTTTCTAAGACCGCCCACCTTTCTAAACTGATTACCAGCGGTAGCATGGCAGTTCTGGAGGGGGAGGATCTATTTAAATAACGTATTCGCGCCATCGGCGCTGAAGAAAATTTTTGCGTTCCCGAGCGAGTAGACGGCTAGGCTCCTGCATTTGTGGCGGCCTGGCCCGTCGTTCCTTACAATGCACCCTGCTACCTCGCGCCCCCTAACCATGGTGTTGTAATCAGTAATGAATGACTCTACCGATTTAGAATACGCACATGCCGTGTCATCGATTCACAACCGCCTGTTTTTCAGGATTTTTCAGGTTGCCAGTACGTTAGAACGCCAGTCGCAGAAGGAGCTAGGAATATCCTCTGTGCAATGGTCGGTGCTTGGGGCGCTGTCCCGCCCAAAAGCTGACGACGGCATGCTGTTCACCGATCTCGTAGAATACCTAGGAGTTAGTCGACAAAATCTAGATGGCGTTCTCAAGCGGCTGGAACGGGATGCGCAAGTCACACGTCAGGCAGACCCGGCAGACCGGCGCGCGAAACGCGTGTTCTTGACTGACAAGGGAAGGAAGGACTGGGCGAATTTGCAGGAGAAAATCTATGAGTTCTACAACCAGTCACTCAAAGGGTTCAGCTTCGATGACAAGGTCGCGTTCGTCCACTACTTAAACCGGGTTCAGCAGCAAATGAAAGAGATCGATTTATCTTAAGAGGAATAACCGTACGAGATTCGCTACAAACTTGTAGTGGTCAACTGATTCCGGACACAGTTTTAAGTTTTTCTTCTGCAGCGTGAGGACTGATTCCATCATTCGCAGTATGAGGCCGTTGTTGGTTGTAAAAACCCATCAGATAACGGCCAATATCCATGGTTGCTTCTGCCAGTGAGTAATACCAGGTCTCTGGGATCCACTCGCTTTTCAGACTGCGGAACAGTACTCCATGGGCGCATTGTCCCAGCAGTTGCCGCGTCGACTCATACTCTGAACCAGGCGATAACGCCAGATCTGCTGACGGAACTTCAGGCTGGTGTACTGACAACCACTGATCTGAGTGGAACATCACACCTTCCGGTCTTCCTCAGCGACGCCGGGCATCTTCCAGAGCCTTTGTCGTCAGCTCGAGATTCAGTAGATTATGGATGTCGACATGTTCTGTGGTCGCCTTCTTGTATTTGTGGGCACCAGGCTTGCTGATTAGCCCTGACTCTTTCATCAGATTGCGAATCATATAACGTCCGATATCAATGCCTCCAGTCTTCAATAAGTTGCGAATGCCTCGGCTACCAAAACCATGGCGACTGAGGTTGAACGCTCGTTTGACATGGGCTTTGAGTTCCAATCGCTGACGATTTATTTGATGCTTGCTGCGACAGTAATCGTAGTAACTGGAATGCTTGATCCCGAACGCCCGACAGACCCATTTGATTAGCTCCAGCTCTCTCAAACGGTCTATCAGCGCATATTTTTGAATTCGTCCGACATCAAGAGAGCCGACGGAACGAACCTTTTTTAGTATTTGTTTCTCGGTTTCGAGCTCTCTGACACGTTTTTCGAGTTCCTGAATACATTGTTGCTCTTCAGTCATCGTTTTGGAAGTGGGTGTTTTGCCACCTCATTCATCATGAAGTTGGTCAACCCAGCGACGAAGAGCCGTTTCGCCCACATCCAGTGACTTGCAAGCCTCGGAAACAGAATATCCCTGATCAAGCACCAGGCTTGCTCAAGTTTGAACTCGGGGATAAAGGAACGACGTTGTCTTTTCATAGAACACCTCTCTGGTGGCAAGGTTATCACCTCTTCTGGGTATCTGAGATTACTACAAATTACAATTCAGAAAAAAATCAACAGCCTTTCCCTGAAGCCTCCTTCCAGAATAAGCCGACCCGCAAATCCCGCTCGAGAATTTGAAGCTGTTCTTCCACTTGATTGATCAGAAGTATCATTTAACTCGCAAAGCTCAGATGATTCTGATGACTTTCCCCAAAAATCATCCAGTTGGAAGTCACCAGAATTCTCACTGAATGGAACAAACTTGAGGTGTTCGCAACCGGACAAATGCTCCGGCAGATCCTCAAGCAGGCGTTCAGAGAATTTCTTCAGATCAGGCTCAGCGAGCATGAACATCCAGGCTTGGTCGTCACCGACGTTCCGGTGCCTTAGCACCCTGCCTAGAACTTGTCTGAAGTACATTTCCGTGCGTACCCGACTGAGGTAACAACAAACCGAAAGGCGTGGAATATCTGTGCCTTCCGATATCATACCTACAGCAATAATCCACCGTTCCGAACTTGTTCGAAACTCGTCAATCAGGGGGCTGGCATCCGGTCGATGGGTTGTTACAACTTTGGCTTCTTCTCCCATTTCACGCAGATACTCAGCGATCTTATGGGCATGACTGATGTTGGTTGCCACGACCAAGCCCGCTGCATCAGGAGTACTTTCGCGAACGGAATTCAACTTGGTTTGAGCGAGTTTGAGTAACTTGTGATTGATGTCCGGATTGGTTACGAGCGTTTCGAATGTCGCATCCGACTTTTTCAGCAACGTGGCGAAATCTTGATACGTTTTCAGTACTCCCGCAGAGCCCTTCAAGCCCACTTTCGGATGGTCCAATAAGGTGATGTTCGGAACTCGGCAAACTTTTTCATTCACAGCGTCCGTCAGTGAATAGCAGTAATCCACGATCAGATTCCCTTCAGGTGTTGAGTATCGTGCAAGGGCGATAGAACCGGCATCGGAACGCCATGGAGTGCCTGACATAGCCAATGTAAAAGTGGCCGCATCCTGGATTCGTTGGACGATCTTTTGCCCCCAGATGTTTGGCCCTTGAACGTTACTGCCCCCCGAGCAGTGATGAATTTCATCAAACACGGCCAGCACCCTGAGGTCATCAAACAATCGCCAGAATGACTCATCCCGATATTCCAACGATTGATAGGTCACTGCCACTCCAACTGCGTTCATTTGGCCATCGAATGGTTTGCCAACTACTTCGACGAACGTACGCTGAAAGCCATCGACAACCTGACAGGATGGTGCAAAGCAAACGACGGCATCGATTCTCCCTTCACCAAGCAGACGCTTGCCCAATTCAGCTGCCATTCGCGTTTTACCGGCGGCAGGAGTCGCCTGACAGAAGAAATGCCGATGCTGATGATAGTGTTCACAGGCCTGATCAACGCACTCAGATTGCCAACGACGAAGCTCCATCACATCTCTCCGATTTTTTGCAAAGCTGTTTCAAGTGCATTCACATGGCCAAGCAAACGAGAGCTGTTGTCTCGGGAGGCGATCAGTTCTGGCTCCAACGTTGTTTTTAAGCCCGGAATATCCTGAATCATCTGCGCGAATCGTTCCGTTTCACCGTATGACGTCAATAAATCCAGTCGGGTTTCTTTGAGCATTTGCGTAAGAGCTTCAGCAACACTGTACTCTTTAGGTTGAAGTTCTGGCACTTGCTCAGTAAGTGAACAGGAATCGGTTTCATTCTGCTTGGTATCACATTCGACTCCCCGAGGCTGCATTCCTTTACGAGGTTCAATCAGCTTGAGCTTCAGGCCCTCAGGCATATCCAGTATGAAAAAACGCTGCCCTCTGGATTTGCGCTCAGCGTCGTAAGCAACCCACCCTTTGTTCATCATTTTTCGTATCTCGTCGTACAGATACATCCTCAAATCTGGCTCCGATACATTGCATCGATCGACCAATTTCATGTATCGATCACGCAATTCCATGATCGTGAAACGCCCAACTTCCTCTTCCGTAAGAATGTGGTGCAGAACTCGATCAAGGGTAATGGATGAATTTTTCATTCTCTCACAGCTCTAGAAAAATGCGGATTATAATCCGTGGTTATATAAACCGTAAAATTAAACATTTATGCCCTTTAAGCGGGGCAATGATGAATACGCTGGCTAAAGACTTAGGGGCTAATATCCGAACCAAAAGAAAAGAACTGGGAGTTTCCCAAGATGGTCTGGCTCTGGAATGCGGCGTTGATCGCAGCTATATGGGCCGCATTGAACGTGGAGAGGTAAATATTACAGTAGAGAAGTTGTATCAGATTGCAGAACAACTGGAATGTGAACCAGCATTATTACTCCCTTCAGTCCAAAAGTAACCTATGTGCCATCCCATCCAGTTTTTCCTTCACCAGTTCCCAATGTGGCATCACCTTATTCATCAGCCGGTAAAAGCGTTCGCTGTGGTTGTGTTCGGCCAGATGGCAAAGCTCGTGCAGTAACACGTAATCGATGCATTCGCGGGGGGCTTTCACCAGATAGGGGTTCAGCGTCAGGCAGCCTTTGGGTGAACAGCTGCCCCAACGGGTTTGCATCACTCGGGTACGGAACTGTGGGCGTTCAGAAACCCACAACGTGTGCTCCAGCATGGTATCCAGTCTACGGGCGAATACCTCACGGGCTTTCTGCTTGTACCAGTCATCCAGCAGGGCTTTGACCTTGCCGGATTGCCGGTGACGAACAGAGACTTCAAGTTTGCCGCGCAGCAGTTTCACTTCCTGCTTTTGATCCGAGGCTTCGATCACTTTCAGCATATGCTGTTTGCCCAAGTACAGATGACTTTCGCCACTGACGTACTTACGCGGTGTAAGGTGCTCGTTTTGTTTACGGAAATCCCGCAGCTGTTGGTAGATCCAGCGAGCCCGCTGTTTGACCGCTTGCAGGACAGACTGATCGTCGCTCTCAGCAGGGGCAGCAACGACAACCCGACAATCCGGGTGAACCCGAATCTGCACCCTGTCAGTCACCTTGGCGCGGTCTTGGCGACAAACCTGTATGCGTTCATCTCCATAAACAAAGCTCAGTGTGCGTCCCTGCGGATAAATTAGTACGCTCATATCAGCAGCTCGCTCATACCGACAATCAGACTTTATTCATCAGGACTCTTTACCCAGCCCGACACGGGTAATCTGAACCACCTTTTCGACCAGCTTTTTGGCCTGATCCATCCCGGCCCCCACACCTTTGGCTTCCTTGAACATCATCGGCAGTAGCTTCTTGCGGATATCCGCTTCAATGTTCTGAGGGTTAATGGAATTCTCCGCAACGGATTGGGTCACCGCGTCATCGACTTCGAAGGCGAGTTTTACCCACTTGTCCTGAACCTGCTGATCCATGACGGTAAAGACTTCCGGCAGAATCTGTTTGAACAAGCCAAAGTAAGCTTGGGCGTGACGGTTGCCCTTAAAGGCATCTGGGACATCGTTCAGCTTGCGTTGCTTCACTTGATCATTGAACTGCTGGAACAGCATGTACTGCTTCATCGGATGGTCGAACAGTTTTTCAGCCTCTTCGATCACTTCGCGCAGCAGCTTTGAAAATTCTTCTTGAGCGTAGGGGTCGTCTTGCAACTCCTGCTCAATCATCCTGGTGACACGAGTTTTGATGATATCGGTTTCATTGCGGGTTTTTTCCTCCGTCCATTCCTCTTTCTTCTGCTGACCCATCTTACCAACCTCGTAGGCTCCGCCCGGTTCCTGAACTTCAACTCCGACGATGTGTTTATCCAGCAGTTTCCTCACCTGATCGGCGTAAGCGTCGTAGTCAACTGCGTCACCAGTATCTTGTTGCACCAACTGGCGCAGGTTAGAGAGCTGCTTGACCGTTTCCTTGTAGTGACGGCGGTCTTGATCGGTAAAGCCCTTGTCTTCGAAAAAGGTTGCTGATTGCAGCGCCACTTTCAGACAGCTGGCGAAGTTACTGAGCGCTTCGTAAAAATCGTCTCGGGTCTTCAGGTTTACATCAACCAGATCACCATCAACTTCCTGCATTTTTGGCACAAGTACGGCACGTAACTGCTCTATGTCTTGCTTGTTCTTCACACCTTCAAAAATCGCCCACAGGGTTTTGTAGAGCTGAGGCAGACGCTTGTACTCGGTACTCATTTGCTCGTACAACCCCTGGATGTCGTCGATGTCGTAACCGCCCTGAGTACGAGAAGCCAGATCCTGGTACTGCTTGAGGGTGGTATCCAGCTCAGCCAGAATGCCGCGATAGTCGATCAATAAACCAAACGGCTTTTTCGCATGCAGGCGGTTTACACGGGCAATCGCCTGAATCAGGTTGTGTTCTTTCAGCGGCTTGTCGATGTAAAGCACCGCGTTCTTCGGCTCATCGAATCCGGTTAACAGCTTGTCGATCACAATCAGCATTTTCAGCGGATCGTCGTCATCACCATAGCGTTCGATCATGCGCTTGGTGTATGCCTGTTCGTCTTCAGAGCCGACGTTTTCTTTCCACCACTTGGTCACTTCAGGCAGGGCTGATTCGTCGACTGACTTGTTACCTTCACGGGTATCCGGCGGACTCATGATCACCGCCGATTCAAAGCGGCTGTCTTCCGGTGACAGAGCCTGAGCGTCATCCAGAAATTGCTTGTACTTGATGGCCGACAACTTGCTATCACACGCCAGCTGGCCATTCAGCTCGGCATCGATGTTGTTGGCAAAATGATTGGCGATGTCGTTGGCAATCAGTTGGATACGATCATTGGCCTGATACAGCTCGCCTTTCTTGGCGTACTTGCGCTTCAGGTCGGCCTTTTGTTCGTCGGTAAGCTTGGCGGTAATTCGCTGGAATCCGGCATCGATGGCACGCTCGTTAATTTCCAGATCCGGGATGCGCTCTTCATATAAAAGCGGCGTTACAGTTTTATCTTCCACCGCACGTTGCATCGTGTAGGCATGCACAATCTTGCCGAACTTGTTTTCGGTCTTATCGTCCTGCAGCAGCGGCGTACCCGTGAAAGCAACAAACGCCGCCTTGGGTAGCGCCTGACGCATACGAATATTGTTTTCGCCGCCCTGGCTGCGGTGGCCTTCGTCGATCAGCACAATGATGTCTGAGCTAGTGTTCACACACTCAGGCAGCTTGGTCGCACTGTTAAATTTCTGGATCAGCGAGAAAATAATTCGCTCGTTGCCTTTGCCGATCTGCTCGGCCAGACGACGGCCCGAGGTTGCCATAGCAGCGGCTTTGTCTTTTTTATCCGACAGCTCACCACTGGACGAAAAAGTTGTACTGAGCTGGGTTTCCAGGTCAACCCGGTCGGTAATCACCACAATCCGGCATTGCTTCAGGTCGTTGTGTAAAATCAGGGTTTTACTCAAAAATACCATGGTCAACGACTTGCCCGATCCAGTCGTGTGCCAGATTACCCCGCCTTCCCGCGCCCCGGATGGTCTACGGGTATTGATTCGATTGATCAGTGCCTTGATGCCAAACACCTGTTGATAACGCGCCACGACCTTACCGGCTTTTTTATCGAACAGAGTGAAGTAGCGCACTATCTCGAACAGTCGTTGTGGTGTCAGCAAGCTTATAAGCAACTCGTCCTGGCCAGTAACGGCTAGCTCGCCAGCAGCGATCAGTTTTTCATACCAATCCCGATCCGCCGGTTTGCGGTGGCCGAATAACTGATCCAGTTGATTAGCAGAGAGTGTGCGGTTTTTGATGGCGAACTTTTCAGGCTCGGTCAGCACCTCCTCACGCCAGACCGCCCAGAATTTTTCGGGGGTTTCGCAAGTGCCATAACGACCTTCGGAGCCATTGGTCGACAGCAGCAGCTGGCTATAAGCAAACAGGTGGGGAATCTCATCCGGGCGCTGGTTACGTAAGCACTGGGAGATACCTTCAAGAACGGTTGGCCCACTGCCATGACCTGAGCGACCATCTGGACGCTTGGCCTCAATCACCACCAGGGGAATACCATTCACAAAGCACACGATGTCTGGACGACGTTTGTCCTGAGTTGAAGAGCCAGCGCCGCCAGAGCGGGTTACGGTGAATTCTTCAGTGAAGGTAAAACTGTTGTTGTCGAGGTTCTGCCAATCGATTAAAGCTACTGTCGGGTTGGCTTTTTTACCGTCGATAAATTCCGTGACGGATATGCCATACATCAGATGGTTGTACATCTTCTCGTTGGCATTGCGCAGGCCTTCATTCAGCGCCGGGCTGCATACCTCGGCAATCAGGTTATCGACCGACTTGGCCGACAACGCATGCTCTTTACCCGCAAACATAAAACGACGCTTTTGTAGCTCAGTCCGCAACACATCCCGCAGCACAACCTGATCGTACTTGCCGCCCCGCGCCGCCAGCGCCTGCTCGGGTGATAAAAACGACCAGCCCAGATTAGTCAGTAAAGCCAGAGCGGGGAGCTTGGCGCTGTATTCTTCCTGGAATTTTGGAGTCTGAATCATAACCCAACACCTATATTTTCAGATCTATGAAAATGCGGGCTTTCATTTAGTCTTTTTGTCACGGAGTCCACATATTTCATAACATCTTCAACTTGTCCATTCCTTATTTTGAAATTGTCGACAAAAAAAATCCCCCAAGGGAAGTCTGCGAGCTCCTTGAGCCTATCTCTGGGCAGATATATATGTTCAAAATCCCCTGCGATAAAAGATTCTATCTGAATAGCCCTGTATAAAACAATATTGAGATGAAAATAGTACCGATAATTATCAAGTCTATCCGCAAGGTAGTTCAAGGATCGTGCATAATAGATCATTTCATTCAGAAAATATTCTATTGAGGATTTTTTGATGTAGCTACCGCTTTTGGTTACTGATAGCTCATGTAGAGTTCCAGAAGTTCCTTTTATTATTGATCCAGAATGACATTCAGGATAACTTTCAGCGTAATAAACTGAAACATCTGAGAATGAATTAGCAATTAAGAATTCAACTTTTATATTACCCACATAAATTACAACCTTGCCATCAAAACATAAACTTTCACTTCTATTACCAATTACTTGCAGCAATTTTCTCTGGAATTCCTTTTCGCTTAAACTTGTTACACATATCAGATCAAGATCGGAAGCAGGCTTCAACCTCCAAGAGGATAAACTGCCAAATGAAATAAGCTCCAATATATCATCCACACTATTTGACCATGTGAAAATTTTATCAATAGTTCCATGATGATCGAGACAAAGGTCTTCCACATTAACAAATGGAGTGTTATCGACTTTATAAATATAGCGAACCAATCCATCCCAAGTATCTTTGACGATTTCAATTTCATATTGGTTCGAATTACGCCTAATTATCTCTTCAGGAACCTCGATGGAACTATACTCTCTAGGATATGGAATTAACGAATAGTCACGTTTTTCTGAACTAGATATACAATCACTTTCTGGCCTATTACAAATAAAGAACACTCCTTTTTCATTCGTTTTCTTGAGCGCTTTTCTGAGTGACTCTGCAACAGGTCCTAATCCACTAAACTCAACAACACAGTCCCTGCACTTGACCACGTCATTAATAAAATTTGAAACCGCAACTTCCTCTCCCGAAACACTGCCATCTCCAAACGCTCTTCGATAGTCATCAATCGCAATACGCTTGTAGCTGGGATACTCATCCACTATTCGATGACATAATGTCGTTTTTCCACTTGCAATATTCCCAATGACAAATATTTTCATCTACCAACACCACCACGGAATATCCCAAATCCAACTTCCTTGCCTGGGATCTGGAAATATTTAACTTCCAAATCACCTTTTGAAATCTCTATAGACACATAACCTAGAAAGCCCGGCCACTGTCCCATATTCAAATAGTTTGGAAGGACGCGCGAGGCAAATGTGGCAAGAATCGTGTCATGAGTAATCCATACATGAGTCCCTTCTTTGGCACACTCCAGGTTACTTCTGATAATTTCAAGAAATTGGCAAGTAACTTTGTTCAAATCATGAAATCCAGACCACCGGGAATCACCGCGTAGCAAATAGTCATTAACAACAGAGGAACCTTTGCTCTGCCAATGCTTCCAAGCTTCCCGCCCATCCTGAATAATATATCCTGGATCACCGAGATCTCGATTAGAAACAATATTTTTGCTATTAAATCCAACAACTTCCGCAATAATCTCTGCTGTTTGACGACATCTTCCAATTGGGCTGGAATGAATAGATACAACTGGCCCGGAGATACTTTGGGCGAAGTTTCGCGTATCAGCTTTCCCTTTCGCCGTCAGACGCACTTCGTTTCCAACAGTATTCGCCGGGATGTAAGGACGCTCTGCATGACGTACCAGCAGCAACTTAGCCATTGTTTTCACTCCGCTCCAGAATGACAAGGGATACCAAGGATGGCAAATCATTGACCTGTTTAACCTGCAGTCCAGCTTGTCTGGCCAGGATTTCAAACCCTTCGATGGTTCGCTCCTGTCCTCCCGTAGCAGCCAAGAGGTGTAAATCGCATAAAGCACCCGAGCTTGAGTTTTGATCCAGCAGCAGTTCCAACAAGTGGATTTCTCCACCAGAAGCCAGAGACTGTCTGGCATTTCGCAGGATTTTAATGGCATCACTGTCGGCCCAGTCATGCAGAACACGAGCAAGGATCACCACGTCATAGCTTCCAGGCCACTCACCGAAAAGATCCAGTTCCAGCTTGTCGGGATACTGAGATTTAGCAACCACGGGCTTCAGGTCGCCTAAATAAACTGATGTATTCGGGAAGTAATTCTGCAGCAACGTTGCGAGGGTTCCGGTTCCACCTGCCGCATCCAAAACGACGCTTTCTCCTCGAATCGGCAGTAAAGGAACAATTTCTTTGTAGTCATGCAGAGCATAACTGGCCAGCATCCGATGGTGAGAAGCCACTCTAAGAGAGTCAGATGCTACCGCTGAAAATATATCGGATTCTCTCTGATTGCCCTGGATCAGCTCAGGTAAGTATTCCCAGCGTTTTAAAAGATCTTCACCATACTCAATAGCAGCATCGACCAATGTTTTTTCATGGTTCGAACAAAGGAAGCTGCCCTTACGAGTTGCGATATAACGGTCACCTTCCAGCCTGACCAATCCAAGTTCATCGAGCCCTCTCATTAATCGGCTCAGTCTCTCAAAGTCACAAGAGCAAAAACTTGAAAGCGTTTCTATTGTCCCAGGTAATTTATCGAAGATGCCCAGTTTAGCCCCGGTATAAATTGTATAAGTCTTCCAGTAACCCACCATATCCGCTGATAGCTCGGAAAATTTGTCAGCCGTAGGACCGCGAAGTTGGCGGTTCACACAGCCTGACTCGTCAATAATCAACAGGGCGCCATCATGATTTTCGCAGCGTGCAAAACCGTTATAAAAAGGCTCAACGGAAACATACCGTTCAGGGTAGATTGCTTTGCCTTGCTTATCCACATGGCACCAGCCTTTACACGTCTTCGCCCTTGCATAGCCTTTGTGAAACACATCCAGATCAAAGAACCAGCTATTGTGAAGCAAAGCTCCATCAGCGCGGATATGTGTACTCAAGCCGTTATCGGCTTGTACAACAGCAATGCCGTCACGGAAATCGCCACAGTATCGCCAACGTGTGTTATAGATAGCTTTACCACTAGAATTCAAATGGAAGTACTGTCCATCTGAATCCATCACTACGGCGACTTCCTCCTGGTAATTACCTGCAAATTCGTAACGCTCCGGATACAGCGCATTGCCAGACTGATCAATGTGATACCAGCCGCGTTGATCGATAACGGCAGCGAGGTCGTTATAGAATCCAAAACACCGCTGAAAACGGTGTTGGTAAATTGGACAACCTGATGTATCGATATGAAATGCTTCTAAGCCTTTTTGTACCGGCGCTATCCAGCGTCTTCCCACCTTGTGGTAGGCAAGAACTTCATCAAACCGCCCCTCATACAGAGGCCCTCCATATGCATCCAGGTGAAATCTGCCGCATTCAGAGATAGTTGGTTTTTCCTGGTAACTCATTGTGGCCGCCTCATATTGCAGGACTGACAAAGAGGGTGAGAGTTGTAAGTAGCCATCAGCGCCTGATAGGCAGAATTACTAATCAACTCAGGTAGAGATGAGACATTCAAATTACCAAAATCTCCCAGTGTCTTACGCTGCTGATCCGGAGCGCAGCACACATTTAGCTGGCCAGTAGGATCTACCCAAAGCTCCTTTCCCAGAAAAGGGCACTCTCCACCGGGCGAAATATCCTCCAGTTGTGTCAGATCCATCTCGAAGAAATTATCGAGTCGAAATGGACGCTCGACAGCCCGGTTATGGGCTTCGACACGCTCATTGCAATGACGAACAATCTGATTCCAGCGTTCGGCATACACCAGATCATTACGCAGACTCTCTTGTTGAATTTCATCAAAATGCGTCCAGAGTTGATGTCCCTTCAGACGATCAAATCCCATTTTCAAAGCCAGCTCCAACATGTCTGGAATTTCTTCCAGATTGCTGCGCATGAATGTCAGTTGCATTGTCATCGAGCAGTAATGACTGGACGCCCACTTATCTCGAACTGCAATAAAACGCCTGGCATTGTCAGTGTGTTTTTCCAATGACGCTCCAACCATGATTCCAGACTGAGTTGCCTCGCTGATTCCATTCCAGGAGATTTTTACATCGCTAGTAATTGGTACGATACGCTGCGCCCAGTACTCAACATTCTGGTGGGTTTCAGGAGCTGGAAATGTGCCGTTGGTCGTTAGGTTAAGCGTCAATCCCAGCTCTGAACAAAGATCAAGAAACCGGTCAAAATGAGGGTAAAGTAATGGCTCTCCCATGGTAGAAGGAATAATTTCCCGTATCCCCAAGTGAGCGGCTTCACGGACGATTCGCTCAAGCAGGCGAACATCCATAAGGGGACGAAGCACTCCAGCAGCTTTTCGTTCAGCACGGCTCGCAGAATGGAGCGAGTGATCCTCACACATAACGCAATTCAGATTGCAGTAATCGGGATTGGTATCCAGTGTGATGCGCCAGAAATCGTGTGCCATTAGTTCAGGAGCCTCGCGTAGCAGGCTTCCAGATCCAGTATGTGCTGGTCAATATCAGGAATTTGGCCGTCATCACTGAATGGGTAACCTCGCTGGCCCAGCTGTCTGGCAAGCTCCGGATTGTCAAGCAAGCGTTGCATTTGTTTCGCCAGATCTGAAGTATCTCGGTGCTGATAATTCAGGCCATTGATTTCATGATGAACGTACTCACCCATCCCCCCTGCACGAGCAGTAATAACAGGTACTCCGGCTTGCTGGGCTTCATGAATCACCAGAGGTGAGTTTTCGACCCACACCGACGGCACGACAATCGCATCCGTATGACTAAACACCTCTTTCGCTATCGACTGATTTTTATACTCTGGCATCCACTCGACTGAACCTGCTTTATCCGCAGGTAAACCCGATGCGATCGCTCTGAGTGATCTGGAGTCCTGACCACGATCCCGCCCCCAAATTCTCAGTGTTGCTTCGCCCTTGAGCATTCCGAAGGCTTCTATCAGCTGATGTATGCCTTTTGCAGGGATGTGAGTGCCAATATATCCAAACGTGAACGGGTCATTTGACTTACGCTCCCGGCCTTCCATCCGAGTACGGTCAAAGCCGTAGTCCAGATAAATACTTTTATCGACAGGCAGACCAAAGTCCTGCTCATAACGTTGCTTCAGATAATTTGCAGGTGAAATAAACAAATCAACCTGCGCAACGACGTCACGCACATGGGCCATTCGACGTTTGACCCAGTTCTCCCAATACGCCAGATCCTCGGCTCTTTCCTGATCGCTACCAGAGAAATATCGGGCGTAGCACTGCGTGGCACATTTTTGATCTTCCTGGCCTTCACACGCGGCCCACAGGTTGTCGTCTGCGGAGTGCATCTGCATAAACTGGCCGCGAGGACACATTAGCCAGTAATCATGCAGCGTATACACAACCGGGATGTAGCGTTTTTTAGCCTCATAAACCAGTGAGGTTGAAAGGTGATTCAAGTGGCCGATATGAACGATATCTGGCTTCAATTGGTCGAGTAATCCCGCAAAACGCTTATCGATGATATCCAGACGATAGCGATCACGCATTCTGGGGTTATTCACCAGATGCAATGTGATCTCTGGCACATCGGCATCCTGGCTGATACGCATGACTCCATCTGGCTGAAATGCATCTTCTTCCCTGGTGAATACGTGTACTTCATGGCCGCGCCGCGCCAAGCCATGGCAAATAGTCTGCGAATACACCTCGGATCCGGCGTTATAAAGCATCGGATAACCATGGATCACTTTTACAATTTTCATGCAGGAACTTCCTGTAACTGTTTCTGAAATGCTTCTACCAGAAGTTTGATACCTTGCTCAGGCGTTACACTGGCTTGCCAGGCAAATAGCTCTTTGGCCTGAGTTGGGTCGCCAATAAAACGACTGACATCATAACGACGAGAGGGAGCCTCAAGTATCCGGGAGCTGCTACCAGCCGCCTTGGTCGCCAGTTCAGCGGCTTCGCCAAGTGTTGTACCAATACCGGGAAGTAAATGAGTAGGCGGCAGGTTTCGTTCGTTATGCTCCAGTTGTTCAACAACCAGAGCCAAACCTCTTGCTGTATCAGTGATGTGTGTGAAGTCGAACAAGTGATTGCAGCCATCGACACGAAGGTCTGTATTTCGAACAGCATTAAAACAGAAGGCAGGTAACACCCTGTCACTATGATCCTGTGTGCAGCCGTACACGTTCGCCAAACGAATGACAGCGGTATTAAGCCCGAATTTTCGGGCCTCCAGCGCCTTTTCTTCCATATAGGCTTTGGCCCGACCATATACATTCATGGGCTTCACTAATGCAGAATCATGAACAGGAAGCACATCTGAATTTCCATAGACCTCACGACTACTGGTAACCAGTACCCACGGTTTAATACCAGATTGCTCCAAAGCTATTTTTAAGAGTTGTTCACTGGCAATAGCATTAGTACGCCAACATAAATCAGGATCTCTCTCACCCCATATCACTCTGGAAACAGCGGCTAGATGAATAATCCCTTTCGCATCAGTGATGACTTTATTTAGCTGTTCTGACTGACAAATATCACCACTGCCATCAGCTAAATCAAATCCCTGAACCAGATACCCCTGTTTTTCCAGAAGAGGTTTTAAATGCCGCCCGACCAGACCAAGATGACCTGTCATTAAAATTTTCTTCATAAAAGAAATTCGTACTCCTTGGACAAATTTATTCCGCTAAAAATACGGTTCAAATGTGTACTAATTGATTTATCGATAACTTTCAAATAGGTTTTCTCGATGATCGTGCATAATGCACTATATAAACTTGCACCCAACCAACTCAGGACTGCACATCTCTCAATACCACTTGATCGTACCTGCCGCCACGCGCCGCAAATGCCTGTTCCGGCGACAAAAACAACCAGCCAAGATTCGTTAGTAAAGCCAACGCCAGGAGCTCGGAACTGTATTCTTCCTGAAGCCTTGGTGCATGCGACTTGCTCACCACAACATCCTCCATAAAAGTTCGCTTATTGGCTTACCGAGGGAAAGCCCGTAAAACCGGTTTGCCACTCACCATCGAGCAGCGCATGTGCCTTCAAACAAAACGGCACAACCCAAAGCATCAGGTCATCAGAAAAGCTGAACCTGGGCAACGGTGCTGTAAAGCCATCATGAGCAGGGTAAATCAGCATCATGTGGCCAGAGCCATTCTGGTACTTATGCCCATAAGCAAACAGCTGATACAGATCAGACTGCGAGATACCGTACTTGTCGTTAGTGTTACTGGCTTGCTGATCCAACAACTTCCACTTGGTATCCATCACCTGCCTCTGCTGCCCGCTGATCAACATCAGATCCGGTTTCAACCGAAACATATTGGAACTGGATTCAGCCCCTTCAGGTTGATGGCTTAGCAAATACAAGGAACTGGCTTGAACCTTCAGGCGTGAACCCACAACGACAGCCCCGGAAAGCGATGCTTCCACGTATTTCTCGAACAACACTTCCATAGGAAGCAGCAATGAAATTCCCTTGTGTAATCCCTTTTGGAAATTTGGATTCAGATTCTCAAGAATCAGACGGCACCACGGCTTTACAGGTTCGTAGCTCTGCATCAACTTGTTGTTGGCCCATTTATCCAGATTCTGCACCGGTGCTCGCTCAGCAGGAATATCAGCCAGCAAATGAGACAACTCATTCGCCAGCCGCCAGCTCTCATTGGATTTACAGCATGACCGAAGTAAGTCCAACGCGGATTTAAGTAAGCGGTTTTCGATGCGATTGGCAGAGAACACATCATGCTCGATATGAAAAAGATGCTGTTTACCTGGCAATTGACGCTGCTGCAGGTTGACCTGCAATCGACCGCGAATAAAGCGACTTTCTTCCTCTACCCGTTCGTAATCTAACCTCAGACCACGTATTGCCAACAGCTGCAATTCGGTCAGGAACTGACTGAAAATCCATTCATGCAATGGCTCATCTTTTCGCAGCAAGCTGGCGGAACCAGCCACTCTGGGTTTGATCCCCATAGAAGCCAGCAACATACGCTGCAGAATTTTTCTGGCTTCTTGTGGCTCTTCCACCCCCAAACGAGTCTTTGGCAGAATTTCGATGGCCTCCCCTGTTGGGCTCTGCAGAAAACCCACATGACTACCCAGCTTCAGAGAACGATGACCATCAATAAATGCAACCGGGTCGCTGCCCTTCCAACTGGCGGCCAGCTCCTGAAGCCAATCCAGCGTGGTGTCAGAAACAACACCGCAATCCAGGCTCTCAGAAACGCTCTTGTCAGTCGTCAGACGAGCGTACTCTCGAACCTGAATCATTCATGGCATCCCAGAAAAATTCCCTGATAAGCCTCAGGAGCCTTGAATGCTTCCTTATTGATTTTGTACCGACGATCCGCCAGCTGATCGGCTATCTCTGCACTGAATAGTTGATTGAGCTTGTTCTCTGATGCGCCCAGCCGCACAAAACGAAATTCTTGTGGCTTAGTGACATCATTCAATACCCAACCAATCTTTTCCCAATCAGCAAAGAAGTACTCCTGCAGCAACGGAATCACTCGTTTCTCAAAAATATCCGCCAACATGTCGATTCTGGATGACTCATCGTCAGCGGACTTCAGCAGCAAAAAGTAGCTGTGGCCGATTAGGTGATCCCGATCCAGCAGCACTTCAATGCGGTCATTGACGGTTTGTAGCAGATTCTGCATGGAGACTCCATGAACCGCCACGCCCTCCAGAAGAGAGGCATCTGGCATAACCTCTACAAACTCAAAGCGACGACGTAACGCCAAATCTAGCTGCGCAAGCGACTTGTCAGCGGTATTCATGGTGCCAATCACATACAGGTTTGAAGGAACGGTGAAAGACTCTTTGGAGTACGGCAATACAACGGTACGTTCATCAGAACCGTCTTTCCGCTTGTCTGGTTCCAACAAGGTGATCAGCTCGCCAAAGATACGAGCCGTGTTACCACGGTTAATTTCATCAATGATGATTACGTGGTTTGGTGATGGCCTGAATGCTTCCGATTCACCAACACCCGGTAAGTGAATGCCCTGACGCTTCACTTCAGCAACTAGGGATTTCCAACTTATACGCCCAAGGGGATAGAGAGTTTTCTGCACCATGCGCTTGCCAGCGTTCAGGCTACGTACGTCCAGACTGATGTCTTTCACCATCCAGCTAACATCACGAATATGGGCATAATCTCGATAACCACTCTGATCAGCCGCAAGATCAAAACGATAGTCAGACGTAACAACACCAATGGCCCTGACAGTAAACTGGTCCTTGAAACACAGCAGTACATCACCAACCTTCATGTTCTCGCTGAAATCATTTAGCACATTGTGATTCGGGCCAGTCAGGCTTTTCCAGTAGTCCTGGTTGCCTTTGTCACGCTCATCCAGAGCAATAGACAAGTCACCCGCATTGTTCCATCCAATTCTTGCTTGTCCTGCCTCCAGATAACGGTTTCGCATGTCGTGTTCGTCACGACGGCCAATGGAAATCTTCCAGATCGTCGGCGACTCGGCCAGTCCAAGAGAACTCGCTCCACCAATGGTTTTGTCAGCCAGATCAGCAATACGTTTGAAAACACCATCAACCACCTTGTATTCAAGGCCAGAGCCATCTTCAGAAGTTTCCGCCCGAATACCTTCAATAAAGTCTTCGTAGGAAAAGCTCTGATGGAAAGTGGCAAAATCGATTCGCCCATGTTTTACAAGATCATCATATTTGGCTTTGATGGCTTGCCTGCGCTCCGTAGGCGACAAACCGGCAGCCAGAATTTTATAGCCTTCAGGGTCGGCAATCTGTACAGCCAACTCTGTCGTTCTGTAGGTTTTACCTGTTCCCGGTGGGCCATAAAGAATCTGATTTAACGAGGTTGACGTGCGCCCTACATCCGAAGCTTCCGCATCTGAGTCGTCATACACTCGACACAAGGCATCCAGCTCAGTCATTGAATTTACAGTAGCCAAAACCAACTCCTGACCCGCAAGGCCCAACTTCTCTGCAACTGGGTCATCAATTAACTCATCACTGAGGTAATAAGCGGTTCTTAACTTGACGGTAGAGCTGGATACCTTGGCCTGCCAATCACCCGGCTTCAGAATCAACTGAACATTCTTTTCTTTCAGCCTCAAAGCAAGCGGCTGTTCATCCGGCGTGAGATACCCGACAAGAAGCTCAGTTGCTGGCTTTAACGCATTCCAATCACTATAAGAATCCAAAAAGTTCTTTGCGGTGTCCGTAGTAAGATTAAGACGTTCCAACTTCTCAATCCCCTCACTCCAAAGAGGCTCGGCATAATCAAACACACCGGCCCCCGCAAGAATCTGACCCTTTGCCCTTTTACACAAACGCTTGTGAGCTTCAACTGCCGAGACTTTGGGGTCATCAAGCAAAGCGCGAAGTACAGATAGTTTGTAGATGGGAATGACTTCCGGTTCTTGTGAGTTCTGATAAATAAATGCCAGCTTCCAACGGATGACTTCACCAAGGTTGGCTTGCTGAACTACCTGTAAGTTTCCTGCCGCAGCGGCCTCTGCAACCTTCACAACTTCAGTACGCACGGCCTTAAATGCTGCTTCAGGAGAGTCACCGTATTTCTTTAACCAGCCATATTGGTCGTTATAGCAACGACCGGCACTGTCTTCTTTAGCTGTTGTGTCTTTGCGTGAATACACGCCAAACTTGAATGCAGAACCACCCCAAATTGATCCCAGCTTTTCGGCCCTGGATTCAATCCAGTAACAAAAAGAGTCCACATCACCCTGAGAGTTGTACTGTTCCAGTGTCATATTCTGGAGATTTTCCAAAGGCCAACGTTCCCGGAATTCATTCCAAAGAGATGCAAGTTGTTTGGCATTTTCAGAAGGCATAAACAATCCTTGTATAATGGGGAGCGGATACCGCCGTTACAAAAATTCTGAAAGCGGGGTTATCCGCGAAAGTCTGAGATCCAGCTGCAATACTCCCCCCTGATTTAGCACCATTCTTTTTAGGGCTTCTCGCGGGAAGTGGTTATTTCATAGTAGAGCAGAACAACTCAACGACATCATTCTGGAACCAGAAGTATCCGAGAGCACTCAGGGTACAGAGCAACACAAACCACAACGATAGAGGAACTTTGTCTCTAAAAAGTCCGAACTTCAGTTGTTCATCAATCCAGTCTATCTGGTGTTCCCAAAAGAACTTGTAGTGTGCGTACCAGTTGCTCAAGAGGATTTGTTTGCTCATGCAGGAGTCATAATATTTGCTTTCCAGCTCCGATAGTTTTGCTGCTAAATCAGAGAAATCTGCCTGTTCATCCGTAGCCTTCACATTCAAATACAAAGCTTTCAATTCATTAAAAAGCTTCGTTAAAGCAACGCCGCACTGCTCATACTCTGATTTTTCGTGGTCGCACATGCTGACATAAAGTCCAATTACCCCTAGCACGACAAAACCGGAAGAGATCAATTTGGTCGGTGAATTTTCTACCGCCAAAGAGATGATGCCAAAGGCCATTGATAGAAAGCTGATCAACCCCGGCGCTTTTTCAATGATGTCATACGAAGCAAAGTGCTTCTTGGCACCAAACCCTACGTCATAGCCTTTCTGGGCAATGCTTCGAAGC
>PBNY01000006.1 GCA_002723385.1 Oceanospirillaceae bacterium | reverse complement strand
ACCGAAATCAGCGGCAATCCGGCTACTGTTCAGTCCGGCCGCATTGATGACGCAGCGGGTTTGTATCTTCGTTGCCCCGTCTGGTGTATTCAGTTCAACAGACCAGCTTGAGCCACTGTCCACTGCACTGATGTATCGGGTTTGGGCCATTATAAGGGCACCGTTCGTGCAGGCCTGCTGCTCCAGTCGCTGAAGGTAACTGTGGCTGTCGATCACTCCCGTTGTGGGGGAAAACAGGGCTTCCTCCCCCTGTACCTTCGGTTCGGTTTCGGCCAGCTCTGACTGATCCAGACGTTCAACCGGGATGGACAATCGCTCTGCATTAACTTCCAGTTGTCGGAGTTTGGGGTGATTGCGGGATGAGCTGACAATCAGTTTACCTGTGCGATGGCAAGGGACGTCGTAGCGATCACAGAACTCATAGAGAGCCTGTTTTCCAGCAAGGCAGAGTTGTTCTTTCAGAGAGCCTTCGGGGTAGTACAGTCCAGCATGGATGACTTCACTGTTTCGGCTGCTGGTTTCGGTACCAAACTGGTCATGTTGTTCCGCGAGAAGCACGGAGTATTGAGAAGATAACTGTCTCGCGATAGCCATTCCAATGATGCCACCACCGATGATGAGAACATCAAAATCCACTGCAGGTGTGTTCGAAGGTCGTGACATGCTGTGTTCCTGTACTCCAAAGCGTGGCTGACACTGTGCGGTTTGTCATTGAGTTGGTATTCTCTGCGCCCAGTAAACTCTGAATGAATCTCTCTATCAGGTGACGTATGAGTACCGCAGAATTTGAAAACATAGCCATGACGGTCGGCATCACGGTTTTGATCGGCTACATGATGTTCATTATTTACGATTTGGCCAAGCGCTCAAACGCGGGCAAGTTTGGTATGTCAATTCTGTTTTTTGCACTCGGTTTGGGCATGTTGGGCTTCATCATCAAGACCGTGATCGTGGAGTTTATGGACGTTTGAAAGAGATCTGCTTACATCCGGGCCAGTTACGTAGCGGTTCAAAGCGTTTTTCGGATGTTGGCATCAAAGATGCTTCGGGGAAATTGATACTCGGGCGGCTTGCCCGATTCACTTCCCGGAGGACGAATGGAAGCAAATCAACAACGTGCAGTGGCGTTTGCCTCTGTCCAGCCCGTCAACTGTCACCCGGAGTGGCGCTTGCGCCATATGACACTGAACGGGCGTTTCAACAATAACAATCAGCTTGGTACTTCCATCTATCCCCTGGTATGGCACGTTGTGCAGGAGCATTTGCAGACATCGTCAGGGAGCGACATGGATCACCGCATCACGCTGGTGCATATTGATCCGTCGATATCGATGACGACAAACTGTCAATTCGTTCGAGAAGCGCTGGAGAAACTGTCAGGCCATCACGAAGTCTGGGCACCAGTATGCAGTAACCATATGTATTTGTTGCACTGCCTTGGGCAGGTCTTGGCGGATTTCCGGCACAGCCCCTTGTCGACGCTGATGATGGTGGTCGTTGGCGACCACGGTAACGAACCTGCTTTCAGGCGACTGTCTGAAAAAGCCGGTATGGAATTCTGCTTCCAATCCTCGTTCTGAAAAGCTGTTATAAAAATTCAGTTTTTGATTCCCCTCACGGTTTTACCCTGAAGTTGCGCTTGTGACCCGGCAGGCGCATTGTGGTAGGGCGATGAGCTTGGCTACACTGGAGTCATACAGGAGGACTGGATATGCCAGAAACAGCAATCAAAGAACAACTTCAGGCACTTCATCAGGCTTTGGGTGAGCACCCGGAGCTGGACAATGAAACCAAACAACTGATGCAGCAAGTCGCCCAGGATATCGAGAACATGGAGCAGGGCGATGCTTCGGATATTGCTGCGGGCCTGAAGGAACAGGTTATTCACTTCGATAACGATCATCCCACCCTGGCTGCGGTTGTGCGCCAGATTATCGATACGCTGGGGCGTATTGGCGTCTGACTTTCAACACTGCCCGTCGCTCTATTTCCACGGTGCCTGTCCGGCACCATTGACTGAACATGGTTTGGATCTGCATGGAGAGTAACAATGAAGCACATGCCCACGTTAGCCGAAGTAATGACGGCTTTTCCGGTACACGTGACTGAGGATGTTTCTCTAATCACAGCGGTTGCTTTAATGTCGGAGCACGGTTGTCACCATTTGCCCGTGATGGATGAACATCGGGTTGTCGGTATCCTCGGTGCCGAAGAAATCAAACTGGCCCAGTCGCCGGGTCACGGTCTGGACAATGCAGCAGGTTTGACTGCCGGTGATCTGTGCCAGCGCCGTTTTGCTCAGGTTGACCTGCACACACGCCTGGATGTGGTGTTGCAAGGGATGGCACAGGACGGGCGCAATGCCGTCATCGTTCTCAAGCAGGATCGCCTTGCTGGCATACTCACCAGCCAGGATGCCTGTCGTTACTTTGCCCTGTGGTTGCGGAAAGAATTTCTGGGAGATGATGACCCTGGGGTTGCATGATCCAAAGTCGGGCAATTTTTTTGGCAGTTTTGGAGCAAGTGTCCGCTTTGTTGCTCTTGTTTGGTGCGTTTCTTACATAAGTATGTTGGGTTATAGCTGATCTGTGAGCTTTACAGGCCTATTACACCGTATTCTTTCACTTGGCGCGGTCTTTGCTCGATACATGGTAACTACGGAGGATATGCCATGTACAAGATCGCTGATATTCAAGATTACCGAACTGCCAACCGATCTGCCGCTTCCGAGTGGCTGTCTGATTTGACTGAAATCGTCGAGGGGCGTTATCAGGATGAAGACAGTGTACAGCGGTTGCTGATGCTGGTTTCTGAACACACAGACCTGAGCAATGTTTCCATCGCATTGCCAGACTCCCCAAGCCGCTTCAAGGCTCAGTATTCTTCTACCGGTGTTGATAACGGCGTCTACAGTTACGCGGTCCAGCACGCTTTGTGTCGCCAGTTTGAATCCCTGGAATGGTTGGTGATCAAGGAAACCAATGATCGAGCCGAGCGTTTTGATCACTTGCACGGTCAGCTGACGCGTCAGGATCGCTGTTTGCTGGTGCCGCTGATCATGCGCCAGTCAGTTCTGGCGGTGTTGGTGATGGATTTACGCGGTGCTGATTTGGCCAGAGTGGATACTCACTGGGTTCGCTGTCTCGGGGCGCAGATCGCACAGGTGTTAGCGACTCAGGTGGTGCCTAACTTCAAGACATTGTATGCCCGCCCTTATCAGCGTGTAAAAGGCGACGAGCTGGAAGACATTCGCGCGGCAATCAGCAAGTGCAACGGTAATAAAACCATGGCAGCCCGCATTCTGGGTCTGACTCCGCGCCAGTTGCGTTATCGTTTGGCCAAACTGGAACCTGAAGTGGAAGGTTCGGAATCCGCTGCTGTTTGTCATTAATCCTGTTGTTCTGCTTTGCCTCCGGGTTGATTGGCCCGATTTTCCATCGGGCCCAGTCTTTCGGATCTGTTTTACTTCACCGTTAATCGAAGTTAGACCAGCGTCATAATTTCGGCTTCAGTCCTGGCCTGTTTACTTTGTCATTATCATCTGATGCCTCGAACAGCTGTCGATGAACGATGTTTTATCTGCGTCATATCATCAGCAACGTCATTTTCCCGTCATTGCCGGTTCATGAAAATGTCACCACAGAGGTGGCACACTGGCGAAATTTGATTCAGAGCCACTCACCAGAATGACCCCTAGAAAAATCAGTATTGTTACTGAAACCTACGTACCCGATGTAAATGGTGTGGCTATTTCACTGCGTCATTTGATTGATGCTTTAGTCAGGCAGGGGGTTGCGATTCAGTTGATCCGTACCCGCCCACGCTCGGCCTGGACTCCCGTCGTTGAAGAGATTGGTTGTCCTGGTATCACCATTCCGATGTACCCGGAGCTGCAAATGGGTTTGCCGTCCAGGCGTCGAATTGAAGCTGCATGGGACAGTTTCAAACCGGACCTGGTGTATCTGGCGACTGAAGGCCTGTTGGGTAATTCCGGTTTGAAGGTGGCCATGCGCCGCAAAATTCCGGTGCTGAGTGCGTTTCATACCAACTTCCATCGTTACAGCAGTTACTACGGCCTGGGTTGGATCAAGACCCTGACCCTGAGCTGGCTGCGTCGATTCCATAATCGAACCGGCGGTACGCTGGTGCCGTCGGACGAGATTGCCGACTTGCTGCAACAGGAAGCATTTGAACGGGTTCAGGTACTGCCCCATGGTGTAGATTGTGATTTGTTTTCGCCCCAAAAACGTTCGGAAACCTTGCGCGAGTCCTGGGGGGTAACACCGGATCAGCAAGTACTGCTGTATGTCGGACGTATTGCAGCAGAGAAAAATATTCCATTGGCAATAGCAGCCTATGAGAAAGCTCGTGCGGCTAACTCGGAACTCAAATTTGTACTGGTTGGAGATGGCCCGTTAAGAGACTCTCTGGAAAAAGAGCATCCGGAAATTGAGTTTGCCGGTGTTCAAACCGGAGAGACGCTGTCCCAATACTTTGCCTCAGCGGACGCCTTTGTTTTTCCCAGCGTAACTGAAACTTTTGGCCTGGTAACTCTGGAAGCCATGGCCAGTGCCCTGCCAGTGGTGGCGTTCGATATGGCGGCAGCACACAAGTTTGTAGAGTCGGGGTCTGAAGGCGTGGTTGCAGAGGTCGATAACGACGATGCTTTTATCGAGGCACTGGAATCCTTGCTGTCGTCTGACATTTCCCAGCTCGGACGTCAGGCGCGTATCAAGGCAGAAAGTCTGAGCTGGGATGCCGTTGCGACACAGTTTATTTCCATCATCGAAGATGAACTTGAGCGTCGAGGACAAGCATCTTCGTCTACATTGCGCACTTTGGTATGAGCGTTGCTTCTCTCTATGTATCAAGCATACGGAGAAGACCTCATGGTTGAATTCAATCGCCACAGTATTGCCCTGCTGCAAAAGATCAAACGCATAGCAAAAGATGAGCAGGGATGCGCTATTCACTACGATTCTCCAACGCTGGAGGATGACCTCAGAAACTTGGTGAAGAGCGGGGTAAGTGAGGATTTACTAGCTCTGATCGAGGAATTTCTGCCAACTCAGGAACCCCCAGCACAGGACTTGCCTGGGCGTAATTATCGCGGCGCCACTCAGCTGATTGATGATCGTTCACGCATCGGAACGTCCACTCGTGTTTACCGGGGACGCATCGTTTCGGGCTAATTCTGCTCGTCAATGTCTTGAATTGGTGCATGTGTGCTAGCGTGTTATTAATGCTCACGGAGCGGATAACACATGTTCAAGACGTTTTGGAACGGACAACATACAGCGCAGTTTGTTGGCATTTTGTTGACGGCTGCGCTGTCTATTCTGGCTTCTTTTCAGAGCCATCAGGGACCTTGGCTGGAACGCCTGGAACTGCTGTATTACGACTGGCGTTTCAATGCCGTGCCACTGCAAGGTGAGCAAACGGAATCCGACGTTAACATCGTGATTGTCGATATTGACGAAGCCTCTCTGGCATCCGTCGGCCAGTGGCCATGGCGTCGTCAAGTGTTGGCCAACCTGGTGAATCAGCTGGCCAACCAGGGGGCTGTTGTTGTCGGTTTTGATGTTGTGTTTGCCGAGCATGAGCAAGATCCCCTCAAGTTGTTGGCCAGGCAAATCAATGTTCCTGCTGCGGATATATCGCAGGCAATCGCAAGCGCCGGCCTATCCTCTGAAGCGACCTCCCTTCGCCTCAATGGCGAGCGGCAACTTGCCGATGCCATGTCGAATATTGATGTGGTTCTGGGGATTTTCTTTCAGCCGGATCAGGCATTGCAGTCCGGTACCTTGCCGGGAGCAATATCAGCACTGTCTTCCGAGCATCCGACTTCCTACATCACCATGCCGGGTTACTCCTCGGCGGTGCCCGAGTTGATGGCGGCATCGGCATCCGGCGGGTTTGTTTCCACCTTCGGTGATGAGGACGGCATCATTCGCCGCTCTCCTCTGGTGATCCGTTATCAGGATCATTTGTACCCGTCGCTGTCACTGGCGATGGCGATGACTTACCTGTTCGATTTTCAGCTGGTGGCTGNTGAAGTGGATGTCGGGGGCTGGAAAGTACCGCGGTATCTGGGGATCAAGGGACACATGGCTCGAACCGATGNGCTGGGGCAAGTGCTGGTGCCTTTCAAGGGTAGAGAAGGCAGCTTTCCCTATGTTTCAGCAGCCGATGTTCTGACCGGGCAGCTCCAGGGAGAAGCCTCGAACCGTTCACTTGAAGAGATTCTGGAAGGCGCTCTGGTGCTCATCGGTACTTCTGCTCAAGGTCTGACGGATTTGAGGAGCACTCCGGTGGGGGCGCGGTATCCGGGTGTAGAAGTGCATGCCAACATCCTGCATGCATTGTTAACTGAGCGGTTTCCCTATCAACCGGAATGGGTCAGTGGTGCTGCCTTCAGTCTTATGATGCTGGTGGGAGTCCTGCTGTCGGTATCGTTGCCCGGTGCCAGCCCATTCAAGGCCATCCTGGGCAGCGTGGTGATGGTGTCCCTGATTCTGGTGGTGAATCTGTGGCTATGGCGTTATCACTATCTGGATTTACCGCTGGCAGGGTTGTTGATGCTGGCGCTGTTGCTGGTGTTGCTGAATCTCGGCTACAGCTTCGTCACGGAGAATCACACGAGAAGACGTCTGAAAGGCATTTTTGATCAGTACGTACCGCCAGCACACATTGAACACATGATGGAAGAGCCTGATGCCTACCAGCTCACGGGTGAAAACCGGGAGCTGACGGTGCTGTTCAGTGATATCCGGTCTTTTACCAGTATTTCCGAAAATTTGTCGGCCGCTGAATTGACCCAGTTGCTGAATCACTATTTTACACCGGTAACCAAGACCATTTTTGATCACGACGGCACCATCGACAAATACGTTGGTGATCTGGTAATGGCGTTCTGGGGGGCTCCTGTTTCTGATGAACGGCACGCCAGTAAGGCCGTGGCGACCGCACTGGCGCTGAATCAGGTGGTTGAAGACCTGCAGCCTCAGTTCCAGAATCGTGGCTGGCCAGCGATCAGGGCGGGGATTGGTTTGAACTCTGGTGATATGAACGTCGGTGATATGGGTTCTGCCTACCGGCGTGCATACACGGTTTTGGGGGATTCGGTGAACCTGGGGTCTCGTCTTGAAGGTCTGACGAAATTCTATGGTTTGTCATTGTTGGTCGGTGAGCGCACCCGGGAACTGGCGGACGATTTTGAGTACCGTTATATCGACCGTATTCAGGTCAAAGGCAAGGAACTGCCGGTCAACGTGTTTGAGCCAATCGGTCCCATAGGCTGTTTGAGCAAGGCGGAAGTGGAAGAGCTGGATGAATACCAGCAGGCTCTGGATTTGTACTTTGAGCAAAACTGGCTGGTGGCAGAAGAAGGTTTTCTTCGATTAAGCCAACATTACCCGGAGCGTCTGTTGTATCGGGTGTATCTCCAGCGGATTGCCGAGTGGAAACGCCATCCTCCCGAGAATTGGGATGGCAGTTTCCGTCACACCAGCAAGTAATTGGGCTAGGAGACTCTCAGCGGACGTTTTGCTCCATCAGGATGGCGCCGGTTGCATTGTTGCCATCGTTATCGATCAGATAAAAACCGCCTACGAAGCCTTCTGCTTGCTGGCCAACCAGAATGCCCTCGAACGCACTCTCGTCCAGATTAATCGCGTCTTCATTATGGCTGCCGGACTGAATGTCGATATCGACCACGGCGGTGTTGAGATCGCCGGCGCGGATGGAACCATCGAATCCCAGCGCCCACTGATCCATCGCCTGATCCGATTCCGGGTTGCCAAACGAGGCATTGAAAGTCCCATTACTGACATCGCCGTTGGACAGGTTCAGATCAAAACTGCCGGATGCGGATGACAGGCTTGCTCCCGCACTGTTGAAACCGATGGCTTCTGTACCTGCGAAGTTGATCGTGCCCGTCAATCCATCCAGATCTATGCTTCGGGTTGGTGTGCCCATCAGCCAGATCGATTGCTCAGCCAGATCGGAATGAAGATCTGAATTGCGTTCCGGATAAATTTCAATTGGGGTTTGATCACTGCCGGTCCAGATGCCCCATTCCACATCCAGTTGTTCAGACGGCTGCTCGCGTTGTTCGGACTCACCCTGAAAGCGGATAACATCCAGGTTTTCCTCACCCGCCAGCGTTACAAAAATAGGTTCCTGTTCGTCCTGATCAATCACACTGCCAACCCGCAGGCTACTGCCTGTGACAATCCCCCCGAGACGGTTGGAAGCCATAAACAGGTTGTATTCCGTCATACTCAGGCGTGAATCCGGTGATACAGGCTCAGGAGCCGGAGTAACGGGGTCATCCTCCCCCAGTTGATCGTCTTGTTCGAACCTGGCCAGGGTATCGGCGTCTGCCTCTCGTTCCAGAGGTGTTAAAACGACAGTATGCTCATCGCTTGATTCCTCGGATGCCGCTGTTTCTTCGGACTCATCGTCAGAAGGAGCGGATGACACCCCGGCCGGCTGAAGTTGCATCGGTGGTTGCAGCAAACCGGTGAATCCGCTGCTGGATATGGCGGCGAAGTTGAAGTCTGCACCGGCACCGAGCAGATAATCTCCATGGCTGGTGTTCACCAGAATACTGCCTTGCCAGGTTCCCAAAAGCAGCTCCCCCTTGTGCATCAGGGCGCTGTACAGCGTTCCCCTGATTCCAATGGTGCCAACCGGAGTATTGACCTGATAGGCGTCCGGCCCCTGTTTTCCCAGAGTTCCGGTCAGGGTACGGAAGCCGCCTTCAATCAAGTCCATCACCACATCCGGGCCTTGTTCCGCACTCTCATAATGCGCCACCGTGAGCTGACTGGAAGGCTTGAGGGCGACCAGTCCACCATCGGTGAATCGCACTTGCGCCTTGCCGGCCGGGCCGGTTTGCAAGGTGTCTTGTTGATAAATGGGAGACCGGCGCTTCAGTGGCACGGTGGAATCCGGCTGACGAACAGCCACTACCTCTCCGCGTGCCATGATGACCTTGCCAGCGGGGGATGGAGTTTCTGTGTCATCACTCCACGCCGGAGCCGAGATGCCCAGCGCCACGGGAAGTATGCAGGTCAGCATTGCAATCGGCAAAGTGGCTGTGGGCCGAGTTGTGGGCAGAGTGGCGATGTTCAGACCGAAACCGTATTGGGACTGGTGCATGAATCACCTCCTAGAAACTGACGCTGAGACCGGCCTCAATCAAGCTGCGGTCATACTGGTAAATTTGGATCGTGCTGTGGTTGCGGATGTAGCTGTAGTGAGCGTGCAAACTGATGACAGACCACAGGTGATAGTTATGTTTCAAGCTGATTTGTGACAGGTGCTCGGTGCGTGCTTCACCGGGCGAAAACAGACTGTTGTCGGATTGCGGCTGGTGATAATCCGACAATCGATATTGCAGCATCAGCNGCAGTTGTTCCCGCTCAGACCACTGATAACCCAGTGACAGATCACCGCCATAGACGTCTCTGGCCAGCGGTTCGTCGTCCTGATCCAGTGCTGCAAGCAGCCTCGCCGAAGCAATGACGGTGGCAACCAGAGTGCGGGTTTCCAGTGACAGTTCGGGATACCAGTTGTCGAGTTCGTCGTTCAGGCGGTTATCGCGTCCGTTGAGCGATATTGTGACGCGATGTTGCCAGAGGCTGGATGGCGAATAGTAAAGACCTGTGCGGCCTTGCCAGCGGGATTGCAGCCCTTCGCGTCCCAGCCAATAGAATTGATAGTGGCCACCCAGAAAGATCTGGCTTTTGCCGTAGCGATATCGGTACTCCAGATCAGACAATACGGAATCAAGATCGTATTTGTCGGTTCCGGCATTATCCTTCTTGCTACCGGACAGGGTCAGCTCCAGTTGGTGATTTTTGGAATACGGCTGCATAAACCGGCCAGTGCCCGCCAGGCGATAGTATCCGGACGACAGGGATTGTTGTTCATCGCTCAGAACCGCCGTGAATTGGCCGTCAAGAACATCGATTCGGTCTTCATCGGTGGCCGTATTGGTGTTGGTGTCGTAGCCGGCGGATGCCGCCAGCGATACCGACCAGGAAGGCTTTTGCCAGCGTGATTGTCGATGTATCTGGCGTTGATATCGCTTGACCGTCTGATGGATATCATCGGGTAAATCGTTTTTTGCCAGCCCGGCAAACAGTGCGTCTGCCTGGGGGAAATTACCCAGTAAAAAATGGCATCTGGCCAGTTCAAACTGGTATCTGAGGTTTGCTGGAGAGGATGCATTCAGACGCTCGAAGACAAACAGGGCTTCGTCAGTATGTCCTGCCTCCAGCGCTGCCAGCCCGAGCAGGAAGTCAAAGTCAGGCTCTCCCTCGGCAGCATCCAGGTTCTTGTGGGCCAGTGCATAGGCCTGACTGAACTGTTTCTGGACCAGCATGGATTCCAGTTCTGACGTGAGTGCGCCCAGGGAAAGGCCGGTTTCATCAGGAGGTGGAGAGTCGGCAGCAGAAAATGCCGCAGGCGAGTAGTTGAGCAAACCGACCAGCGTGGCGGTGGCCAAGGCGAAGTTGCGGTGGTGCATGGATGCCCTCCCGTGTCATTCCTGACGTTTCTGTCCCTGATGGCGTGAATGAAAATCGCTTTCCAAGTCTAGCCCAATTCATCTCGAAAAGTGTGGTGACCAGTTAACGTACCGGGCCATTAATCAGACGTGAGATTTGACGCGCTGGATATTGGCGAGTGCCTGTGGATCTTTTGGCAAAAGCAATTAATAAACCAGAAGTACTCATTTGAATTAAACGGTTGATATGAATCAATGGCGGTTGGTCACGTTGCAATCTCAAAAAGCCGATTTGATATGAGTCAATTTGCATATGGTTGATGCTGATACAGTGAACCCAAGTTAAACGAATGTAGCCAACCCGTCAGAAGCGCGAGGTAACAGCCATGTTTATGGACGAAGTAGTATTTTCAGGTCTCCTTATTGTTGGTCTCACTGTTGCATTTTTCGGTGGTGTCTATGTCGCCATCAAAAAAGATATCAGCAAGCACGGCACTGGTGGAGAATAAGCCAGCAAGTTTGTAGTACTGGCTCTGGCGCGCTGCCAGCCGGAGTCAGGGGCCTGAATCACCAGGCCAACCTTTTTCTGCGTTGAGTACCCCTGCCTCGGGCCTATTCTTACGAATAAGGCCCGCTTTTTTATTTTTCGTTTGCAGTTTTTCCGTCTGCTTTTTAACGGTTCAGCAAGAAGCTCTCGTCTATATCCGTATTGTATGAACGGCCGGTTTAAATGACGGCACCCGTGGGATATCTGAAACCTGAATTAAGCGATTCGAAGGTATCGGCTATCTGATATCAGAATCACTCAGAAATTTCGTTGCGCGTGGACTTTTGTATTGAACGGGTTCAAATGGCCGTTATCAGCGGCCATTTTCAGAACATGGTGGTTGCAAATACGGGTTCCGGAATTCGCCGCTGAGCACTCACAGCTGGTGGGAAGCCAATACGGCGACGTTACGGAAGTTGTTTCGATCCAGTGTTTGAAGCAACTTTTGCAGTTCCTTTCCTTCAGGAACGGGGCCGATACGAACCTTGTGCAATTGCTGGCCATTTTGCTGGCGAACATGCACCTGAACCGGCCAGCGTGCCTGGTCAATCAGGCTTTGGACTTGCTTTTGCTGCTCTCTGGCAGCTTTGGGATTGGACAAGGCACTGATCTGAATCCAGCGTTCCGAGTAACTCATGGGAGCGGCCAGCAGGGTGACGGTGACGTCTGTGGTGCCATCTCTGTCCAGCCCGATGTGCTTCGCAGCCTGATAAGACAAATCAATGATTCGCCCCTCATGAAATGGACCTCGATCGTTTACCTTCACCACCACGCTTTTGCCATTATCTTGTCGCGTGACTTTGACATAGCTGGGCAAAGGGAGCGTCTTGTGGGCCGCCGTGTATTGGTAGACGTCGTAGATCTCACCGCTGGATGTTGCGTGTCCATGGAATTTCATGCCGTACCAGGAGGCAATACCGTGTTCAGTTTGATTCAGCTCCGGGTTGAATTGTACCCAGTAGGTTTCTCCCCGAACCCGGTAAGTGCGGTCATTGCCGCTGACACTTAATGGCTCAGAACGCGGTGTTGGCTGCTGGGCCTGAACCGTTTGGGGCGGTTCAGGTGGCTTGAAGTCCTGATCGTGCTGATAACGATCAGAACAAGCAGTGACCAGTAGAGCAACCCCGGCCAGAGTGGCGTACTTCTTCATTCACTCAATGCCTTGCTGAGCTGGTACACCGCCATGGCGTACATGCGGCTGTGGTTATAGCGGGTGATTACGTAGAAGTTGTATTCACCCAGCCAGAATTCCGCCCCCTGTTTGCCCTGAAGACGGATCAGGTTGGCGGGACGCTGTAAATCGCCACCTTCTTGAGTGAAGGAAACCCCTTTGTCGATTAACTGGCCCGCTGTCCATTTCGGCTTGCGATTGTCATTCACCAGTGGCTCGTAAGCACTGCCCTGAACACGGACACGCTGAGTGACTGGTTCGTCAGTGCGCCAACCGTGGCGTTTGAAATAATTGGCCACGCTGGCAATGGCGTCTGCCGGGTTATTCCACAGATCGCGTTTGCCATCGTTGTCGCCATCGACCGCGTAGGCCAGAAAACTGGTCGGGATGAATTGGCCGTAACCCATGGCACCGGCATAGGAGCCCTTGATCTTGCCCGGATCCAGACCTTCATCCCGGGTCATGGCAAAAAAGGCCTTGAGCTGCTTCCAGAACAAGGGGCGCTTGGGATAGTCAAATGCCAGCGTGGCCAGTGAATCCAGTACCCGATAGCTGCCCTGACGGGTTCCATAAAAGGTCTCGACACCAATAATAGCGGTGATGATTTCACGCGGAACGCCGTACTCCTGTTCGGCTTTTGCCAACAAGGCAGCGTGTGTTTTGAGGAATTTCTTGCCGCCCTGAATGCGTTTTTGGGTCAGGAATATGTCCTGATAACGATCCCATTGCAGTGTACGTTCTGCTGGACGAGAAATGGCTTCCAGCACCGAATTCAGACGCTTGGATTGCGCCAGCCAGCGCTTGGCTTCTTCGGGGGGAATCTGATATTCCTTTTCCAGCTCGGTGGCAAACTGTTCGAATTTGGGGTGGCTATCATAGCCGGCCCAGGCAGTTTGCTGGCTTCCGGCCAAACAGAACACCAGAGCTGCCGCAGTACGGATTCTCATATTTGCTTCCTTTTTTAGTTCCGGTTCAGCGCTTGTGGTGGGTTGCCATCGACATGATCAGGCCGAACGCCACCAACAAGCTGACGACGGAGGTGCCGCCGTAACTCACCATCGGCAAGGGCACGCCCACAACGGGCAGGATGCCGCTGACCATACCGATGTTGACAAATACATAGGTGAAAAACGTAGCTGACAAACTGCCTGCCAGCAATCGTCCAAACAGTGTTTCACTGTGGGCCGATAGCATCAGACAGCGGGCAATGATTGCCAGATACAACGACAGTAAGAGTAGTACACCAATCAGCCCCATCTCTTCGGCCAGCACTGCAATAATGAAATCCGTGTGGCTCTCGGGTAGAAACTCCAACTGGGATTGAGTTCCCTGCAAGAAACCTTTGCCATCAATACCGCCGGAGCCAATGGCGATTTTGGATTGAATGATGTTCCAGCCGGAGCCGAGGGGGTCGCTTTCAGGGTTTAGAAAAGTGAGTACTCGCTGCTTTTGGTAGTCATGCATGACGAAGAACCACATCAAGGGAGCACACGCAGCAGCGGTTCCTATCAGGGTGCCAATCAGGCGCCATGACATACCGGCAAAATACAGCACCATGATGCCGGAAGCACTGATCAGCAAAGAGGTTCCCAGATCAGGCTGTTTCAGAATCAATGCCGTGGGTAGCAGGATGATACAAGCAGCTTTGGCCAGAACCGACAGCGGCGGGGGAGTCGGATTTCTCGCCATGTACCAGGCCACCATCATGGGCAAGACCAGCTTGACCGTTTCCGAGGGCTGAAATCGTGGCAGACCCGGAATTTCCAGCCAGCGTTGTGCCCCCTTGGCACCGACACCGCTTACCAGAACCCCAATCAATGCGATACAGCCAAACAGATAGCCCCAAGGGGCCAGCAGCTGGAATGTTCTGGGTGGAATTTGTGCGCAGATAATCAGGGCGGTGAAGCCAATGCCAAAATGGATGGCCTGACGTTTGACCATGCCCATCTCCTGACCACTGGCGCTGTAGAGAATTGACAGGCCGGTTGCGGCCAGCGTTATCAACAAAAACAGCAACCAGGGATCGAGGTGGATTCGAGCAAAAAAAGCATGACTGCGGCTGAATCCCTTGTGGTTTCCCTGGCCCAGCGTGCGTTTGTAATCAGTCCCCCGCATTAGCCTTGCGCGCCTCCGAGGTAAAAGTTGATCAGGGTCTGGGCAATTGGCGCCGCGGTGCGCCCGGCTGATTCGCCGTTCTCGACAATCACAGCCAAGGCAATTTGTGGATCGTCGACCGGCGCAAATGCGATAAAGAGTGCGTGATCTCGAAGGCGCTCTTTCAGAGCTGCCGAGTCGTACTTTTCATCCTGTTTGATGCCAACCACCTGGGCTGTGCCTGTTTTGCCTGCAATTGGGAACTCAAGCCGCGCCTGCAAGCCTCGGGCGGTACCATTGTGGCCGGCGATCACCTTGCGCATGGACTCGAACATCTTGTCCCAGTTGTCGTCATCGTTCAGTTGAATGTCCGGGATATCACCATGAGGGACATCTTCTGGAACATCATTGTGTGCAGCGATCAGCCTGGGCACGACCCATTTGCCACGGTTGGCCATCACAGCGGTGGCTGTGGCCAGTTGTAATGGTGTTGCCAGCATAAAGCCCTGGCCGATGCCGAGGTTCACGGTGTCACCAGCGTACCAGTACGACTTGTGCTTCTGGCGTTTCCAGTCCCGGCTTGGCAACAACCCGGACAGGGCGTCATTGATATCCAGCGCCATATTGCGGCCGAAGCCGAACTGGCCGAGGAAAGGCGACAGATGGTCGACTCCCATGCGTACAGCCGCATCATAGAAATACACGTCACAGGACTCGACAATGGCTTTTTCCATATTCACCTTGCCGTGTCCTTGCCGCTTCCAGTCGCGGTAGATGCGGTTGTCATTGGGGAGCTGGAACCAGCCGGGATCGTTAATCGCGTGTTTCCAGCTGTTGATCCCGGTGTCGACAATCCCGAGTCCTATGAAGGGTTTCAGGGTTGATGCCGGTGGGTAGCGGCCACGAATGGCGCGGTTGAACAACGGCAGGTCGGGGTCGTCACGGAGACTGTTGTAGTCGGTGTGCGAGATCCCGGTGACGAACAGATTGGGGTCGAAGCTGGGGTTGCTGTACAACGTCAGTATGCCGCCGGTTTTGACTTCAATCGCCACCACGGCGCCACGACGACCTTCCATTTCCTGCTTGGCCAGACGCTGCATGCGGCTGTCCAGATGTAAGGTAATGTCTTCTCCCCGGCTGGGGTTCTGCTGTTCCAGAATGCCCAGAGTTCGACCACGGGCATTGGCTTCAACTTTTTGATAACCGACCTGACCGTGGAGACGATCTTCGTAAAATTTCTCGGCACCGAGTTTGCCGATGTATTGGCTGCCACTGTAGTTTTTGCGGGTTTCCGGGTCGGAGTCGATCTTGTGCTGCTCTCGCTGGTTGATGCGTCCGACGTAGCCGAGCACGTGTGCGAAGGTGTCTCCCTGAGGATAAGAGCGAACCAGCTCCCCTTTGACGTCAACCCCCGGCAGATAGACCCGGTTGACCAGAACCCTGGCGATGTCTTCTTCGGACAGGCGATGCCTCAGAACCACGGGTTCGTAGGGGCGTCGGCGGTAGTTCATACGGCGATTGAACTGTTCCTTGTTGCGTTCCGAGATACCAATCAGATTATCGAGATAGTCAATCGTGGCTTCGAGGTCTTCCACCCGCTCGGGAACCAGTGTCAGGCTGTAAGACGGCGTGTTTTCGGCCAGCAGCTCGCCGTTACGGTCAAAGATCAGTCCTCGCTTGGGAGCAATGGGATTGATCTTGATGCGATTGTTTTCAGACAGGTTCTTGTAGGTATCGTAGAGGGTGATCTGGAGATGGCCCATGCGCCAACCCAACACCATCAGCAGAAGCAACACGATGATGCCAAGTACGGCAGCACGTTGCCGGAACAGACTCAGCTCGGCGGTCTTGTTTCGGAAGGCGTGCTCCCACATGCTGGCCTCACTTGTGGTAGGGGTGGCCCTGAATCAGGGTCCAGGCGCGATAGATTTGTTCTGCGACCAGCACCCGTACGAGTGGGTGTGGCAGGGTCAGTGCAGACAGAGACCAGCGTTGGCGAGCGCGAGACAACAGTTCCGGGCTGATTCCATCGGGCCCGCCAATAATCAGCGCAATATCATTGCCGCTCATCCGCCAGTCAGCCAGGTGCCCGGACAGCTGCTCGGTGGACCAGGGCTTGCCCAGTACATCCAGAGCAACGACGTGGTCATTGGGGCGAATGGCTTTGGCCAGTGCATCGGCTTCCTGTTGCATGGCTTTGGCTGCGTTGCTGCTTTTGCTGCGATGACCCGGCGTGATTTCGATCAGCTCCAGAGCACAATCGTGAGGCAGGCGTTTGGCGTACTCCTGGTATCCGTCGGTTACCCAGGAAGGCATGCGAGTTCCGACGGCCAGCAGGCGTAGCTTCATACCTTGCCTTTATGCTCCGCTTGCTGAGGTTCCGGTTCACCCCAAAGGCGTTCCAGATCGTAAAAGTGGCGTGCCTGATCCGTCATGATGTGAGTGACCACATCGAACAGGTCGATCAGAACCCAGTCGGATGCAGAACGGCCTTCTGTGCCGTTCGGTTGCAGGCCGGCTTTCTTCACTTTTTCCTCAACGTTCCCTGCGACGGCAGCGACGTGGCGGCTTGAGGTGCCGGTGGCGATGATCATGTAATCCGTGACGGAAGTACGGCCACGAACGTCCAGAACGGTGATGTTCTGGGCTTTCATATCATCCAGTGCTTCGACTACCAGAGACTTGAGTTGGTCTGTTTGCATTCAGTTGTTTCGATAAAGTTGATGTTGATTGAGGTATTCCAGCACCGAATCCGGCGTCAGGAATTGGATATTGTCGCCTTGCTCAATGGCGTGGCGCAAGCCGGTTGCCGATATATCCAGCCCCGGCCAGGTTTGCTGGCAAATACGGCCTGCTGAGCTCGTCAGCAATTCTTCCAGTGACGCCTGGCGGTTCAGCCACTGTTGTTGTTGCCAATGCGCCATGGTCTGACGTTCACCAGGACGATTGATCACCAGCAGGTTGGCCAGCTTGAGGATGTCTTCTGCTCGGAACCAGCGATCAAAGCTGATCCAGGCATCGGTCCCCATGGCCCAGGTGAAGGCCGTATCGGTCTGTTCTTCTTTCAGGTGCTCCAGCGTAATGGCGCTGTAGCTGCAATCATCCCGGCGCAATTCAATGTCACTGATTTCAATGCCATCGAGATCCTGTGTGGCCAGACGCAGCATATCCAGTCGTTGTTCGGTACTGGCTTGCGGCGACGGGCGGTGGGGCGGAATCCGGTTGGGCATCATCAATACCCGGTCAAACCCGGCTCCGCGCAATTGCAGGGCAATGCGCAGGTGACCGATGTGAACCGGGTCGAACGTGCCGCCGAGAATAGCCCAGTGAGCTTGGCGAGAGGTGGCCATTACTTGCGCACTTCTCCGTTACCCAGTACCACGTATTTTTGTGAGGTCAAACCGTCCAGTCCAACGGGGCCACGAGCGTGGATCTTGTCAGTTGAGATACCAATTTCGGCGCCCAGACCGTACTCGAAACCGTCGGCGAAACGGGTTGATGCGTTGATCATGACAGAGCTGGAATCGACTTCCATCAGGAAGCGCTGGGTGTTGGTGTAGTTCTCACTGACGATGCTGTCTGTGTGATGTGAACCATGGCGGTTGATGTGTTCAATCGCCTGATCAATGGAATCAACCACCCGGACAGACAGAATCGGTGCCAGATATTCGGTATCCCAGTCGGCATCGGTGGCCGCCAGCATATCGTTCACAATGGCACGGCTGGCGTCACAGCCACGCAGTTCAACGCCCAGTGAGCCGTAAGCGGATGCCAGTTCTGGCAGCAATTCATTGGCGACTGCCCGGTGAATCAGCAAGGTCTCCATGGTGTTACAGGTGCCGTAGCGGTGGGTCTTGGCGTTGATCGCGATGTTGACCGCTTTGGCGCTGTCGGCGTGTTCGTCGATGAACACGTGGCAGATACCGTCCAGATGTTTGATCACAGTGACCTTGGCTTCAGCACTGATGCGCTCGATCAGGCCCTTGCCACCGCGAGGCATGATGACGTCAACGTATTCTGGCATGGTAATCAGCTGGCCAACTGCCGCACGGTCGGTGGTTTCAACAACCTGAACCGCATCAACCGGCAGGCCGGTAGCGGCGAGGCCGTTACGGATACAACCGGCCAGCATGCGATTGGAAGCAATCGCTTCCGAGCCGCCACGAAGAATGGTGGCGTTACCGGATTTCAGACACAGGCTTGCTGCTTCAATGGTTACATTCGGGCGGCTTTCATAGATGATGCCGATAACTCCCAGAGGTACACGCATTTTGCCGACCTGAATGCCGCTGGGACGACGGCTGAGGTCGGTAATTTCGCCTACCGGGTCGGCTAGGCTGGCAACCTGATGGAGGCCTTCGATCATGGTATCGATACGGGCGTCAGTCAGTTCCAGACGATCCAGCGGCGCATCGTCCAGACCTTTGGTTTTGCCGTTGTCCAGATCAGCCGCATTGGCCTGGTGAAGGGCTTCGCGCTGTTGTTCAATATCGCTGGCGATGGCAATCAGCGCTTTGTTTTTGTTATCGGTCGATGCACGAGCCATGGCAGTCGCAGAAGCGCGAGCCTGCTGACCCAATTGCTGCATGTACTGATTTACGTCCATTGAAAATACCTGGCGAGAGTTGTAACCGTGAAAGCGGGCCAGTATACACCAAGCCCGATCAGATAGAGAGGCATCGAGTGAGAGATCCATGGCATTAAAGGGAACCCCGTCAGTACTGCGTTTGAGTCGCACCGACATCTGGTTGATGTGTAGTGGAGCCGTGTTGTGGGTGGCGTTGTCGATCGGGCGGCTGTGGCTGGATCTGGCGGTTGGCAATGTGCTGATACTGTTTGCGGCAATGGCTGTTCTGGCGACGGCTGTTCTGGCCCAGATTGAATGCCGTGTGACCCTGCGTGCGGCTGTCCAGAAAACCGCCGCCGCGCTCACTTTTATCGCGGTCGGTTATGGCTGGGTATGGGAACAACAGCTGGCTTGGGAAGGCCTGGCCTTGCCTGTTGTACTGACCCTGCTGGTGTCCTGGTATCTGGTGCTTCTGATGATCGCGCTGTTGGGCATTACGCTGCTGGTGAGCATGACCTTGCTGCCTCCAATGACACCGGTGTGGCCCTATCTTGGCAGCTTCATAGCCGCCTGTTGGCTGGCACTGCTGCTGGCTTGGCGTCAGCGTCAACTGGATGATTCCCATATCGAAGGGCGCAGTGGTGACGGAGAGTCACAGCTCTATAACCTGAAGCGTATGGAAGTGGAGCTGGCTCGGGAAATCAGTCGTGCTGATCGGGGGAATACTGGCCTGGTTGTGTTGTGTTTTCGCCTGCCTGAGCCGGACTGTGATGTATTGGATATCCCCCGCCTGGCGGCCGCCTTGAAGTCGGTCATGCCGAGGCATTACAGCGCTTATCGTGTGAATCACAAAATGGTTGCTGTCATTATGCCGATTGCCACCGTGGATGATGTGGTACTGCTGAATGCCGATATTTCCGATGCACTGGGTTTGCCAGAAATGGATCTGGCGGGTTTGCCTCTGGTGTATGCCCCACAGGCGGTACAGCGGGAAGATCTGGAAGCAGCTGAAAAACGGATTGAGGATATGATGACAGTGGTCAGGAGCCTGGCGGAATGAATACCTATCTCTTGCCACCGCTGTTGAGGGCGGGATTGTTGTTGTTCTGGTCTGTTGTCAGCATGCTTTCCTGCTGGGAGTACTATCTGGCGGGGCATTACGAACTGGTGTTGCTGATGCTCGCGGTGATTCCAGCCTGGTTGCTTCATGCACTGCTGCTGGTGGTTCGACAGAATTACCGGCGCGATCCTGTGATCAGTTCGGTCTGTATCCTGCTGCTGGCATTGCCCGCCTGGTGGCAGTGGACAATGGCGGCAGAGCCAGGAATGACGGCTATGTATGCCTTGCCCGTGCTCATGGTTCTGCTACTGCCGGAAGCCTTGATGTTCAAGGCGATGATGGTCGTGACCATCATCAGTGCGATCGTGTGTGGATTGGATCATTCACTGCGTGAAGTACTCGAAATGATGCTGTCTTTTATCCTGATGGTGATTCTGATTTCGGTGGGCACCCTCTACTGGCAGAGGGAGCAGGCTTACCGCCAGCTGAGATTTTTACGCGATCCGGCTTCCGGGGCTTGTAATGCCCAGTTCCTCGATGAATTTTTACAACGGGAGATTGCCCGCTGTCAGATCACTGGCGGTCGAGTCAGCCTTGTCGGGTTGGTAATTGATGAATACGAGCAGTTGCGAAAAGCCCACTCATCGCGGGAGTTGCAGGCGCTGTATCGTGGCATTGTCACCATCATTCGTGGGCGCATTCGCCGTGTGGATGAGGTGTTTCGACTGCAGGGCGGGTTGTGGATTGTGATTCTGCCGGACTGTCGGGAAGACGCCGAAATCGTACTCAGGGAAGCGTTGACCCGACAACTGGAGGAATCCGACTGGCAGGAGATTCAGCAATTGTCTCTGACCTCGTCGGGGGTGACACTTGCAGCGGGCGAAGACACCGAGGAATTACTCAAGCGTCTCCAGTCCCGTTTGAATAAACAAAAACAGGGCCATGTGCAGGCAGCTGCATTTCGGCTTTAAAGCGATGGGTCGTCGGAAGCGGCATCCAGCCGGCTTTGCAGGTATTTGACCGATTTGTTGGCTTCACCCAGTTGATACGTCAGGTCGGCGACTTTTTGCTGCAAGTCCTGATTTTCGCCTTTGGTTTGTTGGTGTTGCTCGGCAATTTCCTGCAGCGATTGAGTGGCTGCTGCAACTTCCTGTTTCCAGCGCTGACTCAACCACCATCCGGTTGCACCGCCGCCCAATACCAGGCCGGAAATTAACATTGCTAGGTAGACAATCATTCGGATTTCTCCTGGGTTTCTGGGAATAGAGCGTTAGATACCGTTCGCCGCAATGGATCCGAAAACGGCTTGGCATGATAGCGAATCCGGTTCTGTTCTCACAGATGTTACACTGGCGGCTTTTACACATTGCTGTCGGAGTTACCGGTGACCATTTCAGAATTGGTGAAGGCGAGTGGAGCAACGCTCAAGGTGTTCGATATGGGACGTCGTATTCAGTTGCTGGACAGTCGCGTCTTTGAACAAATTGAAGAACTTCGCCACCCTTACCCCTCTCCTTACCTGAAGCATGCCTGGCTGGGGCTACTCAGCTGCCACACATCCAACCCCGGACAGAACGGCATCTGGTTTCTGAAGTTGCCGCTGGATGAGCAGAACCTGCTGGAACCGGCTTCCCGTGATGCGTTCGTTCGCTATTGCGCTGAGCGGATGAAAACAGGCGACTTGTCTGAAAAGGGCGAAGCGCCGTTCAGCTTCAAACCCGATGCCAATCGCATGGCGTATTTCCATGCCCTCGCCAGCCGTGAGCTGGGGGCGGAAAGCAGTCGTTTTTACGGCATTGCTCGTGCGTACCTGAGCGGTGATATGGGATGGGACAACTGGCAGCAGCTGGGGTTGCAAGGGCTGGCAGAAGTGGTGGCGAGTCTCGGGCAAGACGACAATCAGGCTTTGCTGGCGCAGGCGGTTCCCTATATGCCGACGGTCCCGCTCAATGTTGTACTCGGTTTTCTGGAAAATCAGGCTCCGGATCAGCTGTTGACCTCGGCAATCAACGACCGTTTGGCGGCGGTCATCAAAAGCGGTGCCACACCGGCAGATCTGGCCGCGTTCGCTCGTGCCTTGTCGCACAGCCAAAACATCCAGCAGCGACGTCTATTGCTGCAGGCATTGCTGCAACACCATGAAAGTCGTTCTGTTGAAGTACTGGCAGCCGTATCCAGCCGTTGCTGGGCCGATCTGGAGGGCAGTCTGTTGGTCAGTTTTCTTGAGACGCTGGCACACAACGAACAGGGGCAGGACGCTTTTACCGCGCTGGTCGGTGACATGATGACCTTGCCGGGAATGCGTCATCGAATGCTGAAGGCCTTTTCGGATGAATCCCGAAGTGAACAGCTGGATGCCTCGATTCGTGCCTTGTTCCAGATGGTTACCGGAACGGTTCAATGAACCCCAACAGCCCCTGTCCGTGTGGCAGCCCGGAAGCTTACGCCCGTTGCTGCGGGCGTTTTCATGCCGGTGAGCTGCCGGAATCGGCGGAGCAGCTGATGCGCAGTCGATTCAGCGCTTTTCGGATGGGGCAGATGGAGTACATTCGGGAAACCTGGCACCCGGCGACCCGTCCCAACGATCTGGATGCAGATGCATCGGTTGTCTGGTCGACGCTGGTAGTTCATGCCCACACCCAACAGGGTGACGCTGCGACGGTGGAATTTGAAGCCCGGTTTCTGCAATTGGGAGAGTGTCAGTCCTGGTGCGTATTGACAGAGGCGTCTCAGTTTTCGCGAGAGCAGGGGCGCTGGTATTACGTTGAGGGCAAAGCCGACTGGCAGGATCTGCAGCCGGGTCGAAATGATGTTTGCCCTTGTGGGAGCGGACGCAAGTACAAAAAGTGCTGCGCCGTCGATCAGGGCGCAGCCTTTGTCGAATCAGCGCGACGGGCCTTTTAGAATCATGCCCCAGGTCATGACCAGTGTGCCGATGATGGATGCCACCAGAGAAAGGTTCACCAGCATCGGGTGGCGGGTGTAAAACGTCGGTGGATACTCTGATCCTGCTACGCAGGTATCGGCATCTGGGTCATAGGTCATGTCCTGCGCGAGACAGTCAGAGATGGCTGACATATCGAGACTGTAGACGACCAGCAGCAAAATCACGGGAATAACGAATACGATGGAACCAATTCTGATCAGCATGTTGGGGTCTCCGGGGGGCGAGGGCGTCGCATTCTAATGGAACTGATGCGCAAGTGCTGGATATTGGTGTTGTTTTTTTCGGTTCAGGTTCCCGTTCAGGCAACACAACTGCAATCGTCGGAGCTCTCTTCGGAACTCTCTGCGGATGAGATGCTGGCGCTGATCACAGCGGATTTGAAAACCAATCGGTTTGATAGCCTGGGCATGACCAGTGCCATGTACAGAATTGATCAATTCCGCCAGCAGTGGCCCTATGATTTCCGCGTGGTGCCGTTGGCCTATCAGTGGGCTGAGGCCTCGCGCAGACAAGCCGAAGTCTGGTTGGAGCAGGGTGACCATCAGGCTGCGAGGCAGATGGCTGAGCAACTCTG
>PBNY01000005.1 GCA_002723385.1 Oceanospirillaceae bacterium | reverse complement strand
GGGGTAGACCACGACCGTGACCACAACGCTGCAGTCAACATTAAAGCCGCTGGTCTGGCGGTGTTAGCCCTTGGAGAGAGTGTAAGTGGCATGGAGTCAGTCTCCGTGTCCTGTTCTCATTGAATTGGGAATCCCCTTCCCATTAGGTGGGGGAGCAGTCAACCAAGAGGCTATGGGTTCCGTCTTGGCGCTAGACTACGTTCTGGATCGAACGGCAGAAGAGCCTTCTCAAACCGCAGGTCTGGATTTGAAGCCTTGACCTACCTGCAGGCATGATCAGTTTCTGAGTCAGGGAGTAGTGCAGCTGTGGAACCAGATCTAGAGAGATTGGCCAGGGAGTACCGCGAAGTGTGGGTGGACAACCCGGATGGCTTCGTAGTGTTCTTCAATGGCGAAGTTCAGGGTTGGACGATTGATCTGACTAGGCCTGAGGCCTGGGTGGCTGGTTGTATTGCTGTAGCCCCAGACGGCAACCGATGGAGAGCATTCGGCGGTAACGACTACGATGGCGCCAAGGCATGGCAATTCGTTTACAAGGGCAACGCCGGATTCATGCGGTGGTCTCAGTGTAAGCAAGAGCAGCTACCCGTGAGCACTTCGGCGCCTACTCTCCCGGCGGAATCCGAGTGGGTTTTCTTTGACGGGGAGTGCTGCTGGAGCGCGGACGCTATTCTGAAAAATGACACAACTGAACACCGGCCTGACCTTCTGGCTGCACTGGCGGATCTCGACGCGCGAAACTCACTTTAGACTTCCTGCAGCTTTCCGCGCATGCGCGGAATTTACCCTGCTACTCGTGACTTGAGCAGCGGGTTTGCCATAGTGACAACGGGGGGGGTTAACTCAAGCCAGTGCCCGTTATTATTGCTTTTGAGATATCAACCTGAGTCAGCGCGTAAATGAAGCCGAGCGAGATCCAAATCGACCTGTTCTGCCCCCCTCAAGGCCTCAGTCAGTCCAGTGAGATGCTAGAGATCCTGCGCCCCATACGATGGGCCAACGGGGAGCGGGGAGCAGTTGCACTGGTCAGGATTGAACTGGTACCAAGCAAGGACGACCGGTGGATGTGGGGCACCACCTTGAACTCTCAGAATGGGATGCAGCGAAGTTACCGTGCGATGGAGAAGTGGGGCAAATTCGCCGCCACGAAGCCTGAGGCCCTGATGGAAGCTGTAGATGAGCTGCGCGCCATACTGGATGGCGCCACAGTGGAAGAGCAGCTAAGGATCAAGGCTTGGCTTGGAGGCCTGATTGCCAAAGCCCACCATGTGAGCTCAAGCCTAAACTGATCACTGAAGACTGCTCATTGGCTGCCCAAGTAGGCTAGCCGCTCTCATGATCTCCCCGGGGCTGACTGCCCGAAGCTGCTCTGATCGACCGTGTTGGACATATTCGTCCACCGACATCTCACGCCATCCCGGCGCTGGCCGGTCATTGAGCAACGTCCAGTTGTGCTCAGGGCTCTCGCGCCGCAGGACGTAAATACCTGTGTACTCCTGGAAGCTCGGCCCAAAGAACCGTTCGGCGACAATCTTGCACTCGGACCCGTCGGGTCGAGTAAGTATCTGAGAGACCTTGGTAATCAGTTGCTCTTCACTCATTGCAGGTAACCCCCCTTAATCAACGGAATAGTGAGATTACGTTGCTTGGCCCCTGTGTCATCAGGCGCCGGTGAGCGGTATTCAAGGCACCCTGAATCGTTGCGCTCTTGTACAGAATTGCGCTGATGAAACCCTGAGGCCGGTCGTGCCGCTTCAGATAACTGCCTGCGAGGAGCTCTCGCCGATGCTGGGACAGGCGGGGAATACAAACTTCCTTGATCTCTCGAACTACGCGAGGATCTGCCAGGTCACCATGGACGCACACGGCAGCCATGCGCGCAAAGTGGATGGGCAGGGTGTCTGCCCACTCTTCGACCAGTTCACGGCTCATCACTGCTGATTGACGCAGATTCATAGTCAGAGCCTCAGTTAAACGAAGCATCAGCGGAGCTGGATTGCATGCGCTGGAATGGGTTCTCACGGCTACGAACATGCCCGGCACGCGCTGATGGACTAGAGGCGAGCTCCGCATCTTCACGCAGCTGGTCAACGTCGAAATCAAATTCGATATCAGTCTCTTCCTCCAGCGCCGCCTGCGGGGAATACAGCGCCATGCTGACTGTGTCGGCCCAGATGCTGGCAGCACCGGAAAGCTGTTTGCGAATCAGCGAAGGATCATCAAAGTAATGTCCCAGGTGAGAAAGCTGGACATCCGCCAGATCTGCCCGGATCAGGAATGGACCGCGATCGTCAGTCATCCCAACAGCGGTCACCTCAACGCCACCCGGGTAATCCAAGATCCCAACGAAGGAAAGTTGAACATCCGACATCTGGAGCAGGGCGCCAGTAGAATCCCCGTGCTCAAGCACTCCGTTATCGAGCCAGAAGTTCACGCGCGCCGATCGTGTACGACCGTCAGCATCATCGCAGACGCTTCCGAACAGGTTGATCATGGCGTAGGTGAGGGCTGCAAACATTACCCCCAACGCAGCCACCTTCAGCTCAGCCTCAGACCCCGGGAATGAGCGGCTCAGATCCGCCCCATGCAGCTGCAGGTAGACGAAGGCGCACAAAGCAAACAGGCCTGCAGCGATTGCGCCAGCGATCAGCGATCGGTACCAGGTTGGGTAAGCGTAGAAATCTTCACGGCTATAAGAAAAGCCCTGCGCCAAGGCGCGGTTCTGGGTGTAGGGTGCAATCTGTTTCATGGTGTCGCTCCTCTGTTGTCGAAACCAATGATCACGCACTAAACCCGTGTGTCACGGATGGTAGAAGCCACATTCTCAGTTGAGAAGATGGGGAACGAGAACATGGACAGGAGCAGACCGCCGAGGCAGTGTAGATGCGCGCAGATTGAGGCATCCCTTGGATGCCCATGAGTGGAATGAATCAATGGAAGGAGACGTTATGCCTGGATTAGTTGACCCCGCAATCGGGTTGAAGAGCTTTCAACAAGAGCTGAAAAAGGGGGGGATTAAGCCAAAGCGATGCACATCTGCACCAAGCCTGTTCGTTGAAACGGACAGCCCTGATCCAAGTGTTTTGCGAATCACATTCGCTTTCGTAAATAACAAGCGAACCCCGGCATATGCCGTCTTCATCCTCGTCGAGCCAATTAACGGGGTCCCATGCTGGGGACTGGGCTATGCCACTGACGAACGGGCACGCAATAAAGGGCATGCCGTCAAAATTGTTAACGCGGGTTTGCAGGAGCTAAAGACCATCTGCAAGAGACTTTACCCAGGCCAAGGGTTCTACGTGGAAGCCATTGTTGGCCGTGACAATGAGGCATCACAGAAAGTAGCTGAACGCACTCTGGGGGGAGACCCTGAAGAAATAGTGGACGATGAAACAAGGGTACCGGCGTATTACTATCTGAAACACTTTCCGGTTGAGTGAGTGCCGGATATTAAAGCTCAGCTACTAGACTGAGCTTCGAGGAGCTTGGCGCAGTTTGGGCATATCATCCCCGTCCGGCCATTGACCTTGGGGGCCTCAACCCACCCCCTGTTGAATGCGAAATCAAGCGCCAGCTTGTACGCGCTGGCCACGCTCTTTTGCGAGTCTTCAGCATGCGCAAAGACCCCTTTGTCGATGAGCGAGAAACACTCATCTGTCAGCGGCGCTGAGTAGTTTACACAACGCAGTTCGATCACAACGCTCATGGTTAGGCACCCTCCGGGAAACTGGTAGTTGACTCTTCAACGCCCTGAATTGCTTTGCGTAGGTCGCGTAGCAGCTCCGGAACGCCTTCCTGATCCTCATCGTCCTCAAAGCCGCTAATAAACGCCTCTGCCCGTTGGAGAAGCGAAACAACGTCGCTCCCATCGTTAGGCTCATGTTCTGGTGGATTCGGGCAATTGGCATGCTCCTCCTGAACCTCAAGGCAAAGAGCTCTCAGCTCATCGGTCGGCATATCCGGGGCGTCCTCAAGAGGGTTGTAGCCAACGGCTTCGACATACCAAGAGGCCAGTTGATCAGCTGCTGCAGTTTTCAGGTCGATGGTCATCATGTGCGCTCCTGGCCGTTAAGCAGAAAAGGATTTGGCAGCTTGCGTGAGCAGCTTCTGAAGAGCTTTGCGAGTCGCTTTTGCTTCAGCCCGACTCATGGGTTCCAGTTCTTCACCAGAGGCCTGTGACTCTGCCTCCTCTTTCTCCCAACCGGTCAGGTCGTGATTAGACCAAACATTGCGGCATACAGCCGGGAGGGAGTCGTTGACTCGGAGATAGACCGTTGACTTGATCGGGTCAGCGCTCCGGCTTGCTTCAACCATGGACACTTCACCGCCACAAAAATCGGCAACAACTCCTGCGATGGCGCCAAGGAAGTCTGCGTGGCGATCGGCGCTATCCAGCTCGCCGAGGAGCTCAGGCTTGATCAGAAGGCCAGTTACGATTTCAGCAAGTTCATGGGCAAAGATTTGTTTGGACATTGGGTCACCTGTTTGGCAGTGGTTGCTCGTTTCAGGTGTCCAGTTTCCTATAGGGAATGCTGTGTCATCGGGTGGGATAGGGTGGCAATGCAGTTTTTGCCGAACCCTATACCCGGACCCGGGAATGGCTATCTAGCCAAGGTCATGGGATGCGTACTCTGCATTAACCCCAGCTACCCACTCTGCGTATTCAAACAACGGGGTTGGAGCCTTCAACCAATTGCGGATGTTCTGAGAAAGCTCGTAGAGTTCTTCGGTGTCGATTTGTCCGATATCCTCAATCGGAGTTGGGAACACTTCATCGGGTCGGGTCTGCCCCAAAGTAACATCCTGAGCCCAGACAATTTCTTTACCTGCAGCCAACCATAGGGCTAAGTCATTTACGAGAACTGCGATGGTTCCTGCTGGCTGAGTCATGAGGTAGTCACGCAGGTAAGAGGCCTCATTCTCCAGCTGCTCCCGAGATGCGTTTGTGACCGTCATCACCTAACTCACAGTCAGCTCTACGCCGCAGTCATCGAAGATTCGGTCGCTGAGAGTCGAGCTGAACTCATCAAACGGCGCCTTGTAGGACTTACCCCCGACGTGAACAAGGCAGTGGATGATATCAACGCCTCGATCACAAAATACCTTCTCCACGCGTACCTTTGGACGGATAGAAGTTTCGGCTGTCATAGATCCCCCTTGGGAAATAAAATAGATCGGCTGCTTGCTGCTGTAGGTTGGTGCGCGAAAATCTCAGAATGGGATATCAAGCGCATCTACGCCACGCCCATCTGACGAAATCGCCATCACGTCACACTCCTCAAACACGCCAAGCCGCCCGGCAAACCAAGCACGATGAAACTGTGTCCTGGCGATCATCTTCCGAACCGGTCGGGGCAGATCCCTGCCTTGGTACCCGACAAGGTAAAGGCGGTGCAACACCCGACGGACCAACTCCTTCAGGCTCAGCGGTGCGGGCTTTCGAAATGCGTTCATTGAGTAGTTCTCCGAGACTCGTAAACACCAAATGGCTTATTCGGTAGCAACTCAATCGTATGGCCTAGGCACCCGTGTCATCGGTCAGGTCATGGAGTAAGTGCATCCAGTTGAGGCCCTATGAGTTTCTGACAGTGGGACAATGATCAGCCTTATCAAACATGGAGAGTATGTTCATGGCTCTGAACTTCTACCGATGCCCATCCTGTGAAGCAAAGTGGGGCGACCACACCCCGGAACAACGCGATGCGCAGTGCAAGGAATGCGGAAAATCCCAAATCCCACCTTACTTTTCGACGGATGATGATTCCCTGACCTCGGACGAATCAGATCTGCTGCTGGCGTTCCGGTCACTGGCCCCCAAGGAACAAGCCGTTCTTGTCGAACACGTCGGTAAGCTGCTCCAAACGAACTCGCCAGCTCAACATGCCTCGCTGCTAAGCCAGTTCGATAGCGACTGAAAACCACCCTCACAGGCAGGATAATCTGTCGCGTCATTAGGTCGGTGAAGAGCCGCCCTGAATCCACGCAACCAAATAACCGACTCAGCGAGATGCAAGCGATAAGACAGGGTTTGCCTCGAACCCCTTTGCATCCCTGAACAGCCCAGCGCCACCCGCCACATACTGGAGCATGCGCTCGGTGACCCACCAGCGCCTGCCGAGCGACTCAGCTGCCCGGCCAGTCATAATCCTCCCGCCGAACGGATCTGCTACCAGGTCGCCTACGTCGGTCAGCAGTGCGATAAAGAACTCAGCTATCGAGTAGGGCATGCCCGCTCCATGGGAGGGCAAGCCGTTCGCCTCTGCGTAGCGCTTGTACTGGTCGCCCCACGCACAGCGATGAGAGCGATTGATCACGTTCTTGGGGATCGCACCGGCAGTCGGATTCGAGAAACTGCCAGCGCGCAGGCGGTAGGCGCCGTCGCCGTAATCTGTCGTTCTGGACTCGCCGCCCTGTGCTATCAAGCGAGCATGGCGCTCTGTGTGAGGCACAAGAACCCTTCGGTTGTCGCTTTTAACCTTCAGAGGGTTCTTTGCAAACCACAGGATCGGTTCCCAGGATACGTTCAGCTGCTGCCGGGTGATGCTCGCCCAACGGGTAGGCCCGGGGGGCTTGCTGGGGTTGATCCACGGTATTCGGTCCATGAGTGTCAGCCCCATGCGGTCCTCCAGAGCCAGCATCACGCGTTCCAAATACGTCGAGCGGCCCGGGGACTTGCTGAGGAATATGTCATTGGAGAGGTTAAGGACCAGTGACCCTTCATCGCTGAGGCGTTCAATGACCGGCTTCAGGGATTCGCAGATGAAATCGACAAAGTCTTCAACCCGAACATTACCGTAGGCCCGTGGGCTACTCAGTGGGTAGGGGGAAGAGGTGAAGCACAGCATCACTTCCTGATCCAGGTTCTCAAAGCCATCTTCAGCGTGGCTCCACAGCGCAACACCCAGTTCAGTTGAGAACCCCAGCACCTTGACGGTACGGCGCACCGGCAGAAGCTCTTTCTGGGCCTTATCCGACAAGCGCCAGACACCACGTTTATCATTCACTCGTTCCAGAATGCCCATACTCTTCAGCGTCTGCTGATACCACCGGATCTGGCGATGGAAGAGGTTGCGAACAGCACCAGACTTGCCGACCGGCTGGTGATGGGAAGCCGCGTCCGGATCGGTGCCCACGGCGCTACCAACAGCTGAATACAGCTGGCTATTCGTCAGCTCCCCATCCGGGTTCTTGAGATAAGCCTTGATGGTACTGCCGAACAGATCCAGCTGCTCGGCGTCGAGACCCTTGGTCAGTCTTTTCACGTTTCCCCCCTTCAACCGGTGACATAGATTCATGCCCCATAGTGAAGGAGGGAAGTCTGTGTCACCGGTGACGCTAGCTCGCTGTCTGCTGCAGCTTCCGCTGCTGTGCGCGACGCTGTCCCTGAGCCTTCTTCCGGGCCTGCTCATAGCTCTGCGCCGAGACCTTGAAGATCTCGCAATTGGCGTAGTCGGGATCATCCGCCCGGCCACCACCAGACCAGCTGCCATTCGGGAAACGCACAATTACCCAGATCCGATTTTGCATACTGCCTCCTTTGTTGAACTGGGTAGATCCTACGTCCCGCCCGTCCTGTGTCACGGCACGACGTTGAGACCCAACCGTCTCCTGGCTAGACAGACCATTTCTAAGCATGCATAGTTTTGTGAAACGGCGCCCGCCGAAGACGTTGCGACTTAAACAGGCAACACGCAGTACGTCTTTCCGTCATGCAACCTCAAAAGTTGATGAGGGAAATCGCAGCCATCTGAGATTGATGTCCCCATTATTCAAGCATTGAGGTAACCGTTATGAGCAATTTCCTTAGCACCCCTGCGTTATCGGCCCAACAAAAAGCCAAGACCCTTGGTATCCCAGTCCTTTCTCGTTCCCAGTATCTGGAAGTCGCAGCCAGCCTTTTCGGATACGAGCAGTACAAGTTGATGAAACCAAGCCTGCCTGGCATTGAGAGCGGACTAAAACGTGCTGATGCGGCCCTGATACTGGACGTTGGTAGTGCAAACCGGAGAGCCTACCGCCTTCTGGGCGATGACCACGCAAACTTCAAGGCAGCCAAGCAGAACGTTGAGCTGCTTGTAGATGAATTGAGATCTCTTCCTGCTGGACCGCTCTACATGTCAGAGGACGATTTCTATCTCGACCACGTTCAGCCATTCTATGAAGCCCACTTCCTGAGCCAGCTGAATACCAACCCTCAGGTGTCAGCCGAACACGACAAGGTCCGCGAGCATTGCTCAAGGGTTGAGTATCAGGACTCGGACTTCATCAAACCTGTGTGGGTGTCGCGAGAAGTTTGGGAGGTATCCCTAGGTGTCAGTATCGAGGCTCCAAAGCGCACCGGGACTCACAACGAGTCTGACGAATACCTGCTCGCGTGGTGTGAGGCTCAGTTCCAAAAGCTGGATCGGGCAATAGTGTCAACTCGAATCCATTTCTTGGACGCGCGGGCTCAGGCTACTCGCTTCTACAACACCACGAGCTTCGGCGAACGCATACTCTAATCAGGCGTGAGGGACGGCTGCAGCAGCGACAACGCTACTCGCTGCTGCAGATCATCCCCCAGCTGCCAGCACTTTCAGTTCGCAACCTCGGTATTGGACGCCTCAATCGCTTTGATCAGGGCATGAGGGTCGTGCAGATGTTGGCGCAGCCCGGCGCGGTGAACGCGATTGGACATGCGGAACATGCGGTCCCAGTCCTGGTGCTTGCCTTTCGCCAACTGGACAGTCCCAAGCCCCAGCAGATAGTGCGCGGCGCTGGACGGGGCGTCGTCAATAGAGATCCGGGTGAGTGCACGCTCCATCTCGAACTCAACGAACATCGCCAAACCTTCATCGTCAATATCGAACTCATCGCCGGTGACCACGTCAGTCATCAGTTTTCCGCTTGCGGTTTCAACCACTTCTTCAGCGCCAGCAGCAGCCCAATCAATGTTGCGCAGGCCGTTGAATGGATGGTGATAGGAGTCATCGGTAAACGGCACCCGGGTCGAGAACGCCACATCCTTCGAGGTGAACTCCGGCATAGAGGCGATATCGGGCAGGTTATAGCGCTTCCCGTGTTGGTAGATGTCGATGTAAGTGCGAAGGGCCGTAAACGGGGCCTGATAACCGTATCGTGACCAGAGTAGATCCACGGCCATCACCTGCTTCAAAGTCAGGATTTTGAATCGAGGCTTTATGCCCAGCTTGCGAGCAGCCAGACCTTCGCGCGCCTGGATGGTCAGAATGACTTCCAGCAGCTGCTTTGTATAAGCAGGGCTGTACGCGTTCGGCGATATGCTCACCATCCCATCAGCATCCACGCTGCGGCCCAGCCAACAACGGGCAGACGGGTTGAAGTGCATCTTCTTGATGAACTCGCGCAGGTCGTTGAGCGGTTTCATCCAGAGGAATTCGCCGTTGTCTGATGCGATCAGGTTCTCTGCGGACTGATCTCGGCTGACACGCAGGCAACCCCAGCAGCCGGTGCGGGCGGAGCACGGCGCGCGCGGGGCCTCCTTCCCGGCCATGTAGACCGTAACCATGCAGTCCCCCTGATTCATTTCTCGATAGACCTCTACCAGCTTGTCGAAGCTGTCGTAGGTAGCGAACTTGCCAGAGCGCACGTGGCCGATGAACTCGAACACATCGAATGCCGTCAGCTCCGCAATCGGGCTGAGGATGAACTCACCCTTACTGTTTGGGGATTCAACCGGTGTGAAGGTGCTTTCGCCACGCTTACGCATCTGCACGCCACGCTGTACCGATTCGTCAAAGCGGGTACCGATCAACGCCAGAGTCTTTACTTTCCGTGGCTTGATGCCCTGCTGCTCGGCCACAAAGCGCTTTACCTGGCTGCGCAACCGCTGAAGCGGGGCCGCCTTCATGAGCTGCTGGCACTTCGAATTGCTGCCCACCGAAGCGATAGTGCGGCCGCCGATCAGTGAAACGAGATAATCGTTGCTCAGGCCGGGGGAGGCGACCCACACCTTGGCGGCAATCCCGCTGGCTTCAGCGTAGGCTCGGATCTGGCGGATCTGGTGTTGGTTGTAGGCCTTGATGTAAGGGTTCTCAATAAGCGTATCGCTGTGAAGGATATGCAGCATCGGGACATCAAAACCCTCAGCTTTAAGCTCCTCAATGGCTTTGAAGGAAAGTGCCAGCAGCACGGACGAATCCTTCCCTCCGCTATAATTTGCGCAGGGGACCCAGCCGTCCAGGATGGCTTGCTTGATCGACAGAAGGGCGTCAGCGACCTTCTCGCTGTAACCACGGACATCAGAGACGGGCGTTGCTGGTACCGGTGCAGGCTGCTCCGGGAAGAGGCTCAGTTGGTCCTCGAAGAACTTTGCAGCGGCTGGTTTGAACATGGCGGTCATGACTGGCTCCGTCTTGAAATCTGATGGAGCTATGGTCGCCCGGCCACCCCCTGTGTCATCGGTCGGCGGCCAGAAGAATCAGTCATTTTTTAGAGAGGGATGGGGCCTATGCTGAGGCCCCAGAATCAGGGTTCAGTCTTCCTGAAGGTTGGTCAGTTGAACCGCGATGCTGTAGCTGAAGTCAGGCGAAAAGTGCTGCTTGCACATCTCGACAATGGCATTCCAAAAGACGTCAGGCATAGCTCCTTGATCGGAGCCGTCACCATCCAGACTTGGGTCAACAAAAACAACGCAGTCGGAATACTCGCCAACCTCTTCACCCGGGGTATGCCATGTCATCACCGGGTTCTCACGGCTGTTCAGCCACGAGATGAACCGGGGATCTTCGAACCAGGTTGGCACATTAAACACCAGCCCGGGGCGCTTCTCCGCGAACATCTTTGTCGGGGGGAGTGGCATCAGAACGGCTTCCTGCTGCTCCCAGCTCAGGCCGTCGAGAGCCTCAAGGCGCTCATTGATGACCGTTTCAAGCATCCCAGCAAGGCGAGCTTCATTGAGGTCCTGTACCGAAATGGACCGATCCTCATCGGTCAACTGGATCAGCCGGGGGGTATGGTTTGCATCGAACCGGAAGTGTTCCTCTGCCTGGTTGATGCCTTCCTCCTCGCTCCATGTCTTCGAGTACGGGATTAGGTCATTCTGCAGCTCCTCTTCAAAGCCAAGGACCGCAAACTTCACCGCTTCCCAACCGTAGGTGACCAGCTGAACACCTGCCCCTTGATTGGTGACTCCGGGGCGCTGCCAAGGGAATTTGCAAGAGTTGGTTTCAAGGCGGCTCTGGTAATCGGATGCCAAGGCCTCAAAGCGCTCGCTATCGGCTTTGCGAACAGTGATTTCAACGGCTACATACGACATGTGTTTACCCTCAGTAGGAGACAGTATCAGGCGGTCTATCGCCCTCGAACGCTGTCTATGTTCAGCGCTGAGCAGCTGTGTCACCGGTACCAATGCAAAGATTTTTGAAGGAGAGAGGAAAGTCTCGAGTCCGAGACTGGGTGATGGGAATTACTCCCCGACGCTGGTGCCGGGGAGCAGATACCCAGTGCCAAGCCCTGTCACTCAGCCGCCGTGGCACCTTGGCTAGCGCCTTCACCTGAGGTGCTGGGTGACTCGAAGTTTGTTTCTGGCTCACGCCAACCGAGAAACTCGCTCTGGGAAAGCGTCCGTGACTCGTTCAACAGATCCGTGTATTCGTAATCGCCAGTTCGAACAATAGGAACCACGATCCGCTTCGTATTGAGAATCACGCCTCCAAAACCCCGGTCCTGGACAACCCGCACGGCTTCAACTTCTTTGCCGATCTCAGGCAAGGCTTCATCCATCAGTGTAAAGCCGTACTCACGTACCCTCTGTTCGATTTCCAGCTCATAGTCAGTCTTCATGCGTGCACTCCTTCCAGTCGATAGATAGAGCGCCTATCAGCGGCACCCTTTAATGCTGCAATGAGGGCGTTCTGGTAGCCCTCATTGACCCGCCAACTACTCTGAGGTCACGCGTTCCACATCGTGGTCAATGACGATGACAGGGCTTTCTGCGTCGTCGCTCAGCTCCTCAATGGCCGAGTTGAGTTCAGCGACTAGCTCCATCTCTGCATTGGTCAAAGCGTCGGCGTTGTCCGCGTCAACAGTGACCGTCACGGAAAATGTCAGTGTGTGTTTCATAGTGGTGCCCCTTATCTGTAGATCGGGCGCATATCGCTTACGCCGCGTTTGTCACTCAATGTGGGAGCAATTGTTGCCTGACCCGGGGCTGTGTCACCGGCGTAGGGCTGCGGATTGTGAGTGGTTAGGAAAAGCCAATTTGCCAACAGCCAAGCTGGGCCGTGAGGAAGGTGTGCGGTACAGAGGAACAGGGGGCTTAGAGGTGGCGACCGGGGCCGCCACCAGCAGGTTACTCTGCCTGGGCGGAAGAAATCACATTCTCTTTCGCTGTATCAACATGACCCATAGAGAGGTAAAGCTGGTAGGCGCAAAACAGCATGGTCAAAGTGAAGATGGTAATGGTCAACGGTTTAGTCATCAGGTAGAGAATCCTTATGTGCAGACCAGGCGGAATGCCCGGCCTGATGTTCATATAGCGGCAGAATCTCCGAATCCCAAGTCGTTAAACCGAGATTTTTCCGTCGTTGGGATAGAACTTATCGCGAAAGTTCTTCATCCGGTCAGCGGCAATCCAGTTCTCGTGCTTCGGACGCGTATCCGTCACCCTTGCCAAGGCACTGAAGTGCCTTCCCACCGAGAAGATGTCAGTTCCTTTCTTGGGATCGCGGGAGACGACTCCAACCATGTTGGAGCTAACCCACAGCACTTCGAACCAAATCGAGCACGATCCGTAGCGGGCAAACCAGCCAGGCTGAACGCCGAGAGCGTTGAGGTCATCAGTTGGCTCAATCTCAATCAGTTGGGTCATAGCGCTTCTCCTTGAGTTATGGTGACAATGGTATTTGAGAGGCGGCTGTGTCACCGGCTGGCGGCTGCGGTGTACCAATGAACGGGGATGGATTGTGCAGATCGAAATCACAGCTGAAGTCGTCGGGGCCTACACGTTCAAGGCAGACGGGAAGGACGTCGCGAAGATCACGGTTTTGGGAAATGAGGGCGGGCCGATGGGGCACGGAATAGAATGCAAGCCCTATGGCATCTTCGAGCTGGATGCTGAGATGGACGTTTTCCGCGCCCTGGCTGGCGACATCAAAGGGCTCTCAACTATGCGGTTCAGAGCCGATTTGAAGCCAATAAACGCAACCGGCGGGTACGTCATCCACGTGCTTGAGATCCTGCCTTAGGCAACGGCAATCTTGCTGAGCGCCATGTCCAGCACCTCTTGCATCGCGGAACCGGTTTGGTACGAAATCACGTCGTTGTCTTTCATCTCAGTCAGCGTGCTTTGCACCTCATCCAGTCCCACTGGGGGACGCTCTTCGCGCAGCGACCGATAGTTCTCAGTGAGCCGCACTACGTCGCTCAAATAAACGTTGAACACGGGGTGCCGGTAGTTCTCCAGCTGAGCCTCAGCTTGGGATAGCTGCGCAGCTCGCCCTGAGTCCTGCATAGACATGATCTGTTCCATCTGGTCACCTCGGGATTCGTTGTACGCCGCACAGGCGCTGAGTGGTTCGCTACAGACCGGCGGAGCAGTGCTGATCCCCCGGCCTATGAATTCAGGTTTAGAGCTTCAGTTTGGCTAAGCCACTTGGGCCAAGCGTGTTCCGGATCTGGCGGAGAAGAGCGCCGTCTTGGCTAGATGCGTCCTGACCGCTGGACCAGAGTTCAATTAAGCGATTCTTCCAGGTGCGCCCCTTTGCGGCCTTGAACCGTGTCAGGGCATCCACCTGCTCCTGAGTCAGCGCCGAACTGATACGCGAGTTGTCTACCTGTCCCATCATTCCCCTTGCGAACATCAGCGGAGTCCGCATTGCTTGTCGATGTACTGACACATAACGGCCAAGCTCAGATCCTCGATCTGGTGATTACAGCTCCAGTGGAACTCCTTGGAATCCTGGTCCCAGTAGCAAAGCTCATCCGTATTGAACTGCCACACCTGCCCGGCCCGGGAGAACTGCACCCAACCGAAACTCAGCAACCAGCTGGCAACAACCTCGCGAACATCACGATCACCGGCGGCGCAGAGCGCAGCGGCGAGGCCGTCCTCACCGGTGTCACTCAAGCGAGCAAACCAAAGGTCGTGGCTGGAGGTGTCGGTTTGGTCGAAAAGCTCTGCAACGGCTGCAGCAGCACCCTCGGCAAGCTGCTGCAGGCCCTGACAGTCCAGCTCTGTGCTGCCGCGCTCAGTCAAAGCATTCAGCAGAACAGATACATCCTCCGGATCAGTTGTGCGGGAGAACAAAGTGATCATGGGGCATTCCTCCGATTGGACTCAGGCGGCCTGAGCCGCCAGTTTTGCCATGTCTGCAAGCGCTGTGATGCGGGAAACAATCTTCTCTTCCCAGTACAGATGATCAGTGGACTCTTTGATCAACGATGCAATACCGGCTGCCATACGCTCAGCCGTAATGAGATCCCGGCTGCAAAATTCCAGCTCCATGTCTTGGGCTGTGGCGTAGCCCACAACGCGTTGGCCGGCCTTGATCACTTTGATCGGGCCATGTCGGCCCGGGTCAGGCTGGTAGAAGACCACATCACCTTCTTTGATCTGACAGGGAAGGCCAATGCCTTTCTGGACCAGTGCTTCGAGCGGAGTTGGATTCGACATGGTTGATGCTCCATCTGTAAGGGTTGCTCGGCGGTAGTGCCTTGCAGTTGATGGAGTAAGTATGCAAGCCGGGTTGGTGTGTCACCGGCGTTGATCAAACAAATTTGTATGCTCGATCTCAGGAGGAAGAGCCCGCAGATAACTGGCTCCAGGAATGGGATTTCAAAGGCGCGTGATCGAATGATGAGGGGAAATCACGCCTTCAAAGCGAATGGCGAAACGCCCGTGCCCCGTCAACAATGCAGGAGGCGCAGGCGTTACTGGGCTGGACTAAATCAGTGCGGACTGTCGAGAGAGGCGGTCTTGAATGCGCAGATCCATCGCCCGTTTCTCTGCGTTGAATTTTGACCGGCGTTGGTCGCCAATACCGTTGTATTTCTCAACCACGTAGATGAGGTTTGTGTTCGTCCACGCGCCTCGGAAAATAGTCACCCAGTCTTGCTTACACTGGGCGCGCAGATCCTCCGGCAGCGCGAAATACATCTTGCGGGCCTTGCGCCAAAGAGCTGCCTCACGGGCACGCCAAGCCACAATAATCCCGTCACTTTTCGACTGACGCTTGCGCTTCTCTGACTCCCAGTCGTGCTGCTGCTCGCGAATCTGATCGCTGAACAGTGGAAGTGCGTTCGCCTCACGCTGTTGCTTGCGTGCAAAGAGCGATTCCTTGCGGCTGTTGAATTCGAGCTTCTCAGGTCGGTGAAGATATGGCTTGAATCGCATTCTGGTCCTCCAGAGCAAGTCCTATGGATGCGGCGAATTTGCCTGGCCGCAGCACCCAAGCTGATAGGGACAGTATGCAAGTAGGAGGGGTGTGTCACCGGCCGGCCGATCCCATTATCTGCAGGGCGCGCCCATCCCGTGCGGGTACCCATTATGGGAGTTTGAAGTTTGCTCTCAGCGCTTATCTCAATTGCTACGCTGCCCGTATAATCTTCTGAAACGTAGCAACATGGATGGGCCTACATTGAGGAAGAAAACTCGCACCAGAACCCAGGTTGCCCACATCACCATCCCACCAAAGATGCGTGAGCGCCTGGAGCGTTCTTCAGAGGGTGCATACCGAACCCTGAACATGCAGGTCCAGTACCTGGTCGCCAGCAGCCTACAGCGGGAACCAGTGCTCCCGGAGCATGAGGACACATCCCTATATATCTCACCTGATGGCGTAACTTGTCGGCTGCCCTTACGCTTCGACAAAGACTTGTACGATCTAATCACCGCAGCTGCAGCCGCCCGATCTGCAAGCATCTCAGCGGAGGTCCGCACCCGTCTTGAGCTAGCGATGAACGTAGAAGATGCCCGCGCCGAGAACTGGGCTGAGCTGGAAAACCAGATCAACGCAGTGCTACAAAGTGGCTGCTTGAATTCGCTGCAGCAAAGCGCCCTGAGCGAGAAGCTGGCTCAGTGCCAATTGGACAGCCACAACGACAAGACAACGCCGTTCAGCACTCTGTCGATTCAGTGGCGTAATCCATAGGACACGGCCAAAAGGCCGATCCCCATTTGGGGAATCAAGGAGGTAGGACATCATGGGTCAAGCACGCAACCGGGGTAGCAGAGAAGAGCGGATCGAACAGGCGAAGCTCAAACGGCAAGAGGCATTTCAGGGACTGGAGAAACGTTCTCTCGACGACATCCGGCAAGAGTTTGGTATACCGGCTGGGTCGCCATTTCTTGGCTATGTCGTGCACATCCCAGAGTCCGATGAGTTCCTATTGGACCTGAATGAGACTGCTGACTCCATCAACAGGCTTTGGTGCAAATCCCCCGGCCGGGCCAAGCGCTTCGATGATCCAATGGCGGCCTACGACGCTGCTAGACCAGGGCGTGATTTGGTCGTGGGGCTTTTCGAGACCCCTGATCAGTTCTTCGTAGCCGAGGTCTTTTGATGGGGACCGACTGTGCTGATCACGACTGACGATTTCTACGCAGAGCTTGATTCCTTCCGGGTCCTGCCAGAGCAGATCCACACTGCAAATGTGGACTCCTTCAAGAGGGCCTACGGCCAAGAGGCGGCGAACCTCGATAGGGGAATTGTGTACGTCCTGCGCTCCCAGAATCCGATTCCACGACTGAAGGGCGAGAGCGATGTGATCTACATCGGCATGACCAAGGGGACCTACAGAAACCGCTATCTGAAGCATGCGAGCCTTCACGCAACCTCAGCCGCAAATAAGGCCAAGTACAGGCATATTTTGGAGACCTACGGGCCGATCAGGATCACGATCGCCCCTTATAACCGCTACGGCCCCGACCTCCGGACAGCGGAAGGCCAGCTTCTCTGGTGGTACTTCAGGCACCACTGCGAATACCCTCCGGTCAACTACACACAAACCCAGATCCGGACAAACTCAATCCCCAAACCCCAAGCCGAGGGGTGACATACGACTCCCGATGGCCCGCACGATTAACTGAACCCCCACCATGGCTTTCCTTGGTTAATCGTCAACAGTGTCATCCATGCCAAAGGCGCGGCGAATGCTTTGGTCGGCATGCACGTCTTCGATAGTCGGGCGCTTGGGCATTGACTCAAGCAAGAGGGGCATTGAAAGGCATGCGCCGAGAACTGCACCAACAATCAGCCAGTTCTCATATCCCCCGAACCAGAAGTTCATGGCGTACATCATGCCACTCACTACGAGGACGCCGAGCGTTAAAATTGACGGGACTTCCATTAAGAAGAAACGCAGTCGCTTTTGCTGGTATCGAGCGAGCCTGCTTTCCAAACTTTCGATCTTATGTACGCGCAACGCTGTTTCTCCCCTGGACTAAGCGACCGCTTTATAAACCACTGCTTTCTTAGCAGTCCCCAACTTTGCGGCACTTACCGTATCAAAGCCCTGCACACCACAGCCAGGGTCGTTGGAAAAGAACCAACCGTCCTCCAATGTAACGATGATGCTATTGCCAATTTCACGTTCATCATCGACATGCATTACATGGGGCTGCGCCCGGATTGCCTCTAGTGTCTTCATGGTCATTTTCCTTTCCCTTATTGCATCATGTCTTTTATCTCTCGGATACGACGAACCAGATCACTTGCTTGACGCCGGGCTTTTGACAAGTCTTCATGCCTGTGTACATTGGCTTCGGCCACCCGGCCCTTTGAGGCCAGACGGTCTTGCTCTCGTTCGATTTCATTGATGCTGGATTTTAGGTCATCAAGCTGACGTTGCTTGTCGTCCATCTCTTCCAATACACTGATTTCAACGCCGCTCTGTTTTGGGCGTTGCTGCTCCATTTTTACTTCCAGAATCTCACTTTTCCACTCGTTGAAAGCCACAATAGCCGCGTCAAGGCGCCCTTGAACGAGAAGGTGATTGAACCGTGGCGCTTTAATGTTGGCGAGATTGGCTACGTTGTGGCTATCAACAAACTCGCGGAACTGTTTATAAAGAAGATCGTAAAGCGACTCGGCCTTATCTACATGCTTCTCAGTTTCGAGAGTGAAATAATTGCCAACCCCTAACCACCAGCAGCCAATTGCCTGATCAACAAACTCCTGCTTTGTCAAAGTCGGATTTGTCGTTGAAAAAAATCCTTTTCTTGCAACAGACTGAATAACTGAGTTTGTGTTTCCATAGTCCATGTGGTGATCTCCGTTAGTGTTCCTATGACTGGCATCTTTATGGTGGCCTTTGAAAACCATATCCCGACCACGGCCACAGCAGAGCGGAATAGGTGTATTCTCACGCACAACTCAGTGTGTCATCAGGTGGCTAAGCAAGAAGTGCTTAGATGATAACGACCACGGTCGAAATTCCAGCTAAGTCCAGGCACTTCCCCACACTCCAGCAGATTGGAACCCCTTAAACCCGCACGAAAGGGCATGAGACCTACGTCAAAGCCAGCTCGAAGGACTGGCTGTTGTGGGTCATTACCAGGCGCGAGCCGGGAAGCAGGCCTCGAAACTCACTCTCGGAACTGACGCTCCATCCTCGCCGATTGCCCGCAGGAAAATTCCGCTCAAAACGTCGATTTTTGTCCATTTGCCGGGAAATTAGGCGCCCTTACTTCGGGATAATAGGGTCCTCGGTACCATGGTGTACGACGAAACAAAATCGCGCGGGGTGGTGCATGAAGTACATATCAAAACTGAAATCTGGGTACATCGTTCGCAAGTCGAAAAACGGCATTCAACACCAACAATTCTTCAGCTCTGCCAAGGCTGGAAGCATGGAGCAGGCCCTCATGCAGGCCCGAGCCTATCGGGATCAGCTTGTCGAAAAATTATCGGGCGGGCACTCATATCAGAGTGAGAATTGGCTGAACAATACCGGGTGGGTTGGTGTTGCAATGCATTGCCGTACCGTTAGCCACAAGCCAGATAGCGTGGTCCATTTTTTTCGAGCCCAGGTACCACTCCCCGATGGGAAGTCGAAATCGAGGTCATGGGCAGTCAGGCGCTATGGCCTACTTCCAGCCTACACACATGCTGTGCAATGGAGACTCGCCGAGACTGGGAAACCAGCAGCGTCAGACCAGGAAATAGAGACCTGCTTTGCCAGCAAGTTTTTGCCCCTTTACATGAAATTCGCGCGAGATGAGAGTGAGGCTGCCGAGCGTCAGGCGTTAATGGGCTCACTGCAGGAGCTGTACAGCGCGACAGACTCCCCAACCATCAAGAGGTTGCTTCGCGATGGCCGGGTTTGTTGAAGGCACACTGCAGGGTCCGACGGATCTGGGTTAGGAAACTGCAGGGAGTGGACAAGTGACACATGGGGGTCGCCCGTTATAGTCGTTTTGAATCCAATACACTTAAAGGCCCCGTCGCATGACCTATATCCTCACACCGGAACAGGCCAACGCTATCAGTGATGTAGATATCGCCTTTGGCACAATCAGGCTTCTGCCGCTGTGGAATGACATCCCCGCCGAGTTTCATACCGGTAACCGGTACACCCAGCTGGCAGCTGACTTGTTCTTTGGCCGCCCGGTAACCAATTCCCAGATTGAGATTCACGAAGGGTTCACGCCCGCAATGCTGGACCGCGCCGTCAAAGCACACCTCATATCGGCCGCTCCGAGTCACGAGCACAAGATTGCTGGCGTAGGGCTGATGATCTCCAGGATGTGCACCTTCGTTGAGGAGGCCTCATCACAATGAGTGAACTCCCAAATCCTAATACCGAACGGTTGATAACCCTCTGGGAGCAACTGACAGAACAGGCTCTGCACTCAGACAGCTTTACCTTTCGCATGAATGGCNACCACTTCAATCTCTATACCGCGAACAAGCGAATCAAAGAGGCCATCGAAGTGGACGCGGCCAGCGTCTCGTTGTCGATCAATAGCCTAATCAAGCAGGTCGCAGAAGCTGAAAAGTTCACCCTCGCCGACATCATGTCCGAAGATGAGCGGCTGAATTCGAAGCTGGCGATTGTTCATGAGCTGAATGCCTACTTCAGGGCACCTGAGGTGCAGTCGCTGCACCAGCAGTTCTACGACTACTGCGAGGGTGCATTGGCTCACTACCGAGGACGGGAACCGGGGGAGGAGGAGAGGGCATTTGTGCTGGAGTCAGCGGTGTTTGTGGGGCTTGATGCCTATCACGCAACCGATAAGCTGACCCGGTTAATGGTCCAAGACGGCGCCTTATCGACCAAGGACCAGGCAAAGGTAAACCATCTGGTTCTTGGCTTCGACTCGATCGAGGACCTTATCTCCCTTGCACACCAGATCCCAACGGGATTCTCCCTGTGCTGTATCCTCCGGCCGCACGTCAGCGACAGCTACTTTGTCATGGTCGTGCGCAATGGCGATCGCATCATCGCTCTGACAGACAAGGGGAACTACACGCACCCCCTGCAAGAGGCCAGGATGCGGCAGCGGAATGACCGCTATAACCACGAACGAATAGACCGGAGTCACTTCCCTTACGACCTTCTGAACCTGAAGTGGTCCGACAATGGCCGGGATTCTCGGGCCGACGCACCCCGCAACCAGCTAGCAACAGAGAGTAGCCTTTGGTCACTCGGGACCCTTGCCGACTTGAACAACTGGGATCTGCTGTGGCTGCACATGTTCATCGACCAATGCATTAAGCGGTACTTCGATGACGCCCGGTCGGAACCCCCTATTGCGCTGGGGTCCATGGCCCGAATTCCGCACAGCTGGATCGGCGATTCCAACGCCGAACAACTGCCGGTACCGGCGCAATACGAGGTCCAGCTAGATCGCGTGCCGAGCGCACAGCTCACAACCGAATTCATGACGTCACTGGAGCCAGGCTGGGCGACGAAGCCCAACCCTAACCGTTGGATGGAAAGGCGGTTTGGTGCAGAGGTTCCGGTCGAGGCTCTCTATATCCCAACGGCGGCAATGGAAATCAGCGAGGGCAGAGCGGATCTCATCAAGGATGCCGACGGCATAAAGCTGGTTCCAAAGCAGGCCGAAAGCACCCCATTTTACCGGCCGAACGTACTCAGCTTGGTTCCTACCGATGTAACGGCCCTAAGTACCCCTGAGCGGGTACGGCGGGACATGTACTTCCTTGCCCGCTACAACCAGGCACAGGTAATCCAGTATCTGGCAAAAGAGGACTATTCCGCCCGGCAAGCAGAAATGCAGCAGTGGTGCTTTGACGCAATGGCGGCCAACATGCCAAACATCATCGACGACCTGATTGCCCTGAACCACGAGCGCTTTTGGCTGGATCGTGAGGAGCTTTCAGGGGAAGTCGAATTGCTCCGATCGGAACTGAAGGGGAGTAGCAGCGGGGATAGCCAGCCAGTTGAGATCCCTTTGCACCAGGGGAGGGGTATCAGGTTGTCCTACATCCCGCCCCGGCACCGGTTCGCCCCTGATCGAAGGAGCGGGCCATCGTTGGCTAAATCCATGGGGCTTGAGCTCTACGAGTTGCACTCAACTGTTTGCGCGCTGGATCAGGAAGAGGAGGCGAACGTTTGTCTCTACCTCACCACTGATAGCATCTTGGACATCGTCAATATCACTGGATTGTCGGTGAGCGATATCCCTGTCGAGCTGCACTCTCGGGGCATCAAAACCTATGTAGGGAACTCGATCCTGAGCCGGATCGACCCCATGGCCTGTCTCAAAAACCCTTGGGATGAACTGCGGCTGAGCTTCATTCTGCCGCTAAGCCTGAGCGCGCTGAAGAAGCGCCGGCGGGAGATGGGACTATCGACCCCGCGATCGGGGCTGCTGGAGTCGTTTGCTGAGGAATCTTCGGCGGCGGCCCGGCAAGCGCGCTACAGGGCCAAACTGGTTGAGGGACTTGAGTGACGCGCTAGCAGAGCAGTTTGACGGTGTTCGAGTGCGGAACGTGGATCTCAACCTCAGCGCCGTCGAGCTGCACGACCAGGCTGCGAATCCGCTCACCCTCTGAAATCTCCAGCACTTTCGCTCGGGATGGCGCATCGCATCCCATCGGCCATACCTCCAACTGATCACCAACCGCGACTTGCGAAACACTGACATCCATCTCAACACCTCCTTCTGGTTAGTGCCGGCAAGCGCCGGCACGATGCAATTTGTATTGGCTATCCCGCTCAGATGACGATCAGTCGGGGACTACGATCAATCCAGATATTCGTCAGGTAACCGCCGACCAGAACCACCATTGAGGCCAGAACCCGTACCCAGGTTTGGGTCCACCAGTAGTAACCCTCGCTGGCATACACCGCCTCAGCGGGGATCAGCAGCAACCCGCCAGAAACCACAAACATGGCAAATACCGGCCAAATCCCAAATGGGCTAAACCCGATAGGGCGGGCCTGATCAGTTGGGCATGAGATCCGCCAGTAGCCCAGCGCCATCGTCATCCCGAATCCGCTGCCCACCAGGAAGCGAACTCCCTGCTCACCCAAGCTCAGATCAAACTTGAACAGCATCCAAAGCACTGCTCCGATCAGGCCGTAAACAAGCCCTGCAAACACATACTGCATGTGAAAATCTCCGTCGTTGATTCCCTGCCAGTTTCCTCTAGCTCGGGCTGTGTCACTGCGGCTCCAGCACAAAAATCTTATGGTGCGATGCCAGCGCTACTACCAGACCTATTATCCATATCTGGAAGCCCATATTTGGCCGTAAGAACGCCGAATTTGAGTGTTTTAAGCACTAAATTCTGGCTAGAAATGTGTTATGGGATCAGGTGTTTGTCAGGCCCATCACGTTATAGTGAAACGCAGAAGACCACCTATCCGAGACACGATTCTGGAAACCGATATGAAGAAGTCAGCGCTAACCCGCACTCAGCAACAGGTCATGCTTTGGATCAGTCAGGGGTGGTCCGCCAGGGTCAGCTCCGGATCGGCTGTAGAGATCAACGGTAAGCGGGTGTGCACCGTCAGCACCATGGAAGTGCTGGAGCGTAAAGGGCTGGTAGAGAGGGAGTCCCGCGCGCCGTACTGGGTGGCAACAACCGAAGGCCGAAAGCTCAGCCCCGGCTATGCGCCTGCAGAAACAAATTAAGCGATGCGGGACAGATGGAGGCGGCGCGCATAACTCTGATCCACTATGGCAATCACATCCTTGGTGAACTGCTCGATCAGCTCGGCATAACGCGGCTGGTCAATCTCCAGCGGGATCGAAATGCGCGAGGTGCTCAGTACGTCTTGGCCTTTGCACTCGTATTGTCCAAAGAGAGAAAGCTCACCGAAGAACGGCTCAAGACGAACCGTCGCGTCCTTGCCCCCTACAGCAGTCTCAAACTCCATCGACCCGCAGTGGTAGGTATGCTCCATGTCGAACTCACGTGGCGCTGTCCAACCCTGCTTTACCAGTTCACCGACAACAGCAGATTTGATGGCTTTGTACTTCCGGGCGTTGATAGGCATGAGATGGGGCTCCATGTGATTGATGGAGCCAGTATCAGCCCCAAGAGCCTGTGTCATCGGGCACTCAGGGACGATAACGAGAGAAAAGCAGGGCACGGCGCCAAACCGCAAACAGGGAAGCGAGGGCGACCGTTAGGCCCGGACGTTGATCCTCGGACCTACAAACAGCCGGTTGTCCGCTTGGAAGAATACGACGATCTCGCCGGCGCTTTCTCGGCGTGCACCCTCGGCCAGGGTCTGAGCGGCAGCGCTCTCTGGGCCAAGGATACGTGCTGTCGCCTCAAGGGTGTCTCGGGATATCTCAACCGCATTTGGTGGCAGAGTGGTCATGCTGGGTTCCTAGTCGCTCAGTTCTCAAAATGAACTCTCCCGCCACTAAACCGCTATTGCGGTTGTAGTGGGGGTTTCACGGGTCTTCGGCCTTGGCTTGTCAGTGTTAGCTGACAGGGGCTCCAGTCTCGCCGTCACGCCCGTCCCAGGCGTGTTATTCGGTGTCCAAGCGTCGAACAGAACGACCTTAGCGCTGTTTTCGTCCCTCGGAAGCGTGCAGCCACACAAACAAGTGTGGGTGCGAACATTTAGCGTCTTGGGCACGACGGCCCAACAAACTGAACAGCGCTGCGAGGGTTTGAGTTGTCGCGTCTTTGCCAGATGCAGCCGAGTACCAGCNTCTTCCGCTTTGTACTGGAGCATCTGGTGAGACATGCCGAACGAAGCCGAAAGGATTTCCCGGTTAAGTCCNGCNTTCTGCCGAACGCGACGGCCAGGTGATTCGACCGTTCCTTTCGCGCTGCGGCTCATGTTCTTGGGTGTCAGCTCTTCGGTTGCGATCAGCGCGCAGCGCTGAACCAAGGCCGAGGTTTGTTT
>PBNY01000004.1 GCA_002723385.1 Oceanospirillaceae bacterium | reverse complement strand
AACTGTCAGATCAAGTCTGAACTAATACATATAAGCGAGCTGACACAGAACTATGAGCACCTTTCTCAAATCCGGTATGAATTTATGACGCGGCAGCTAAGCGTCTCCGAAGGCCAAATGGTTGTTGATTGGCTCCTCAACCTGTCTACTCCAGAGCATTGGGACATAAATCTCAAAACATTGTCCGCTCTTTCTGGTTTGTCGATGGAATCACTCCAAAATGGCATTAAGGAACCTCTTAATGAAGATAGTATAACGCGGATAGGGTTACTAGTTTCTATCTATGAAGGCATTGTTGTTATAGCACCTGATGGAGCTGCTGATATGTTCTTCCGAGCTGAGTTTGCTTTTCCTCCTCTTTTGGGGAAATCCATTCGAGAAACTTTGACTGAAAATTCCAACCTGGAAAATCTTGAGAAAATCAACTCGTGGATTCGGTCTCTAGGAGCCTAATGCATGCTGTAGCACCACAATCAGCTAATGTTAAGGAACCTCTGAATAATTCGCCAGGATCAGCGATAGTACCGCCAGCCATCATTCCAGAGGTTTTCCTGTAACCCTCTCCGGAGAACCTCTAGTAAAGAGTGGTCCTAATCTGGGGAGGGTTACAAGGAAGCTCAACGCCAAAATCAAGCCAACTCAGAATGACAGGCGTATGTCTAGAAAATCAGAGGTGTCTAAAGCTAAAATGTCGCGAAAGTTAATTGAGAACGCTCCATATCGAAACTACATAAAAAAATGGTTACTCTGCCGCTAATGGGTTAAAAGTCCTATGACATATCGTTTGGTATCCGGGTCTAGATCCCTATACAGGAGATTAACTCTGACCGCTTTTCTGTGAATAGCTGTCTTTATCCTGTTTCTGTTGGTCATAATCCACCAAGCGAGTTGTAGTAAAGTGTGACGTTCTATGATGTCTCGTTGCTCAAAAATTACTGAGTCAATTTTTAATTCTGGTTGAGAATAATGGCCACTTGTACAAATATGTTTCGATAGTCTCGGCCTGTATCTACCAGAGCTGAGAAGTCGGCAGAATTGGTGTAGAAGCGTGATGTTTTGGTATCTCAATGCTCCTGCTGGATAAAGCTGTCGGTCTATAGACTCTAATAAGTTGCTCCATCGTTGATCGACTAGCTTTGGATATAGATTCACGTTTTGTATTGGTGCGCTACTTAGGGGCTTATTACATATCCAGCAGCAGTCGAGAGTTTCGACTTTAACTTGATTGGCTTTTCCAAGTTCCAATCGGTGAAACTCAACCTCTCCTCCACAGTGATAACATCGATCAGCCATGAGTATTCGGTGCTTTGTGCAGAATGTGTACAGTGCTAGGCGCCATTGTAGTCTGAAATATGGTTCGTCATCTTCTTTTAGGCACAAAGGACAATATTGCTGGGCATAGCCCTTGTGCGTGCGGTGTTTTTTCTTAAGTGCCATAAACCATCGTAACTGGCTTGCGGAATGCAGTTTGGGGAACAGGCGTTTCTCATACAATCTTGCAGTCGTATTGCGTACCTGTTTGATCGGTGTTCCGGTTTTATCGCTCATGATGGCTAAGAGCCATTCAGGTGCGTTTCGGTCTATGTCACGGTTCCATATCTGAAAGTCTTTACCAAATTCGCGATCACAGAATGTCTGTACCTTCAGGCCATTCGCATGAGCGGTTCGGACGATCCAGCAAGATAGAGACTCTCCTGGTAATGGATGCGGATGAGCTGGCCAGTACTTTCCAGAGATCATCAGCGTGTTCCTTCGAGCAGGCGCTTCCTTTTTGACGGTGGCGTCCAGTCAACTGACTTCAGAAGGCTTAGCGATATTTTTTCGTCACTTGAATGGATCGCAGCTACGGACGCTGAAGACAGTAGTCTGGATAGCTCTCCTATATAGCCCTCGGACATACTGTAAAGCATAGAGGCAAGATCTTGCTGGGTTAATCCAGAAGTATTTTTTAAGGGGATCATGCGTTCGAAACTGGCTAAAAGCCTGAGAAAGTCATGATCCATTTCCCATCGTGGCAGTGTTACGGGTTCAAAGCGATTTGAAAGTTGTGGGTCGGTTTGCATTGCACGAAAAGCGTCTTTCGTGCCGACGCCAACGATACTGATTTGTAGCTCATTGCCCAGGTATTTGATTACGTTCAGAAAAGCTTTCTGGCGATTCATATTTCCAGCCAGAATGTGGTGGATTTCATCAATAATAAGAACTTTCAGGTCGATATAGCGAAGCAATTTAATTACCTGAAATTGTTTCTTGTCTACGCGTTCGCTTGCCCTGTAAGGCGCGAATAAAAGCTCCAGAATGGCATTGTAAAACCTACCCTCGTCAGGCACTGGAGGGGCTTGTACCATTAAAACAGGTACCTGAATGCCATCTCCAGATGGATTGTCATCTGCTGGGTGTAGCTTGCAGAAGCGTTGAGCAAGCATGGTTTTGCCATTGTTGGTATCGCCTACGAGCAACAGATTCGGCATCCTCTGGGTTCTGGGGTAGATCAAAAGATCTTCGAGCTTAGCAAGCACTTGTTTGGATCTTGGGTAGCCTATCCAACGATCCGACCGTATTTTTGCAATTCGTTCGGCATCAGGTAGCTGCAGAGCCTCTTGTGCAACGACGTTCAAATGATTGAAGGTGGTCATGACAGGTCATCCATTTCATCGAATGGCAGGATTTCTGGTTCTTTAGCATCGGGGGCTCTTGGTATGCCTGAGTCGATGCTTGTCTGGGGCTGAGGTTCTTTTGGGAGAACGGGCTTTTCTACCTGGGTATGATTAATTCGTCGCTGATTGGCTCTACGCGCCGCTTTACTTTTGAAGATAGCTTTGGACTCAATTTCTCTCATTCGGTCATAAGCATCAAAAATATTGCGTTCCGTTAAATGCCGACGTTTGTCTGACGTCACATTCTTTTTCGCGTCGCGGAGCTCCCAGATGCTGATTGCAGGATGGGAGGTATCACGATATGGAATGGGGTAGTAAGTCTGGACTTCAGGGTCAAAAAACCAGATTACACTGATGTCTCTGGGATCTCGGCGGAACGTAAATTTTCGTTTTCTCTTGCTGTCGTTCAGGTCAGGGGCATTGATCCAGCGTCTGAGTACATCGTGGTAATAATGTATTTCGTCGATCACGACGCCATAGTCCTGAACTGTTCGTAATTCAAATGGCATGAAGTCCAGTTTTAACCTTTCTTCATCCGTAATTTTGGGCGGCAAACCGCACCCCGGATGCTCGCCATCGCCTAGGATCCCTCTTCGAAAGGCATCTATCGGTGCCATTCCTAAACTCGAGTGAATCTTCTGGTGATACACGTCTGCGATGTAGATAGCTAGCCAAGATTCAAATTCAGACAGTGTGAGTGCGGCATGCTTCTCTGATTTGTAGTCGCCTTTTGCCTGTGTATTGGAAAAAGTTGTGCCTGGCAGTGTGTGGATTTCTTTTGAGAATGTTCCAAGAGCTCGTTCAACATGGGCACCGAAATTGGGTCGGCCAACAGGCCGCCATTCGATATTGATGTTGTACTCATCACACGCTTTCTGAAGCATTTCCCCCCTGAATTCTTTGGCATTATCGACATGCACCGTCGTGGGGAGACCCCATACCGGCCACTCGCTTTTGATGTCATGTTGAGCCAGCCACTTATCTTTTGGCAGAATCGAATGCGCAAGGCAGAGTCCTGTTGATAGTGCGCTTGGCGGGTCAAAAGAAATATAGAATCCAACGACCATGCGGCTGTACACATCGAATGCCAGCGTTATCCAGGGTCGGCCTATAGGCCGTCTGTAATGATCATCGACCAATATGAGGTCGATCTTTGTGTGGTCGATCTGCACTACGGCAAGAGGCCAATCGGCCCCAGGAAATGAGCCTTTATGGGGTTTAAAGAATAAGTCCGCTTTTTTGCGGCCTTCACGTTGGCTAACAACCAGCTCTGGAGCGAGCGATTTAACACGTTTGCGGATAGTGTTGTCATGCGGTGCCTCTAGCCCGGCTTGCGCACAGCGTTTCATGACTTCATCGCATAACTTTTGAACTGATTTTTTCTGAAGGGTCAGAAAGTCTGTTGCCATTGATTCCTGGATGATTTCCTCTACTTCAGCCGAGAGTTTGGTGGTGCCTTTGTCTCGCCGTGTTTTCGGGAGTAACGCGGATAACACTCCAGATGACTCGTAAGCTTTGATCCATCCATACAGAGTATTGGTTGATACTGAGTGCTTCTTGCCATGCTCAGTCACCAGCTGTCGAGTCCTGGTCGGCATCTTCAAGAGAGGTTTGATGATGTTGAAGCGGGTTCTGGCAGTCTCCCATGCTTTGTCATCAATCAGAGTCAAATCAGGGCGTTTTACCGTTTCAGAAATGGGAGACGTTAACTCGGTAATATTTGCATTGATAACTTCATGATCGTCTTCAGAGATTAGTTCGGCGAGCTGTAGAGAAAGCAGTCTGACAATTCGATAAGGACGGCCTTCATAAGTCACTCGCTTGCCAGGCTCAATTTGAAGTTGTAGACGAGTCATGAGTTTAGTCCCCGTAGCTCACTGTCCATGTTGATGGGACGGTCCAGGTCCATTTCTATTTGACGAGTCCCGATGAGGTACCAAAGCGTAGGCAGCAGGCGTGCGCGGTTCCATTCATCTCGGTAGATGTGTTCAAGTAACCCTTTGGGAGTGGATTGCTTCAGTGCATTGATCGCGTCATCAAGGAGGTCCATATCTGCTTCCGAAGCGGGACCTTTTTTTACAAATGGGAGCAAGAATTTGGCGTTCTTCAGTCGATCTGCTCGTACTTCTTTCTCTGTAATGATCTTGAATCGCCAGCCCTGGCTGCGAGCGTATCTCTGAGCGGCCCTGAATTTGGGTTTTAATTCAGGCCAGCGCTCAGCTAATTCGCTTCTGTACTTGATTTCGTAAAGCGTAGTTCGACGGCTGGGGTTGTAGAAATGAGCCAGCACATCGGGTGTATAAGTGCGCTGCTTGTCTGACTCATCAAACCATTGGATGGTGACGGGCTGAACTTCGAAGCCTTCGACCGCTGGGTCAAATTCCAACAATGTCAGAAAGTCACGCTCGAGCGTTGATTCAAACATTGCTCGTCCAGTAGCTTTGTTATGCGATGCTACGCCTGTGACGTTGCGATAGTTCTTAGGTATTTTGCGCACTGGCATCAGAGTCAATCCAATACAAAATAGCACTGTAGGAATTAGTCGTCAGTCGCTTGAGTAGTATTGTGGTACAGAGAAGTGATGTACTCATGTCTGACATTTGTGCTTAGAGTACAACGAAACGATGTAAATGACAGCGGGTTTTCCATCGCAGCCAACCAGTCTTTACAGCGGCTGTCTTCCTGACCAAGCCAGGCCCGGATGGACTGGATGACCACCAGATCTGTCAGTCGTTCCACTGCTGCCATACTTCCCAGCTGCTGCTGCCTGGCTTCTTCCACCAGCATCTGCATGGTGTTCTGGGTTGAATGCGCCGCCGGGCTTTCCCGAGCGATGTAGATCTGCTCCGGCATCAGAGAAATCATGTGTTCAACCAGCGGATTGTCGAAACTGACGGCGCCACAGATCAGCAACGTTGGCTCACCACCGCCACCACATTCGAGCGTATCGAACTGGGCGGTACGCGGCGTCAGCGGCAACTCGAACAGCGGCAGGCAGGGCGTGGATTCATGGTCTCTTAGCTGATGGCCCTGTCCGTGAGGCACCATCAGAAAATCTCCTGGCCTCAAATGTACGACCTTGCCAAAAACATCCACCTCGCACTCGCCTTCCAGCACGTTGTGAAACATCAGCGAACCCGGAATTTCCGGTATATCCACACCCCACGGTCGGGTCAGCTGTGCGTAGGTACAGAAAACCTGCTGCAAATGCAGGTGCTGAATGACCACAGATACCGAGCCGCTGTTCTCTCTCGCTTCTGGCCGCTGCGGCGAATGATCCTGCAATTTGAGAGGCTCACCGCTCTCACTGGTTGTCCTTGTCCTGGTGCTCACCTTGTGTTTGCCGCCTGTGCTCATACGCCAATGCCTTTGTTACCGAATATTCAACTCTGAACGCCTGATCAAGACCTCTGAACGCAGGATCAATTCCGCATCGGAGGCTTTCACTACAGTAGATCCTGTCTTGAGAAAACACATCCACCCGACTTTTACCAACAACGATCACTAACGATCAACAACCGACAGGCAGGTATCAAACAATGACCCATGTGACCAACACAACCCATCAACAACAACACTCATCCAATAACGACATACTGGTCATCGGCTCCAGCGGCAAGACCGGACGTCGCGTGGTCGAACTTCTGCAAACGCGAGGCATCCCCGTCCGAGCAGGTTCTCGCAGCAGCAATCCGTCATTCGACTGGCAAGATCGATCAACCTGGCGCGGCGCTCTGGAAGGTGCGAAATCGGTGTACATCACTTACTTCCCGGATCTGGCCATGCCTCAGGCACCCGCTGACATCAGCGATCTCTGTGAGCTGGCAGTCGCCGCCGGAGTAGAACATCTGGTGCTGCTGTCCGGACGAGGTGAGCCGGAAGCCCAACACTGCGAGACCATCGTGCAGCAGTCCGGCATCGACTGGACACTCGTTCGAGCCAGCTGGTTCAACCAGAACTTCGACGAAGGTGCTTTTATTGACATGATCCATGCCGGAATGATCGCGCTGCCAGTCGGTGATACAGGTGAACCGTTTATTGACGCCAATGACATTGCCGAAGTGGTTTCGGCAGCCCTGACGGACACTCGCCATCGCAATCAACTGTATGAAGTAACCGGCCCGGAGCTGCTCTCGTTTGCCGATTTGGCGGATATTTTCACCCGTGAGGCCAACATTCCCGTTCAGTTCCAGCGTATTTCAAGGGAGGAATTTCACCAGCAACTGACGTCTGTACAGACGCCCGAGGGCATGATTACCATGCTGGATTACCTCTTTACCGAAGTGCTGGATGGCCGCAACGCGTTCACCACCGACGGCGTGCAACGTGCGCTAGGCCGACCTCCCCGTTCCTTCGCCGACTATGTACGCACCGCTTCTGCCAGGGGTGCCTGGAACCAGGAGGAAGTAGACAGCAGCGAGGTCTCCCGACATGTTTGAGTCGACTCTGATGAACCTGTTGTTCGCTTTTGCGTCTGTGAGCGCAGGCGTGCTGGCCGGAATCTACGGTATCTTCTCAAACACTGTGATGCCTGCCCTTGCCGCCTCACCGGATAAAACAGCCGTTAGAGTGATGCAGGATATTAACCGGTTGATCGTCAATCCGCTGTTTCTGCTGTTCTTTATGGGATCGGCGCTGGCATCCATCACTCTATTGATCCTGGCTGGCCTGACTGGCCAGCTCACCTGGCTGACAGCCATCGCCTCCGTGATGCTCAGCGCAACCTTGTTCACCACCATCGGGATCAATGTTCCGCTGAACAACGCTCTCAAGGAAACGACTCTGGATAGCACGACTCGGGATGGCACGAACCTGCCCACCCTGTGGCAGCACTATCTCGATCGCTGGGTACGCTGGAATCACATACGAGCCATACTGTGCGCACTCTCGGCGTTCCTGTATGCCCTCGCAGCCAGCGGAATATAGCTCCAATGGCTGGCGGCCATCGTTCGGGATGGCCCCACCCCACCAGTGCGATATACTGCGCGGCTGTTTCTCCTGACCTGAATGAACATGCCGCGCAAACCGCAGAACCACGCACCCAATCGTTCCAAGCAGAAGCCTTCGCCGCCGAAAAAAGCCGCGTTACACCCCCGCAATCGTCATCAGGGCCGCTACGACTTCGAAGCGCTGTGCGCCACCACGCCAGAACTGAAGCCCTACTTGCGCCAGACGCCCAAGGGAAATGAATCCGTGGATTTCACCGACCCGGCTGCGATCAAGACGCTCAACCAGGCGCTGCTGAAACACTGGTATCAGATTGAAGGTTGGGACATTCCCGAAGGGTATCTATGCCCGCCCATTCCCGGTCGTGCCGATTACATCCACAACCTCGCCGACTTGCTTGCATCGACGAACAAGGGCAAACAGCCGAACGGGAAAACCGTCCGGGCACTGGATATTGGCTGCGGCGCTAACTGTATATATCCGCTGATTGGCCATAGCGAATACCAATGGCAATTCATTGCAGCAGACATTCAGGAACAGTCATTGGCCTCAGCAAAGCGAATTCTTGCGGCCAACCCCAAGCTGGAAAAACAGATCGAACTGCGCCAACAGCCAAATCCAGAACATTGTTTTACCCACATCATCCAACCGGGCGAATTCATTGACCTGACGCTGTGCAACCCGCCGTTCCACGAATCTCCAGAACAAATGGAACGCGGTAACCAGCGTAAATGGAAAAATCTTGGCAAGTGGGATCAGCCATCCGGGGCCGTCACATCCGATGAAAGGGAATCACTGAACTTTGGCGGCCAAAGCAACGAGCTTTGGTGCGATGGCGGTGAAGTCGCCTTCGTCAGCCGCATGATCCGCGAAAGCAAGGAGTACGCGAATCAGGTCTGCTGGTTTACCTCACTGGTATCTCGTCAGGCCGCCGTTCCGGCACTGCTGAAAGTACTGAAGGCAACCGGAGCGGTGCAGCATAAAACGGTCTCCATGGCCCAGGGCCAGAAAATCAGCCGTTTTATCGCCTGGAGTTTCCTGCAACCTGAGCAGCAGAAAGTATGGCGAGACATACGATGGTCAGCGCGTCGTTGAGTTAATGGTCGGTTTGCTCAGCTCAGACAGTCGACTGAGTTTGATATTCGCCTTCCTCCCCAGGGGCGTTCTCAATTAATTAACGCCCCCTAAGTACCAAAAGGACCTGAAAACCAGGTCCCTAAGTACAGTGTTAAACGCGCTTGATGCAGTGCTACGGTAAAAACCGGAGCACACATGCAACAGACAGCGGTTAGTTGTCCGCTGTTGTTGGGTCGATATGATTTTTGATCTCGGTGATTGCGTTGGCAGGAAAACCGCTGCGCTCTGCGTGCTCATGAATCAGCGCTTCAGACTCGCAGTTGTACACGCAGTAGGTCTTGTCGCCCGCAACGTAACTGTGCTCCCACTCGATGTCTTTGTCTTCTGCGCGCATCTCGGACAGTACCGCGTTGGACTTGGCCGCCGCGCCACTCAGGGTTTGCTGGTCGGCTGAACCGATGTCTGGCAGGTTGCGTTCGATGATGAATTTAGGCATTGAGGTCTGCTCCGTTTTATTTTTAGTGTTGAGTAGAAGCCACAAGACTAATCGCAGACCTGAAAAAAGAACGCTATCCAAACTGTAGTATCCCACTACGTTTTTGATAGTTAGGCCAAAAAACCAATAACAGCCGATGACATAACCATGCAGTACCTGCAATTTTGCCCGGTGGCCAAGGCCTCCGAAATACTGTGCGAAAAATGGACGCTGCTCATTGTCCGAGAGCTACTGATGGGCGGCACCCGTTTCTCGGATTTTCAACGCGGAATGGCGGCCATCTCCCCCACCATGCTCACCAAGCGTCTGAACGAACTGGCGGATCACGGTCTGATTTTCCGCAAGAAAATCCCCGGCCAGCGCGGCTACGAATACTTCCTGACCGAGCAAGGCAAGGAACTTGCGCCGATAATCCAGCAAGTCGGTGAATGGGGTATGCGCTGGACGCGCGCTCAAATCGACGATACCGAGCTGGATCTGGAGTTACTGATGCTCTATCTGGAGCGCAGCATCCAGCCCGACAAACTGCCCGGACACCGCACCACGCTTTGCTTTAACTTCAGCGACCTGACCCAGCAACCCAAATGGTGGATTATGGTGGACGGCGACAGCATAGATACCTGCACCGCTGATCCCGGCCAGGAAGTGGATGTCTGGTTTAATACCGAACTGCGCACCATGATTGAAATCTGGATGGGCGACCTGAGCTACAAGCGCGCCGTGCGCGACGACAAACTGCAACTGATTGGCCCCAGGGAACTGGTGAACAACGTCAGCCACTGGATGGCCAACAGCACCTTTGCGGATATTCCAGCGGCGGATCAGATATAGACAGTCATAATGTCACTTGTAGCTACCCGCAAAACCTCACCAAACCCGGCGCGCGTATTGATAACGATCACGCCAGTAATAGTCCGTTAGCCGCGAGACCATCACGCCCTTTTTGGTGGAAACGTGCAAAAACTTGCCGTCTTCGATGTAAATCCCGACGTGTCGAATCTTTTCGCCGGTTTTGAAGAACACCAGGTCACCCGCCTGTAGCTGATCTTTGGTGACGAAATGCCCCAGCTGGGATTGCAGCAATGTGGTTCGCGGAAGGGACTTTTGAAAGCGATCACGAAAGGTCAATTGAACCATGCCAGAGCAATCCACCCCTTGTCGGTTGGTGCCACCGTAGCGATACGGAATTCCCTGCCATTCCTGATATTGCCGATACAGTTCCGTGATAATCCAGTGGGAATCTTCCCCCTGGTTATATCCCGGAGCCTGGGTCGTTTGTGGTTTTACCGGTGTTTTGGAACATCCGCCAACCATCAGCAGCAGACACACCAAACACAACAAGGTACGGGTTTGAGCAGACACAGAGTTACAACTCCTGACATCACTAGCGGCCATCAACGCTAAAACCATAGCATCTCCCCTGTTGTCTGACATCTGCTGACACGTCAGCAATCCAGTCAACATCAAAATCCTGGCCGACGTTCCTCGCTGGAGAAAAGCGACATAGTCAACGGATTGCCGATGGCAACAATATGTTTTTTCCGGCGCGATTGTTGAGCAATAAAAAGATGAATAGGATGACCACATTGTTCACCACCGGAGTAGGAATTAACCATGCTCTCAACCGAATTCCTGATCACGTCTCTTGTTGTGGTGCTTATTCCGGGAACCGGGGTTTTATACACCGTTGCGACTGGCCTGTTCGTTGGCAAAAGAGCCAGTGTATTTGCCGCATTGGGCTGCACGCTGGGTATCGTCCCGGCACTTCTCGCCAGCGTGTTTGGACTGGCGGCGGTTTTTCACACCAGTGCGCTGGCATTTCAGGTTGTAAAGTACATTGGCGCGGCCTATTTGCTCTATCTGGCGTGGCAAATGTGGAAATCCTCTGGCCCGCTCACTGTGGATCAAGGCGATGCCAGCCCTCAATACATGGCAATCGTCCTGAAGGGATTTTTGATGAATATCCTGAACCCCAAGCTATCCATATTTTTTCTGGCATTTTTACCGCAGTTCGTTCCGGTTTCTGCAGACAACGCGCTGCTGCATATGCTGACGCTGGGAAGCGTATTTATGCTGATGACCTTTGCTGTCTTTATTGTCTACGGATTTCTTTCGGGGAGTTTCAGAGAACTGGTCATTAACTCTAAAAAAGCGAGCATGGCGATACAGAAAGTATTTTCTGCCAGCTTTGCAGCATTGGGAATGAAGCTGGCGTTTAGCGAACGGGCATAAGCATCAAGGCCACCACCGGTGGCCAACAATCACACGTTTAATCCTTATGGCGAAGCCAAACTCTGAAGTACAACGCAGCCAAGGCAACTTCCGTCGTCACAGCCAAAAATATCCCCAGACCTGCATAGCCTCTCGCGTATTCAGCTATTCCCAGAACCGCAAGCCCGAACATTGAAACCGCGAGGCCCAGACAGATAGCTTGTCTGGACTCTGAATGCGGAGCGTTGCGCCCAGCCCAGAGTAAAACCGACAAGCCCAAAAACAGCATTGCAGCCCTTCGGCCAATAAAGAAGGCAGAATTACTTTCTTCAACATCAAAAATCAGAAAAATAACTTCGGGTGCCAGTATCAGGATCACACATAAAACCAGTGTAATTACTGAAGTGATGAGGCTGATATTTTTAAATTCGAGCATATGTTCTTCCCTTTTCTGAACCTGATTTGCAAAACTGTATTGGTTGAATACGCAAGACCCTACCTTTATCCAACGAGCCAGACAATCGGTTCCATCTGCGTAAACAGTCTATTCCTGAAATGGATCAGGTACCCTAGAAAGTACCAAGACACAATCATAAACTGGCATTTATGGACATAATATTAATGTCTGGAAAAGGCCATTCCTACCATGCACAAGCTGGACGGCCACCGGCTTTACCATCATTGGTATACAACTCATAAAACGGCATCAGATCCAGATGACCGGATATCAGACGGTGAAGTGCATATTAGAAGGTTCCAGTTTGAATCTGCTCTTCGAAATTGATCACCACCAATGAAGTCTGGTTGTAGTCGTATGATTGTACCGTGGCACATTGTTTCCTCACTGCTGCCGGGGATTTTACCGCAGAGAGGTGTCTCCAAGGGGGTTTTCTAAAGTTTCAACGCCAAAATCAGGCGACCGAATTGATGTGCGGATTATGTGCTATCTTAGCGCTAGCACTAAAACCGCGCAACGACTTGGGTCGCCTAGATTTTTTATGCAATTACGGGGGCAGTTGATTTCTCTCTGTTTTCTATGATAGCTCGTCCTAGTTTAGTAAAGTTCTTTTCTATAATAATGTGTGATAAATAGGAAACAGGAATCACCAATATAAAAGTAAATATTGTAAGCGTATAAAATTCCTCAAAACCAAAAATTGACTTCAAACCATAAATAACCAAAAAGTGAGATATGTAAGCCGAATAACTTATCTTGCCAAGAAATATTACCGGCCCATTTACGATAATGGGGTTTCTTACCTTACAAATAGAAAGAGCCATCAAAAAGAAAGATAAGGCGGCAATATAATGATATCCAAAACTAACAAACTTTATCAACCCAAAGCAAATAACCCCGAGCAACAACAACACCAATGAATAGCGTTTTTTAGAGAGTAACGAATCGTATTTCCCATCGATGAGCGTATAATATAATAGGATGCCAAAGGAAAAGCAGCCAAGCTGCGACACAATGTTTCTGTAGAAAAACTGTTGACTTAACTTCTGACCGAATTCAGTCGAAAGAGAGTCCAGAAAATACGTGCTTGTCAAATATAGAAATAGAATTCCTGATAGTATTGAAAGAAGCACAAATATAAAAGCCTGTTTCTGATTTTTTACCAGAAGAAAAAGCAATGGGCAAATCAAATAAAATATAACCTCACAACTAATAGACCATCCCCCCGGAACAACTGAACTAGGAGTTTCTGGGTGAAGCAAGTTCGTGAAGGAAAAATGAAGAGGGTAATGCCAGACTTCGGGCCCCGGGAGCCAACCTCTTGATTCAAGGCCAAATACTAAAGTATACACCACGATTCCAAGCCAATAAATGGGTGCAATTCTCATCAGTCTTTTTATGAAAAAATTCCTAATAACAAATTTTTCTTTTCCTTGAGATCTACCAAGCGTGTAGAAAATGGTGAAAGCACTTACCAGAAAAAACAGTTGTACTCCCAGTCCCCCTATACTAGTAAGAGGACTAAGTAATCCTTTATAACTAATTATTGAGCTGACATGGGTTACAATCACCCCGATTATTGCCCAACCCCTAAGAGCATCAATGTAATCGAACCTGTTTTTCATTCATTTCTATCCTTTATCTATTAATTACCGAAATCCACTAGCGCATCATGCGTGCATAACAGATTCACTCCTGAGCATGCACGCTTTTTCGGCGGCCAACTTTGTTGCAAACAAGGGGGGGGGGGTAATAAATATCTTATCTTTATTGAAAACTTCCCTATCACTGAACAAGCGATCCCCGAATAAATGCGCATAACTGGCCGTCCACGCGCGTTTTCTCGTTGTATAAGGCACGCAATGCAGACCACTTTCTCGCCTAACGCCCTTAAACTCAGGATGTTACGCTACCAACTGTTGAAAAAATGAGCAACCTTATTTTTTGTCAAAGCAGGCACACATATTAAAACCTGTCCAATAAAGACCATGCCATTCCGGCACAGGAGCCGCCTTAAATGACAAAACTCCTCTTTATCTGTAGCCGCAATCAGTGGCGCAGCCCTACAGCAGAATCCCTGTGGCGCCGGGAGCCGGGTTTTGAGGTTCGTTCAGCAGGCACCAGCCCGCGTGCGCGCAAGACGGTCAGTGCAGCGGATATTCGCTGGGCGGATGTGATTTTTGTGATGGAGCAAAAACACAAAAACCGCCTGAAGGCGGAGTTCGGTCGTTTGCTGGAGTACAAGCCGCTGCACGTACTGAATATCCCGGATGAGTATCAGTACATGCAGCCGGAGCTGATTGAGGAGCTGGAGGCCATGGTCTGGCCCCTGCTTGATGATGAATAAATGCGTATCGCGGACTTAGCGTCCGTGGTCGACAATATCTTCCACAATCTGCTTTTCTTCCTGCAGGTCATCCGCAAGAGCTTCATCGGGGCTGGTTTGGGGCAGTACCAGATTCAGAATAATGGCAACAATTCCGCACAGGCTGACACCTTGCAGGTGCCAGGAGTCGTTCCCCACGGCCATACCGCCGATACCAAACACCAGAGTCACCGCCACAATCACCAGATTACGCTGGTTGTTCAGATCGACTTGTCCCTTGATCAGAATATTCATGCCCACTCCGGCAATGGAGCCGAACAGCAGGATCAGAATACCGCCCATCACTGGAGCTGGAATGGTTTGCAACAGCGCACCAAATTTGGCAACGAACGCCAGCGAGATGGCAAATACCGCCGCCCAAATCATGATTTTCGGATTAAAGGCTTTTGTTAGCAGTACCGCACCAGTCACTTCGGAATAGGTCGTGTTCGGTGGCCCACCAAACAAAGAGGAGGCCGATGTCGCCAGACCATCGCCTAACAGAGTGCGGTGCAGGCCGGGCTTTTTGACGTAGTCCTTGCCGGTCACGCTGCCGATCGCCAGTACATCGCCGACGTGTTCAATCGCCGGAGCAATCGCTACAGGCAACATAAACAGAATCGCGGACAGGTTGAATTCGGGTGCCACGAAAGACGGAACACTGATCCAGGCGCTGTTCGTTACCGCGCTGTAATCGACCATGCCGCTGATGGCCGCTATCAGATAACCCACTGCGACACCGCTCAGAATCGGGATCAGTCGGAACAGCCCTTTGGCGGTGGTTGCCACCAGCAAGGTAGTCAGCAAGGCGGGCATGGAGACCATCATGGCATCGGCGTACGGGAACAGCTCTACAGCACCGTCACCGGTTTTACCCATCGCCATATTGACGGCAATGGGCGCCAGGCCCAGACCAATGATCATAATGATCGGGCCGGTCACAACCGGTGGCAACAGGCGATGCAACCAGCCAGAACCTCGCACCGCGATCATGCCTGCCATGGCGACGTACACCAGACCGGCGCAGAACAACGCGCCCATAGTGGCCGCCATGCCCCAGGTTTCCACGCTGAACATGATCGGCGCAATAAAAACAAACGATGAGCCAAGAAACACCGGGATCGAGCGTTTGGTGACCAACTGGAAAATCAGCGTACCAATCCCCGCGGTGAACAGCGCAACGCTGGGATCAAGGCCGGTAATCAGTGGCATCAGCACCAGTGCACCAAAGGCCACAAACAGCATTTGTGCACCAGCAGCTACCATACGCCAACCGGTATAGAGTTCGGAATTTTGCATGCACGAAGCCTCGGACTTATTTGGTACCAAAGATCTTGTCACCGGCATCGCCGAGACCCGGAATGATGTAGCCGTTTTCGTTCAAATGGCTGTCGATGGAGGCGGTGTAAATGTCCACGTCGGGATGCGCCGCCTGGACTTTTTCGATACCTTCAGGCGCAGCCACAAGAACCAGGGCACGGATACTGGTACAGCCGTTTTTCTTCAGCAGGTCGATGGTGGCGATCATCGAGCCGCCGGTCGCAAGCATCGGGTCCACCACCAGCGCCATGCGCTGATCAATATCGGCGGCCAGTTTGTCGAAGTAGCTGACCGGCTCCAGCGTTTCTTCGTCACGGTACAAACCGACAACGCTGATTTTGGCGCTTGGAATCAGCTCCAGCACACCGTCCAGCATCCCCAGACCGGCGCGCAGAATCGGGACAACGGTGATTTTCTTGCCGCGAATGCGTTCACAGGTCACCGGGCCACACCAGCCATCCTGTTGGTAGTCTTCCAGCTCCAGATCCTTGGTGGCCTCATAGGTCAGCAGGTTACCCACCTCACCCGCCAGCAGGCGGAAACCGCGTGTACTCATCGACTGATTACGCATCAGTCCAATCTTGTGACGAACCAGCGGGTGGCGAATCTCGTATACGCTCATACTTGCCTCTACAACGTTTGGATCAGTGAAAATGCGCGCGATTTTCGCACAGAGACAGAATGGGCGCGATGCTAATGTGACAGTTTTATAACAGAGATGTCGATTGGAATAATCGGGATCAAAACAAGAGACAGAATGGCAGGATTGGTCAGACCAGAAGCGGCAAAAGACGTGGAAAAAAACAAAAAACGGGCACTTGCCGGTGCCCGTTTTCGTATTTACTGAGCAGGTTCTTTATCCCAGTCTTCGTCCCATTCCTCGTCGTCCCATTCTTCGTCATCGAAATCATCAAAGTCATCGAAGTCGTCGGCGGTGACGCCATCATTGACGAGATATTCACGCCGCTGAAGATACAGGCTTCGCAGGAAGACGTATTTATCACCAGTGATCAGGCCTTCGGAGGCAATCAGATCAGCTCGCTTGTCGATGTTCTCGGTCAGAAACAGCCCGGATTCCTGCGCCAGATTGTCACCGATGTTGGTGGATGACAAACCACTGGCCCAGTCCAGCCCCTTGCCACCGGCATCGCGCAGCGTGCTTGGCCCCAGCACCGGCAACACCAGATACGGGCCAGTACCGACGCCCCAGTACCCCAGGGTCTGGCCGAAATCCTCATCGTGCTTTTCCAGCCCGATATGGGTGGCCACATCGAAGAAACCAAAAAAGCCAACGGTGGAGTTGATCAGAAAACGTCCGGTGTCCGACAGCGCCTGGCCAAATTTGAGCTGGCCCAGGTCGTTAACAATCACCAGCACATCGCCAAGATTGTTGAAGAAGTTGGTCACGGAGTCATCAACATCCTGAGGCGTGACGTACTGATAGCCCTGCGCCAGCGGCTTGGCGACGTACTTGTCCATGACTTCGTTAAACGCAAAAACGCGACGGTTGAAACCTTCCCAGGGGTCCGGGTTGTATTCGTCGTCATCTGCAATCGATACACCGCTGAACAGCAGTGCGGCAATCAGCATCAGGGATTTGATCATGGGGCCATCCTCCGTTGTGAGGCGCTATTAAACCAGCTCATTCGACGGATAAAAAGGCACCGATTTATCCGCAACAGAGTGATGCATCACACGCTCAGCAAGTAGCAGCACCCAGCACCAGCCCCTGCTGCTGCCACTGCTGCAAAATACCAAGACCACCATTCACCGCCGCTTCATTGGCTTCAATCCCTTGCGCTTCCAACAGGGCATGAACCGCCTGACGACCGGTCAAGGGCTGTTCTTTCAACAAACTGAGCAGCGCCAGCGTAATCGGGTTGGTATGTACGAATCGGACGTCTTCTTCAGCATCCCGGTACACGATGATGGCGGTGTGTTCAGGCTCCGGGTTGGCATTCTCTGTCGAGATGGCATGCACCGGATACTGATACAAGAAGGCTTCTGTGGCCGGAGCCAACACCGGAATGCCATCAATCACATCCCCTTCAGGGTCAAATTCCGGCTGCTCGGACTCCGCGATATCCACCGCCAGTTCAAGCCATTCATAATGCGCCAGTTCATACAGCCAATCCGGATCTTGTTCCTGACCGTCGTAGCCCTGCTCCAGAAAACCCAGAAATTCCTGACAGATTTCCGCAAAGTACGGCGTTTCGCAGCGATGGGTGCGGAAGAAGACATCCGCCAGAAAATCCCAGCGCTCCTCGCCCAGCACTTCGGCACACACAGGAAAAGTACCGTCCAGAAAGCCTTTGACGTTGTTAAAAAACAGCTCGCGATACACTTTCAGGCGATGTTCAGGAATGCCCGCAGGAGCGGACTCTTCACCACGGGTACGAATATGTCCGGCAAACTGATGCTGTAATTGTTTGAAATCAGACGGCATGGCGACCAGCCTCCAATATGTCGTTCACATGGGATTGCTGCAGCGCCTCGTGTTCTTGCTGAATCTGACGAATCAGAGCCACTTCATCCAGCAATTCGCCTATGGGCGGGAAATTGAAGTCGCGCTCAAGCAGGGTCGGAACCACACCGTGGGTCTGATACGTGAGTCGCAGTAAATCCCAAACGTCTTTTTTGACTTCCATACCATGGGTGTCGACAAAGGTATCGTCGGTTTCTTCAAAGTGACCGGCGATGTGCAGATAGCGGATGCGCTCGGTCGGCATTGTCTTGATATAGGCTTCAGCATCACCGCCGTGGTTATGACTGTTCACAAAGATATTGTTCACATCCATCAACAAGCCACAGTCGGCTTTTTCCAGCACCAGATTGACGAATTCCGGCTCAGACATTTCCTTACCTGGTTCGGCATAGGTCGAGACATTCTCGATGATCAGCTCTTCCCCGAGAATATCCTGAACCCGCATGATGCGCTCGGCGACATAGTCCGCTGCCGCTTCGGTGAATGGAATCGGCATCAAATCATACAAATGCCCCTGGTCACTGCAGTAGCTCAAATGCTCACTGTAGGCCTTGATACCATGTTCACGCATGAAGTCGCGAACAGAGCGCACCAGCTCTTCATCCAGCGGGGATGGACTGCCAATGGACAGCGACAATCCATGCACCAGAAAATCGTAACGCTCGGTGAACTCCCTGAATTGACGTCCCAGTCGGCCACCAATACCAATCCAGTTTTCCGGAGCAACTTCCATAAAATCGACCGCGCCTTCCGGGAGGTCAAACATCTGATTCATCAAGCCGCGTCGCAAGCCCATGCCAGCACCATGTACCGGATAAAGAGCTTCACGCTGGTTGCTCGAATTGCTGGGGAAATTGTCAGGATTCATGGAATGTCCACCTCATTTTCAAGACCTGGCTGCCAGACCTGATTACCAAAAATCTGGTTAGTTGTGCGTTGACTCAGGGAGTCGTTCACCTGGCCAGTCGTCGTCATACATTCACCGGTTTGTTGTCGCAAAATGGACAAGCCCCGGATACAAAAACAGCGCAGAACCTGTGTTTCAGTCAGACTTTACACCGGACTGAAGAGGACTGCGCTGTTCTCAGGCAGTAGTTGTCAGCTTACGCAAATTACTTGGAACCGCCGCACTTGCCTTCACCGCATTTGCCTTCGCTGGAAGATTTGGAACCACCGCACTTGCCTTCACCACACTTGCCTTCGCTGGAAGCCTTGGAACCACCACACTTTCCCTCACCACACTTACCTTCGCTGGAAGCCTTGGAGCCACCGCACTTGCCTTCACCGCATTTGCCTTCGCCGGAAGCCTTGGAACCGCCGCACTTGCCTTCACCACACTTGCCTTCGCTGGAAGCCTTGGAGCCACCGCACTTGCCTTCACCACATTTACCTTCAGCGTGATTGCCTGCCACCTTGTAACCGGAAGACAGTTCTGCAGATGCGAATGGGTTTTCAGCAGCAGTAGCCAGTGGAGCCTGAGCCATAGTCGCAACGAAAGCAGCACCCAGCAGAGCAGACAGTGGTTTAACGGTTGATTTAGCCATGGTTCTCGTACCTTTCTGGTTGAGTTATTGGTTTTTTGAGTTTTGGTATTGCGTTTACTGTGTTTGATTATTCTGTCGAGCCAGCCGGGAGATTCTTACACCCGATTTTCAAAAAATTATGAAAATTTCTGTACAGCTCTCAGAGATGTGATCTGACGCCCGTTTCACTTTCAAAACCGCGATGTCATCTATGACTCGCCAGAGCTGATCAAATTCACATTCAACAGTGCAGTCGCGCATCAACTGCATTTCTTACACAGCGACCTGCACATTGACCCGTACCACAACCAGCAGAAAAGCGTCGAAAAAACTTGTGAGCAAAACCGACGCAACGTATCGTTCCGCTTTTCTTCCATAGCGCCGACGTAATTCCATGGATTCTGTTTCTGTCATCGGCTACATAGCCGCCTTCTGCACCACTGCATCCTTTCTTCCCCAGGTGTTACGAATTATCAAAACCCGGGAAACCAGTGGCATATCCATCGCCATGTACAGCACCTTCACCACTGGCGTGGCACTGTGGCTGATTTATGGAATCGCCCTGGTTAACTGGCCCATCATCGTCGCTAATACAATCACCCTGATTCTGGCGGGCGCAGTGCTGTGGATGACAGTAAGAGATCATCTTGCGAAGAAGAACCACAAATAACATTAGACAGGGCGACAAGCCGAAACCTTCTGCCAGCTCGACCAGAAATTAGACGGGGAAGGGAAAGAGAATCCTGAATCAGGATATAAATCGCAGGCAATAAAAAAGCCGACTCATTTCTGAATCGGCTTTTTCGAATTTGGAGCGGGAAACGAGATTCGAACTCGCGACCCCAACCTTGGCAAGGTTGTGCTCTACCACTGAGCTATTCCCGCAATAACCTAATGTTCAGCTTCTTTTGACTGTTTTAAATATTGCCAAAAGGA
>PBNY01000003.1 GCA_002723385.1 Oceanospirillaceae bacterium | reverse complement strand
GGGTTGTAGTTCAATGGCATTGCCGAGCGAACTACAGCGTCACCGCGAAGGCGCTCAACATAGCCAGTTCGACCCAGTCTGTTTTCAAGTTTAGCCGCAAGACCCTCTAGATGCTTCTCGTCAAAGCCCATAAGAGCTACATGAATCGAAACCTCAAACTCGATCTGCTTGTTCGTAATGTTCTCAGATGAAAGTGCTCCCATTACAGATTGCAAGTCGTTCATCTGAGAGGCTAGCGTCTCACTATCCCCAAGTCCTATTCTCTGCTTTGACTTAAGAAGTTGTCCGCGCCCAATTAGGCGAGCTTTGCTAAACGCCTGTTTCGGGACGTGAAAATTCAAAGTGAGCAATGACTCACTTTCAATCCCTGTCATCTGTTGTTGTAGGATTCCCGGAAAACTCGACTGTGCCTTCCCTACAGAAGATACAGCTCGTATGTGGTACTGCTTCCCGGAGTCATGAATTATCCAGCCAGTTTTCGTTGTCTGGACATAAGAGAAGGCCGAGGCAGAATTTATAGCCTGGGTATTAGACGCAGACGCTGGATTTTGCAAGCACTCGTAGATCGACCGATCGGCCCTGTAAACCGGGGGTTCTACTCGATAAGAGCGAACTGGGTTCATCAGTTGGTATTGAAGGTTTAATAGGCCTTGGCCTGTTAGCTCTTCTGGTGAAAAGTTATTCGTTGCCAGGGCTTGTGAAATCTCATTGCATATTTCGCCAAACCTCAGTGCCTGTTGGTTGTAAGCTTCATAAGCTGCTTTGTTTCCGTCAATGAGGCCCACAGCGGCTAAGGCTGTCTTGAAGCTATTTGTTAGCAACTTCCCGAAAAGGTAATCAGGTTCCCAATAGATAATCAGATACAGGTCTGTAACGAAGGGATACTTACCTTCTCTGAGCTCAGCCTGCACGGACTTTGACACGTTGGCCCGCACATCCTCCTCGACCTCACCCATTTCTGAGATTGCATCGCTACGCATCTTGTCGATGACCTGGTCGCTAAGCTTTGCAAAGAATCCACTCGTGGATATTGCAGCTCCGTATTGGCGTTCAATGATGGAGTCGGAAATGGCCTTTGAGAACTCATCGAGATCTTCGCGTAGCTCCTGCTGGTACGCAGTCATCTGTGGCCGGATATCTCGGTGCGTGTGCCGAATGAACTGTCCGCTACTTGCTTCAGGGTATTTGTTCAGCGCATCTTCAAAGAGCGATGCAACGCCGTACAGCGTGTCGTTATCAAGTACAGATGCATCAGCTCCGGAGATCCTCCAAACCTTTGCCATGCGGCCGTCAACCGTATGAAAGTATGTCCCGTTTTCCTCATAGAGGTAGGCATCACTGAGCAATTCGATAGGGTGCCCGCCCTGATAGCCACGGCGGCACAGGGCTTCAAGCTCTGTGTCGTGAAGGTGAAGGGTATCGGTCTGGTTCATCTGGTTACCTGCTTGGGCATAACTGTGACGGCTCGGCTTTCCGGCCAGATGATGACGTTGGTATCTGTCACGCGGGTTAGGTACTCAGCAATGGTGTCCAAGGCATTTGGGTGGCCATTGATTTTCACAACCACGTTCTGGTTCACGTCCGGGTGAATCGTTGCCTCATAGCCACTTGCTGCAGAGGTCAGTTTTACGATCTGCCCGAGTGTCAGATCCTGGTGCTTGAACAGTTGGGCTAGGGGAATTGGATCTAGTCCCGGAAGGCTCTGTACCTCTACTACGTTGGACTTCACGGCAAATGCCCTACGCAACATCGCAACGTCACTTTGCAAGGTAGTGATCTGTTCGCTGGTACCCAGAATCCGTTGTGTTTCATGCTCGCGAATCTCGTCCAGGTAGGACTGAGGGAGGCCGGCTGCTGCACATTTCATTGAGATGAGCGCAGCGATCCCAGCATTGATCATTCGGCCCATTTGCTTTCCTCGATCACGATGTAGTCCCAGCGGCCTCCATGCTTGATTCCTGTTCTCTTGTCGGCGTATGGCACGATCCAAACCGGGGCGACAACGTCGGGCAGTCGCAGGGGGTAGTAGGGCTGGCTGCTTCCTAGCTCCGGTCGCGCTCGCAGCCCTTGCCTGAGCAGCGACACCGTGTCTCTTTGGCCGGACACATGAACTGCTTCATAGATCTCGTCCATGCTTGCTCGGTCCTGAAATGTGCCCCGATCCGAAGCGCACCCGGCCAGAACAGCGGTAGTAGCAAGCAGGAGAATTGTCTTCTTCATCTTGGAGGTCCTTACAGGAGTACGTCTCGCATCCCGCCATCAAGGTCGAATGCTTCAGCTGGCTGGTAGATGTAAATAGGCTGATCGGTTACGAAACGGAGCTTGATACCGGGCTCAACAATTACAGTGTCAAAAGCCGCATTCGCTTCGCGTTCAAACCGGTCGCCGATTTGTGTAAATAGCGTTGCGACCCCTTGGCTGACAGCGGCTTTTCCTGCATTCCCAGTCAGCTGAGATGTACTGGTCGATCCATTAGAGTCGAGGCTGTTTTGCGTGGTGTATTCGCCTTGGGCAACCGCTGTCGAAGCTGCCGCAGCAGCCGCAGCGGCTGACTGCAATGCCAATGTGCGGCCAGATACTTTTTCAAGTCGCCCGTACACGTCTTGCTCGTTATCCCGTGTGTCTACGATGTAACCGGTAGACGGTTCCATCTGGGCGCCTCCTGAGGAGTCCCAATAAGACATTTGTTCGACCCGGACTGTGGCTCTGCCAGTGTTGCTGCTTGAAGTTCTCCGGCCAGAACAGAGCCCCATGAGGTGGATGTTTCCGACATCCACTGATGAGCCATTTGGCCCCCGGAAAATTCCGCGAACAGGGAGTACAACCGGGCGTGCAGGGATCTCGGTTTGGCTACCCGGTGAGCTGGCTCCAACAGGACAAGCCACCCCATGAAGGGTGGTGACTTCGACAAAGGAGAAAGCCGGAATTACGATCTTTTGGATTCTGGTCGTCTGAGCCTGCTGACCCTGCTGTGCGGCCGTTGCTTGTGTCCTTTGCGCCTCATACTCTTCCCGCGCGCTGCGGTACTGAAGGTTGCTGGCAGAAGTGCTTGGCGTAGTCATTCCGCCGAACTGCTGGGTGTTTGATGCGCCAAGATCATTTCCCCCACTTTGAGTCGATACGGCGGGAGCGACATTATCTGGCTTCAAAATGAAATAGTTTGGCCCATACGGGGAGGGCCTGGCCGGCTGAAAGTCCTGGCTGGGCTGAGGTGGCGACATATTGAAGTTCAGCCCTTCCAGTTGCAGGTCAGGGACGTCCTCAAAGCTTGGTGGTTGTACTTTGCCCGGGTCGATACCATTCACACGGCTATAGGTCTCGTCTGCCTGATTGGCTCGTATCTGAACGATTTCGTCAGTAAGCGCGGCGATATTCGACTGCAGCCGATTGTTTACCTCTTCAATTTTTTTGAACGCCTGTTCGTCGCGCTTTTGCTGCTCAGCTTCTGAAAGACTGATGCGTTGTTGGACTGCTTCAAATTGCTTCGCAAACTGCGTAAGTGCAGCGTCTCGGTCAGTGACTGAAATCTCGTTGGGGCTCTGATTCCCAACTTCTACGGGCTTCAATTGCTGCGTCGGACCCGATGAAGGTGTGCTTGGCCCACCACGCATCATGTAGAAGCCAGCGCCGGCAAGAAGAATGCAGCCGGCAACCATCGCGCGCTTGTTGATTGGCTGTTTGGCTTGGCTCTCATCTGTCATTGGTTTTTCTCCGAGACGATGTAGAGGAGTCCACGGTGGCTGTCTGCGTAAACTTCGGTTAGGTACACCGGGTCCGGACCCAAAACACGAGAGGTGGGGAGCATGGCAACTTGCCTTGCGACTCCGAGGGTTTCTCTTACGGCCGGGTTTGAGTAGTCGATTTGGTCAATCGCGATACGGGTGGCAGTGCGGCCCTTGTTCACGACTTCATAGGTGGTACCGATGTAGCGTGGACCGATGTACTGGCTTTGCAGGATGAATTCGACCGGCCCCTGCTTAAAAACCACACGTTCAGCCGGTGACATTCGGCTGAAATCTGCACGCCGATATCCGCTGGGGAGTTCGCCGTCGAACATATAGTTCATCAGGCCCTTCACGATCCCGGTACTGTTTGCTTGAGGCTGAGAACGCTCAGCCAATGGCTGGTTTTCGATAGTTACCTGGCTATCGGCGCATCCCGGGCGCGTAATCAGGCGGATGATGTACGACTGCTTACTTGGTCCATCCACCGTCACCAGACCGGTGTAGATGGGGTCTGACGCCATGAAGGCCAGCTTGTTGTCGATTGGGGTACGGTAGAAGTCCATGCCTTCCATGACTTCGACATAAATGCCTTCAAGGAAAGGTTCTGGAAAAGTGACTTCGGCACGTTGAGTGTCATTCGAGATGAAGACATCCACAGGCTGGTCGTTGTAAACAACGTTTCTCGGTGCACGCGTGCATTCGTTCTCAGCTGCAGCGTTGATGGAAAGGCTCATAAGCGCGAGTGCGGCGAAGATACGGGTTTTCACTTAAATCTCCTGTGCCCAGAAGTTCTCGACCACCACAGCCCACTCGAAGTGCGCTGATGGCTTTACGGGCTTGATTAGGAACTTCATGTCGAATTGGGCTTTGCTAAAAACGCGATTCAGGGTGGCGCGAATACGCTGCCCCCTAAACGAGACCCAATAGCCCACGCCCGGCTCGAACTCGATGGTGTATTCAGTTTCGCGGGCAAAAACCTGTGTGATCTGCTGGTCTTTGGACTGCTGTGCCACTGTCTTGAGTGGTTCTTCCTGCTTGATCCGCAACGACGGGGCCATTAAGCGCAGAGCTTCATTGGCGTTGGCGGCTGCCGACTCAGGTGTGAAGTTGTTGTAGTTATCAATGAACCAGGACATGAAGCCTTCGATATGGGTTCGAGGGATCTGGGTCTGGCTGACGAAGAAGCCTTCTCGGTTAGGAAAGCCGTACATGACGCGCTCGGAGCTAAGCTGGCGGTTCGATGCCTGCAGCTCTATATTCATCCTAACCAGCATGAAACAGACGGCAACCGCTACGATAATCACGAAAAACAATGCGATCATCAGTCGGCTCTGCCGTACTTCGCTGGCACTGATGATGTTGAACAGTTTCTTGGGAACCAAATATTTGTTTTCCGTGGTCATTGTTATCGCTCGTAGATATCGCAATTGCTCGGTGATGGAGGTAGGCCAGATGAAATCCACACCTTGTCCATCACGTTACCCAGACCCTTGACCAGTCTCAGTAGGGGAGGGGTGTTCTTTATGAAGGTGACGTTCTTGAGCTCTCCCACATGGGCTGAGAACCAATGAACAAGGAAGCCTTCTGCCTGATTAGCTGTGGCCTTCAGGTAGGTCCAGAGAATCAACAGTGAAATGAACAGCGACATCAACGGAGCCAGCCCGAGGCTATGCAGCGTTGCCATAGGTAAGAGCAGGACGATCAAGTCTTCCTTCGCCACGCCGCCAAACTTCATCGGCGACGTGGCGTAGACGTACGTGCTTACTTCATCTGTGATGCGGAGCCTCAATTGGTACCTGCCGTGCCACCACTCTGCCAGGATGCAACGCCGGTAACGAAAGTCTCACCAAACAGGCAGACGAACGCGGCCACCAGAGGAACCCACCAGAAGCGGCCGCCGAGCGCAAAAAGAGAGAAGAAGAAGGCAATTACAGAGGCCCAGATGCCGTAGTAGGAGAGGACCCGCCACCAGTCCAAGACGGACTTGTTGGAGTTGGCCACCGTTTCTGAGTTGGGTGAAAACTTGCCGTCGAATGCCGCGTGGGCCATGTCTGGGAAACACATAATGAGTGCTACAAACATGAACGAGAAAAACACAACGGCCGCTCGATGCAACTCCATAGGCCGGCGCTGAAAGTAGTGCTGCGTCTGATACATGGGTCAGTCTCCAACTGTCACGGGGGAAAAGAAAACTCCATCAGGAATGATGGTTTGGTGCTGGTAGCGCTTGCGTTCAGGGCTCAGGATCACCTGAAGGGTTTCTTCAACCGGGCGCAATGCGTCAGTCATCTGGGAGTAATTGAGGCCAGGCAATTGATAGCTCGCCTCTGAGAGCTCCAGCTCTCTTTTCGCGCGCGCAAGCGCCTGTGCAGCTTGAGCGAGGTGCTCAGCTGCTTTTTGGAACTGGGGATCGCGTTGGTCAATCCGGTACGGCGATGCGTTGGCCGGCGCCACAATTAGCGCCGCCACGCCGAGAACAAAAACCGCTGATATCTTTGGCCACATAGAAATCTCCTTCACATATTGAAAGTGAAGGGGAGGTGGCCCTTTTTTCGGGGTAGGTGGGAAAAGTTTTTGCTAGTCCGCTTCCCGGAACCTGCGGATGCTTTCAAGCACCCAGATTCTCGCCTTGTGGAACATGGTCAGCAGCAGGCGGAAAATGAACCCAAGCAGCTGAACGGTTACCAGTGAAGCAACAAGCTGGATGTATACCGTCGCCATTCGGAAAATGCCTCCAACCGTTGTCTTGGTCAGGGCTCTAGTGGGGGGGAACGCAAGAAGCAAGAGCACTACCACTACCAGGGCGACAAGGTAAGCGATGGGGCCATGGCGTTCAGCGTTGTATAGAACAACGCCCCAGAGCCAGCTGAAGACAACGGTAATGTCGTAGTCCCAAGCCCTGATTTTGTCGATCCAAGTCATATTGTCCTCATGTATGAACATCATTGATCGGCATGTTTTCCGCGCATGCGCGGAAAATTAGCCAAGAACTCGCTTGTTGCGTTTGGTGAATTCGTCCCATGCGTAAATGCCCGGGCGGCTCTTTGGCTTTCTGCGTACGAGCCTCATATTGCCGAAGTGCACTGTTGGGAATTTGTTCCGGACCATCGGCATGCGAAGGCGGTAAGTGCCGGATTTACCCACCATGATGGCGTCGCCCTGATCGAGGGTGGCGAAGTCTTCTGGCTGGATGAGCTCTTCTCTCTCAGCCCGGGTGGTCGTAGTTGAGCTGTGCCCGTCGTTGACGGTGCCCAGCACCCCGGCCTCACTCGATGCGTGGCTGGCACCGGTTGACGTCCCGTCCGCATAGTTTTCCATCTGCGTGAGGATGTTCCCGGCAAGCTCGGCCGCAAGCTTTCTCGTTGAAGAGTCACGGATGTCGCAGTAGATGTGGTGCCAGCAGTTACCGAGAACCATCTCCACGAAGCTCTCTGAAACGTTCTTCAGGAAGCCGATACCCTGGAAGGCGATGATGATCGGTACGTTGGCAGAACGAGCTAGCTGGAAGAGCTGTACCTGGGTCTCGTCCATGAAGGATGGGTACTCGTCGAAGATGGCCGGACACATGGCCAACGGCTTCGATTTCTCCAGTTGGATCTCGCCGACGGCCCTCGCCAGATCCGAAATAAACAGCTTGCCGAACAGCTCGACACCGTCCTTGTCAGCCAGGCTGGACATTGAAAGCACTACGACCTCGTTGTTCAAGATCGCTTCTTTCAGGTCAACATCGGGCGCGTAGGTGTTAACGATGCTGGAGTATTCCGAGTGAGCGAATGCCGATAGCTTCGAAATCAGACCCTGTGTCAGTGTCTTGTACTGCCTGTAGTTCCACTCCTGATCTTGGTCGTTGTACCAGTTGCGCAGGAAGCTGTAGATCCATTCGCTACCGCTCTTGTGATACGGGCTTTCGTCATCTCGAATTTTCTTCGTGTAGTCGAGCAAAAGGTCAAAATCAGCCAGCAGGGCGATAATGTCCTTGATGTGAAATGCTGGAGACCCAGGTTGGAGCTTCAGGGTGAGAATGGACGCAGTGAGGCAGTAGCGAGCAATGTCCGTCCAGAACTCCTCCGAGGAGGAAGCCTGAATCTTCATGGCAGTAGAAAGTGTTGCCCGGACGCCGCCGGCGAACACCGGGTTGTAGGTGTGCGTGTTCTCTGGGAACTCAAAGTTGATCAGCTTGAACTGGTCTAGGCGATTTGCCTCTTTCATCATGCTGTAGATGGAACCAGCGAAGTCCGAATCGCTTTTAGCTTCGACCAGGATCAGGCCCCCACCTTTTCTGATCTGTTGCTGGATCATAGCGAGCAGCAGCTCGGTTTTACCTGTACCGGTCGCAGCCAAGATTGCCAGATGTCGGGTGAGCAGATCGTCGTCCATCATGAACGGCACCATGCTGGGGTAGATCTCGTTTAACTTGGCGCGCACGTCGTCGGCTGTAATGTTGCCCTTCGCTTTCCGTACGCTCTCCAGCTCATCCTTCCACTCTGAGAAAGGCATTGATTGCCCAAGGAATGTGCTCCGGCGAATATCGCAGTCTGCTACGCCTTTCTCCATCAGCCCGGAGTCCCAGACTAGAGGCTTGTCTGTCTCACGAAGTTTGTCCCTGATGCCAAGGCTAACGTAGGCAGTCACGACCCCAATCGCGGCTACCAGAGGGGCCGGGGTGAATGGGATGGCGGCCCCGAGAATAGCGGTGCTGAGCAGTAGACCTCGCTGGCGAATCAGCTTCTGCTTTTGATTGGAGATTTTCTCCTTTCGAATAGATCTAATCGTCATTCGTTATGAATCCAGTCAAGGAGTTTCGAGCGGGATCTGGATGAGGCGCGTGACCCAAAGTCATCGGTGAGAGACTTCATGTCACCCACCACAGCAACAAATCGCTTGGATGCATTCAGTGCGCTACTCAGTAGCTCTTTGTTAATAAGGGGGGCTTGTGCGCTTGCTGCCAGCAGAATGATCACTTCGTGTCTGCGGCCGCGAATGAACTTTGGTGTCACGACCAATGCATCGAACACGTCGATCTTGTCTTCGGCTTTGACAATCGCCTTTGAGCCGTCGGCTCCAGTGAGGGTCAGCACTGATTCGGTAACGTCCGTTGGCGTGAAGACGCTGAACGGGGGGCACTCCGAAGTGGCCAGAGGCTGGCGAACTATCACTGGGAGCCCGGGATGGTATTTGCGGCCTTGGAAGGTGCGCGCTTCCGTTGAGGATGGACCGTAGGCGGCAGCTATCGCTTCGGATACCTTGTTGCTGTCTCTGCCGGCGGATGGGGTCACAACGCGGATATCCAATAGCGGGTCGATATCAAGCGCTTCGGATACCTTCTGAATCAGCTCAACAACAACTGCAGGGACGTAAGTATCGTCACATTGCATCCATGCAAGGGGCTGCGACGGATCGAAGTGCTCGAGATCAGGTTCGAGCCGGGCAGACCATATTGCCTCCTGCGCAGCGCGCTTGCTCGATTCCCCAATGCCCCACAAGGTTGCGTGGAAAGCCTTGAACCTGTTGGAGTCAATTACGTCTGCAAAAGGTTGCCCAACACTCAAGGTCGGCAGATCCTTTGGGCACCCAAGTAAGTAAAGCCGCCCCTCTGCGGGCGCAGCCTCCAAAAGGTGGTTCATCTCCTCAACGCCCAGTGCGTCGGCGCCGAGCACAATGATGACGTCCGCCTCCACGGGAGAAGACTCTCTGGCAAGTGGGATGCCAGTCTCGCTGTCGATGCCGATTAGCTCCGCGTAGCTCATCACTGGGAAGGAGGTTTCCAGGCTTGTCTCGATCTCCGTGAGCATCTCCTGGGTGTATGTCGTGATGATGGTGTCCGCCTCATATGCTGCGCATATCAAGCACAGAGCCCTTGTTACCTCCAGTTGGTCCTCGAAGGTCTGGCACTGGACGATAGAGAAGCACTCACCCAGTAGCGCTGAAAGGCCGGCGGTGAGAGCCTTGCTCTCCGATTTGCCCATGCCCATGGGCTTGATCAGCTTCTGGCCCATCTCAAGGGATGGAACAAGATCCAGTGCCAGATCCTGTTCTTCTTTCTGAGACCACTTATCAATCAGTTGAAAGAGGGTTTGCTCTGCGTGATGGAGCTTGGTCAGCTGGATTCGGCGACCATCAACGACTACGAGGCCAAGCTTGCGCAGATCAGCCACGGCCGGGGCGAGGAGAGGACGCACAAATTCCGGGTTCACTCTCAGTAACTTGACGACAGTCTGGCCAAGCTGGGCGCCCTCAATCAGCGAATGGCCGAGCCAAGCCTCCCTGCGCAGCGCGGCGATGACTGCGCCACGAATCGCACTTTCGCTTTGGTTGGACACGCCCAAGCGCTGGGCCAGTGCCTGGGCGCTGCTGAAGGGGAAGTCTTCGAAGTGGATATACAGCGCGAAGGGGTCGGTCTTGATCAGCTTGTTTAGATCGACCTCGTTGCCGTAGTACCGCTGCAGCTTAGACAGCTTGTAGAGTGGTACGCCTTCCAGATCGACCTTGGAGAGGGCCAGCCGGTCTGAACGTGTCCTGGCCCAAGCTGATGCCAGTCGTTCAATGTCTGGGCCCGGTGCGCTGGCCTCAGAAAGGCGTTCGGGGCAGCGATCGAGGATATCGACAAGTTCTTCCCCGAAGTGCTCGACCAGCTTTGATGTGGTACCGCGACCCACGCCAGTGAGCGATGATAGGTAGCCAGAGAGTGCCTTCACTGACCTTGGCGGCCGGGATGTGAACTGTGAAACTTCGAGGTCGCCCCCTTCAACATCGGGGATGCGCTGACCATATAAGACGTATTCCTCGTAGAGGATTGCCTGGCCGAAGTCGCCAGACGCACAGAAAACACTCTCGTCCTCTCTTTTGAAGACGCCAATTCCCCATGGTGAAACTGGGGATTTGAAGGGGATATCGACTAGGGTTCCTTCATATCGGAGCAGTTCGCCGCAATTTTCTGTGCTTTGTGAAGTCATGTGGTCCCGTTGAAGGCCTTACCGTTCCTGATGCGTTTAGCTATTCCATCGAGTCGAGAGGTCGCTCGGTAGACACCGTTCCAGCAATCAAAAACTTTGTTGGTCAGCTCATCCCCAACAGATGGATCGTTCTGGAGTAGGGCGGTGACCCGGTCCAGATCCACCAGAACGTCAAAGCAGTAGTGCATGCCGGCGTGGATATGCGGCATCTCTTCAAGGTTGGGGAGCTCAAAGGGCTGCTCTTTGTAGGGGGCGAACAGTCCATCAATATCGGAGAAGAAGTACGGCCGCATTTCTCGATGGATCGCACCCCAAGCGAGGTACATAGGCTCAGCAATGAGCTTGATAGCGGCGGCACGGTTCGCCATAGACGTGCTGCGGATCGTCTCGCTGGCACGAACCATGTACGGAATCATCTGCGATGCCGGCTGCCGCTTGTACAAGCGGATCTCAGTATCGAGGAAGGCTTTCGCCTGCGGTGTGTGAATGGTGCGCATAGTTTTCCTTTTCCTTACATGTAGTGGGTGACTAGGGTGCCTTGATTTTGAAGTTTCTCGATCAGTTGAAGTCGAGTATTGTCGGGGGCTTCTTCAGCAAACTAAGGATGGCAGCAGTGCAGGAATACCTAGCGGCATTTAGAAAGGCCATGGAAAGGACATACGACCTCGCCCCCGGCTTCTCAAACTACCCATTGGTACCATATCCGGATATGGGCCTTGATCACCAAGAGATTGTCATGGCCGTGGCCCAAGATCTCTCGACGTGCGCCAACTCCACGGACGCTTTCCCGGGGCACTGTTTCCAGATATGCCGCGAGGTCTCCTATATTCTGCTGGATCTCGGCGTTAGGCATGCCATCACGGTTGGTGACATCAAGTTGCCTGACCGCATGTATGTAGGCGTGACCGAGGACAAGATGGTCGAAGAATTCCATGCTGGCTACCAGCTGGGTATTCATAACGGCGCGCCCACGGGTGCCCCGATCAACGCGCATGCTTGGGTAACATTGGAGGATGGCTCTGTTCTTGATGCCACGATCCTCGCTTCCAATCATCGGAGAGCAGGGCTAGCCTCAAACCCTCTGCCTTTCGATAAGGCCATATTCTCCAGCGCTCTTCACGCTACCCCTGACATTCAACATCTACCAATGCTCACCGGCATGGCCTATATCCAGAGAACGCTCATCTCCGAGATTGATGGTGATGCACCGATGTACTGCCAGTGGGGTGAAGACTATGCTCGCTTGATGGCCAGGATTGATCTCTACCGGTTAGCAGACTCCGTACCGGGTCATTCCTCGCACGCTATGAGGTGAGCCATGGATAAAGGCATTGTTACTCTGTGCGAGGGTAGGCAAGTGATCAGCCTTCCAAAGGCACTAGCTTTCCCTGATCACGTAAAGCACGTCGATGTGGTCCCTCATGGTCGCGCAAGAATCCTAGTGCCTGCAGGAGAGTCGTGGGACAGTTGGTTTGATGGCGATGGCCCTTCTGACGACTTCATGCTTGAGCGTGATCAGCCTGAGAGCGCGTAGATTGAATCGCTCAAACCATTGGAATAGTTCGGGGTTTGCGGTATCCAGATACACTCGAGATTTGATGATTCACTGGAGTGATAAGCATGCCCCGAGACTGGCGTAGCTCGTTCAGTAGTTTTGCCTACGGATATTTGCAGGCCATTTTCTTGGCTCTGGCCTTGGTCGTTCTTTGGCTTGACTCAATGTTGGAGCCTGATCAGAGTGTTTTTGCAGTAGTGCAGATGCTCGCTGGGTTTTCTCTGGCACTGACGACTTTCTGGATGCTATCAGCTGTTTTCTCAAGCAAGGTCACGGAGATCATGGCCGGCATTAAAACCCACCCGTGGGGTCATTCATTTGGCATGAGTGCGTGCATCGTGATGGTCTGCGTGGCCGGGGCTCAGGCTCCATTCGCCTAAGGTTGGTGGCGGCAGCAATGAGTGAGCAGGGCTCGCCCCCGCTAAACAGACACTCCCCACTCGATACCTGTGAGCAGGCGACGCGCTTGGCGCCCTCCTAAGTCGGTACAGCACAGCATGACAGGAGAGGCGCCCCCTAGGGAAAGGTTGCCCGTTGATAGCCAGGCGATCGCTGTTTCGGGGTCCTCTATCACATCAATCGCTTGCTTAGCCAAGGCTAGGACTCGGTCAATTCTTTCAGATCCGCCCGCATTGAGGCGCCCTCCGTTCCGCTGCAATCGGGTCAGTGTGGATTCGCTTGTGTTTGCGAGCTCTGCAGCAGAGCGTTTGCTCAGCATGAGTGCTTGGCTAATCGTTTTAACGACTGCGCTCTCGAGCCCTTTCTCGATTCGTTGGATGCGCTCCCTTTCACTCAGCTCATGCTGTTCAAGAGCAAGCTTCCAAAATGGTCCAGAGGGCGGTGACATCATGGCGAGCGCTTATGTTGAGTGTTGATCGGTGGCCGAAACTCCAGTGATGACTAGATACTGATTCAGCATCTAACTACGTGTCCACCAAGGGGTTGCGGAGGTCAGTTTAATAGGACTAGGATCAGGGCAGGTAGAGATGGCTGCCTGGCGCCTGTTACGCGAAGCTCTGTGCCCATTGTTGTACCCCTTTCTTCTTGGCACTCCAACATAGGACGCTGCCCGGTGAGCAGGCAACTGGTAACCAAAGTGTCCATTGTTTGGAGACTGACCTATGTCTGGTTTTTCCTGTTTCTCTATCCTCAAATCGCAGGCAAAGCAGATTGCAAAAGGCCAAGGCCTTAAGCACTCGGAAGCCCTTGAGCAAGTTGCAATCAGTGCAAATTTCTCCTCATTTCATGACATGCAGAAGTGCGCCGTAGCGAATCCTCGTGAGCCCCGACTCGTCAAAGCTGCCTTGGGCGTGACCGATCTGAAGGATGCCCTTCATCACGACGGTGTTTCCATGGCACTGGAGCTTGAGATAAACCAGCGGCTATCCGAGGCTACTCAGTTTGCTCAGGGGCACCAACCACAGGTGCTTCAATGGATGGCAGATACAGCCCATTACGACGACAAGACTGGTGTACTTTCGTTGGGTTTGGCTATTGCTCATGGGAGAAAGAGCGTTTCGGGTTCTTACTCTGGCCCCAAATACTTCCTTCGTGGTCAGGCTCGTCTAATGAGGCGAGATAACGCTTGGATGATTGCCCCGAACAACGGGCTTACCCTGCATGGCTACACCTCGGGTGTTGAGTGGGCTGACAAAGCAGATGAGCAGGCATACTTCGAAGGCTTGCACATGGATGAGCTGAGAGAGCAATCGCTCGAGCCCTTTTCGGTGGTTCTGTCGAGGTCGCTCGAGATCTCAGTATCGGAAGCCGAACAGCTGGTTGACGCTGAAATCACTGTTAATGCGTCTGATGATGGGCTGATCTACGGCCACATGATCGACGTAGAAGGGTACGCATCACCTCAACTGGCGAGACGGTTGTTAGATAGGTTCGGGACACTGCAGATTGCTCTTGGTCCGAACTTCTATGACCAGGTAAGAGCGGAGTATGACTGAACGCGAGCGATCGCGTTGATGTGAGGGAGGGCGCACTGCAGGCAAAACTGCGGTGCGCCCGAAGCCACAGGGGCGGCTTAGCCGTTTACTGCATCCTTCAGGCCTTTACCTGCTTTGAACGCAGGCAGCTTGGCGGCCGCGATCTGGATGCTCTCACCAGTCTGGGGGTTACGGCCGGCGCGAGCCTCGCGCTTACGGACTTCGAAGGTGCCGAAGTTAACCAAGCTTACAGACTCGCCTTTGGCCAGCGCGCCGGTGATGCTTTCAGTGATAGCAAAAAGGGCACGATCGGCAGCAGCTTGGCTGATGTCTGCGGTCTCGGCGATCTTCTTCACCAGATCAGTTTTGTTCATTTGTTACTCCCTAGGATGGATATGCGCCCACTATTGGACGCTTGTTTCTAGCGCCGATTTAAGCGCCGATAAAAATTACTTTCATGACCACAGCCAGGCAGAAGCCTGCAGATCCGCATACGGCTGGGAAAAGCAGTGACGGCCAGCGAGCGCGCACACCGAAAAAGATGAATCCGTGAGGTGCGAGTAGCAGCAGTACAGTCGATGTAATTCGGGCGGGATGCATGCCCTCTCCACTGAACAGTAGTCCCGGCAGGGAGGCTGCAAGCAGGTACATCAGGACAGCGTAGGTGACAAAGCGCCAAGTGGGCATGCCCAAAATCACGTTTTTGATCATGGTGTCTCCTATGCAGCGCGTAGCTTGCAGAGCTCTTCAATTTGGTTGCTGGCGTTCATCAGTCCGAATTTATCAGCCTCGTTGAGGTAATGCATTCCAAGTTGCCCCACTTTCTGGAGGGCCTGTTGGAACAACCGGCGAACCCGAGCCTCTGGTAGGACCTTGTCATCGAGCTGCGTGGGCGCCGGGATTACCGCTCCATTATGATAGATCCGAAGTACCCAGTGCTTGGGTTGAAACCCAGCTTCTACCTGGTACTTGCTACTGAGCTCGTCTGTGAGGATCTCGGCCAGGCCGCCGAAGACAAGCTTCAGGGGAAGTGCCGAGAGTTGGTAGCAACATTGCTGATTCATAGGTCCTCCATGTCAATGCTCAGACCATAACGTGTGATCTCGAAAAATCATCACCGCATCATTTTTTTTCGTCACCAGGGCAGCGGGCCCTTGATCTGGGGGAAAGGGGCCGTATATCTCAGGGTATGGCCAAGATCCTTACGCTCAACGCAAGAACCCACCTCCTGCTGCAGATCACGCAGGACTACTTCAGCATGACTGATTGTCAGCTTTTCGAAGACATTCAGAAGATGCACGCGAAGTTGGTGTCGGTTTTGGCCCGAAAGGGAATTGGATACGATGAACTCAGCGGCGCGCTGGTGCCGCGCACCGATAAAAATGAAGCCGCATTCTTCTTTGATCTGGAGCGGTCAGCCAGTCAATCACTTCCGGGTTTAGAGTGCGCTCAACTTCTTTTCCGGTTGTTGGACAGAAGGTCATCTCACAGTGTCCTGGTGGGGGAAGTTTTCAATTGGGGCAGTTTGAGTCCACAGCGGCTTCTGCAAGGCGAGATGGTTACCGCTAAGGGGCATCCAGTCTTCCGTGCACCACCCACCTCCTACGTGCTCTACGTCAACAATCTCTCTGACTATGCGCTCGCACAGCTCCACGAAGGGCTTTCTGCTCATCCCGGCTATCTCGGGTATCTGCCGTGCACCTACTCCAGCCTGGCGAAGACGTATGTCACTGTGCAGCTGGCCAGCTACGCGATCAAACATCGTAATACGGTCATCCTCCAGCATCCCGGCGATGTCTCGAACAACGTGGATACCAACGAAACGGCTCACGATTTTCAAGCTCAGGGCTTCAATGTCAGAAGCATTCAGGACGACTACTTCGGTACGTTCCTCCGTTTCAAACCGCAACAGACTTTCGTCGCTGAGGGCGACGAAGATGTATTGATGTCAATCCGAGCCATTTCTCCGATGCCTGCTGACCTCAAGGACTTCAGTGTCGTGATCGAGGAGTCGAAGATGGGCTACCTCAGAGAGGCGAAGCTAGGGAAGCTGAAGAGGGCAGGGCTTGAACAGCTATCAAGTACCCAGATCGAAGCCGAGATCCGAAAGAGGTTGTGCATGTGCGATTTGTTCAATCTGGAATTCCGGGTTGAGCCCACCTACCAGGTTCGCAAGTTTAACGTGATGCTTGAGTTTCCGAGGACTGACGGTCATCCCGAGAGGGTGGTCGCAGCCCTTGAGTACCGGCCCGCTACCAAAACGGTCAAGCTCATTACTTTGACTTGAACAAACTGGGGTTTCAGGTGACAAATCAAGCCCTGACAAACTGCACCGAGTTGGAATGGATATCCGCGCGAGCGGCGTTATTCTCAAGACTGTCGTAAAACTACCCCTATGAGGATTTATGAGTTTGAGTGAGAAGGATCTGCTTGCGATGCCAGCGGATGACTACATGAATGATGTACAGATCAGCTTCTTCAAACAGCGCTTGTTGGATAAGCAGCGCGTGCTGCAGGAGCGTTTGAACGGACACCAGAAAGTGATGGTCGGTGAGCGCGCGCCTGACGCAGCTGATATGGCCTCAGGGGAAGAGTCCCGCTCGTTGGCAATGAGCTTTGTTAGTCGGGACACAGCCGAGCTGAAGCGGGTGAGCCTTGCTCTGGCCGCCATCACTGAGGATGAGTACGGTTATTGCCAGGAAACGGGGGTTGAGATCGGTATTCCACGTTTGTTGGCTGTACCTGAGTCGCTTTACTCTGTCGAAGCCATGAGCGTTATTGAAGCTCAGCGACAACATCTGCGTGGGGTTGCTTAACCCTCGCTCAGCCCCCCAAGTGCCCCTGCAGCTTCACTGGCCAGCAGGGGCGATATTGGATCGACCGATCCTCAATCCCTTCTTTTCCCGTCATGAGATTTGTGAACTGCTGATACGCAGGCGTTCAGTTGATCATGTCCGGAATCTTTAGCTACTTCGCAGCCTGAAGGACCCTGGTAATGCTGGGCTGCAGGGGGTACCCGGAATCTTTAGCTACTTCGCAGCCTGAAGCCCCCCGGCAATGCTGGGCTGCAGAGGGTACCCGGAATCTTTAGCTACTTCGCCGCTGTGGCCATGGACAGATCAACGCGCTGATGAGGAATCAGCGCGCGATCTGCCAGCCATTGGGCAGCATGAAAAACGGATCTCGTTTGCGTGAGCGGTTGTCCGATGGCTCGGGGCAGTCACTCGCATCAATCAGTTCTGCTAGCCGCAAGTACCGATCGCCGCCGACGTCCTCGAGCTGCGGAATGGGATTGCCGTTGAAGAGGACTCCTTCCACGCGAAGCTCTGCCAGGCTGGTGGGACGGCTTGGGATGAAACACGGGCTCGGCGGGCTGCCCGGTTCGGAGAAGAACCCGATGAATGTGTACTGGCGCTCGCCCACCATGAACTTGCTGGGCTTGTTGTTGAGCATCAGTGACAGCTTGTGCCCCTCGTGATGAAGAGTGGTGTTGCAGTGTATGAACAGCTCATCACTCACGTACGCCGGGGAAACGGTAAACGGCATCAGATAGCAGGTAATGGCACCCAGGTCGTGATCCTGCAGTTCCCCCGCAATCAGGCCCATCCCGCCCCGGGTATCAAACCACTGATCCGCCGGTGACGTCGCGTCCACCCTGAAATCCCAACCGTGGAATTGGAAAATATCAGCGTAGGCCGCCGGTGGGAGGTAGCTGCCCAAGCGATCGGTATCGCCGGCGGTTTTCAAGCAGCGGCCTTTCGCGTCAATGAGCTGGTCCTTGATCAATCGAAGGACGTCATCTTGGTTTGGCGCGGCGCCGTTCAAGTAGCATTGCGTTTCATCGAACCCAACCCCGATTTTGGTGGCGCGTTCCAACGCCGGCGCCGGAGATCCGATCGGGCAGAGGTCCAGGAAGTGGTTGGCAGCGATGGGATGGATATCAAACTGGTTCACCAGCGCCAGCCGATCTTGGGTGAATCGCTCCAGCAGCTCGATCGCCGGTGTGTCCTCACCAGAGCAGTGCGCCGGTAGCGCGAGGTCCATCGCTTCAGGTGAATCATAGCCAGACAAGTCGGCTAAGGCCTGAAAGGCGAGATAGGCCTTGGCCGGGAACGCGGTTTGGAACTGGGCGGCCCACGTGTAGGCATGCTGGTGGCAGCACCACCGTGGTTTGTCGCTATTGGCGGCAAATAGGTCGTGCTGGATCTCGCTGTCTGTCTTCAAACTCGTCAAATCTCCATCTTGGGCTGGACCCGATTACGCGTACTTGGTGGCCACCAGTTTGGCGACCAGGTCGAGAGGGCTGTTGCCTGAATTGGCTGCGTCTTCCAAGAGTCTCTCGATAATGAAGTCTGGTAGGGCGCTGGCCAGCTGGTTGACCAGGTGGCGCTCGGCATCTTCGGCTTCCAAGCTGGTCCCGTGGATCAACAGGACGTTGGTAAGTTGGTTTTGGCTAACGCCTGCATAGTCAGCCAGCGCCCGGAGTGTTGGGCTGATGTTCACGGGTATTCTGACACCCTTGCGGACCACAGTTACACCCAAGTCCGTGGATCTGCACAGGTCTGCGATCTCCTCAGCGCTGAATTTGCCGATCGTAGCGAGCAGGGTGTAGGCCACCTGCCGGTTGAAGCTTCGCCGGCCGAGATCTGCACGTTGCCTCACGGCGGCAATCACCGCCGGCGTCGTTCGCAGCGTCAGCGGCACGACGTCATCGTTATTGGTCATGGAGCACTCCAGTGTGAACTGATAACAACCGGGCCACTGCTGGCGCCGGATCAACCGAGCGGGTTCTCGGTCAATCGGGACCATAACGGCCAGATCCAGCTCTTCCACTTTCAGAACCGGTACCGGGCGCGAGGCACCATTAACGCCATTTTCTATACCATCATAACAAGGGAGGTGCAGTTACCCAGGAGGTGCTCTTCCTGCTCGATTCGTGAATTCTGCACCGCCACTGATTAACCCCTTGGAGTTTTGTGCACGGTAGGGGAGGGCGTTCTTTTTTTTCTTTTTCTCCCCTTTTTTTCTTCTTTTTTTCTTCTTTGGGGCTGCTTCGCGGGGTGCTGAATTTGGTGGGTTTTCGGGGTTGATAGGGGTGGTGCAGGATTTGCGTTGCGTGGCCATTCTTGAGGGGTGGGGTGGCTGTCGGGATATCAGGATGCACGGGGGTGGATCGGGCACTGGTTGGATTCATTCCCCTTGTTATGATGGTATAAATTTATACTGGGTTGTGGCACCGGTGGGTAGGGGTCTTCACCTGCAGGTTGGGGATTTCGCGCGGCGGCGATGAACTGGTTAGACTGCCTCGTTAGACTGGTATGCAAGATCACGCTTATAGGGGCCAACAAGGAATGTCCGCAAAATCCACGGCCGCGACGCTGTCGCTTACTGATTTGCTCGCGATGAAGGACCGCACTGTCATGCTGCTCGACAATGGGGTCGATACTGGCGCCGACCGCCTGCTGCTCGATGGCGCTTTCGAGGAGGCTGCGGAGATCTACCTGGCATGCGGCTTGGATGATCTGTATCGCAGGGAGAAGCTTGCTTACTGCCGGTACTACACGGGAGCGAAAGACTACGGTGATATTCTCGATAAGGAGATCGAGCGCGCTACGCCATGGGGACTCGCCCTGCACTTTTGGGCATGGGCGTCACTTGGTGAAGCGGAGAAGACCTCAAGTGTCCCTCAGCGGATTCTGCAGGCTGCCACCGCTATTGAGTCATTCCCCAGTCTACGCCAAACCCTCATTGCTGCCATCGGTTATCACGCGGGGGTTAGGCACACTTCCCAAGGCAACGTCAGTGAGCTTTACCAGTCAGCTTGCACAGCGCTGCAGGAGATGGGGTCCAGTTACATCCAGACGCTCAAGCTCTGCACTGCCATCTTGCATCACTATTCAGAGCGATCGGAATCGTCAGCTCAATTGCTACGCGAGCTCGTTGACGCCACTTCAGCTGAATCCACGCCTACACTCGCTCCACTCTTCACGGCCGCCATTATTCTCGGTGACATCGGCAAAGCTGAATCGGCGCTCGCTGAACTGTGCCGGCGGTTTGCGGATGATCCGGACCTCGAACCGACTATCAGTGCCGTTGCGATTGAAGAAGGAATGCCTGGGCTGCTTGAGGCGCTCCCAGAGCACCTCTTGGCCATCAGCCTGAATAGACCTGAAGTTCGATTGCTCACAGCATTGGCCGCGAATGATCTCTCTACGGTGATAGAGATTGCCGAGTCAATGCCAGCGAATGGACCGCCGGACAGCGTCCTTTACAGCCCGCGTATATCTGAGCAGCTGATTGACTTTGCGGGTTCAGGGAGCCGAGCACTTTTAGGAGGTTGGGGCGGATACGCGCCATGGTGTTACGTCCTCGGTGAGCGTTTGGTCAGAACGCTCCCCAAGGGGGATCTGCGTAGACACTTTCTGCGATCGGCAAAAGACACGATCGACAGTGACGACCTGGAGGAGTATGCCGAAGAGCTTTGCAGCCTCTTTGAAGAACACGGCGAGTACGACGATTTTTATTCGATCCTGACTCCAGAATGCCTGAGACAGGTGGACCCTGAAGCATTTGCTAACTACCTCGTGAAAGTCGCAGAAGAAGGCAGCGAATACTCCCCTTTGTTCGAAGATGAGGAAGCGCCTGTCCCTTGGCATCGCTTTATACCCTCGCTCAAACAAGCCCTTGCAGCGTTAACTCCTGATAAATCTGCATTCTGTACCTCTGTCCTGGAATCGTGGGACATCCCATTGAGAGCGCCTCTGGCTGACCGGCTGGCCGGGGAGGGTATGCCGGAATCTTTGTCGGCGCCGCTCGCAGCCATACAGGCAGCGCTCACCGAGTGCGGGGCTGAAGTCTTGCCATACCTTCAAGTTGCACTGATGAAGCTCTCTGCAAGGGCTGCGGCGCTTGTCCCTCCTGCAACAGCAGAAGAGACGGTTATCCAGGCCATAAACGATTTCCTAAAACCCCGTCACCTTACCGATTACGGGGTCGATAGTGCCCGCAAAATGACCCTTCGATATGGCGCTGCCGGCGTATTGCAGGGGCTAGAAGCATTGATGGCGAGCCCGGACTTCAATCCAGAAACCGACCGCACCATGGATGCACTCGCCAACACGCTCGTAAAGCAGCAGGGGACGCTGATTAGCCGGCGCGCGTATATTGCCGGCATTCTCCGCAAGCGGCTTAAGAACCTGAAATCTCACTGGCTCGATCAGCAAGTATCAGAAGCGATGGGGCGGGGCGTAGACATCGAGCAGATGATCGAGCTGGCAAAAGGGGTCGGTTCATGGGACGACTGGAGTGATGGGCTCGAAAGCCTCCAGCCGTACTGACGACCACTCCGTGTTTAAATGTACGCCTTGGCCGTTATGATGCTGGTATGAAGGAATTGTGTTTGTTAGAAGGAGTAGTGCATGAGCGCCCTTGATGACCTGAATCTGGTTGAGCTCCCCCTGCCGAAAATGGCCTTTGAGTTCAGCCTACACGCGCCGAAAATCCGCGCAGCAACCCAGAATGCGTTCGGTGATCCTCTGGCCCGAAAAATCGTGCTGGGGACGGCAGCCTTCGGGATGCTCTCTACAGGCTGGCTTATTGTTTGGAGCCTGTCGTTCGTATCCTTCTTGCTGGCCTTTCTTGCAACTGTTGCCGCTGTAGCTGCCGCTCCGATGCTGCTACGCAAGGTTGCGCATTACATGAATGTTACTAAGCCAGAGCGCGCTAAAGCAGCCATGATCGAGGTGCTGGGGCGCCACCTGTACGACGATGTTGAAACTCGCGTCATGGGTATCATTGTTCGGCAGGCAGCGCTCAATCGCTACACCGGCCAGCAATGGTTGAACAGTGCGCTTGATTCGTGGCGTTCTGGCCAACTGAACGATTTGCAGTTCATTGCAACCGTTCTGGCATTCGACTCAACACTGCTGGAACCGGCGGAACACTATCTGTTTGAGCTGCACCAAAAACGCGCTCAGAAGCTGATACAAACACCCTGAATCGTCTCACCCAAACGAGTGAAATTGCGGGTTTATGCTGTTTTTTGGTGCAATTCGTAGGATTCGCTAATACCGCTGAGACCTTAAGCTGTTATGATGACCAAGACGAGAATATCTCGCGATAAAGCAGGGTGGCAGCAGCTTTAGCTGTCAGTAGGACCAGACCCAATGTCCATGGAAGAGACGTGCAGTTGGGGGGACACCCGGGGTCGGCAGACCCCGGTATTTACGGAAGTCTTTATTCGCTCCGCTCGTCCGATCCGTCATCCGCTTCAGCTTCAGCATCAGCAATACTCCCCGCTTCCTCCGTGATCATAGCCATGTAGTCCGAGATGTCTCGGTCCAGCTTCTCCGTGAGGGGACGGTTTGCGCTACTTGCGACCGGCGCATTAGTTGCGATCTTATCCACTGCCTGCTTGAGCTGATTAACCTCCAGTTGGAGGGATTCCACTCCCTGCGAGATCCCCATCTGAACAACACGCATGTGCTCGATCGTTAGCTCAATCTGAGCGAGACGATCGTTCTCAGCCCCCGCCTTTGGCTCCCGATCGGGCGCTTGATTCAAGTAGAACCCAATAAGAAACGCCACCACCACAAAGACAACTCCGAAAGTGTAAATTCCGTATGGGGGTACACGGTCGTGTCGCTGAACATTTGCTTCGTTATCTTGCATCGCACTGTCTCCTGTATTCGTTGCCCCATACTGTCCGATCGCGCGCCATCGACGCCACCGAGGTCCCTGCAGTTGCTATGTGGCTAACCGAAGAGTAACGACACTGAGTTGAGTTGCTGCAGCGGCGCCCATCCCGTACAAAAGATTGATCCCCCCGCATGATCGAGCAGGAGCACATGAGCGCGAACACCCCAAGTCCCGACGACCAAGCCGCAGCGACAACGTTTCTTCAAGCAAAGTGGTTCCCCGCAACGGTGGCACTTGTGGCGTTGGCCATCTCTATCGGCGGACACACCTTCACCAGGTTCCACAGCATTGCTCTTGCCGAGCAGCAGAACAACGTCTCTGCACTCACTGCCGATATGGCATCTACGCGACAGGCCGATGTAACTCAAGATCGGGCGCTGCAGACGCTTTACGCTGAGCTGCAACGCCAGCGCCAGCAGATTGCATCTCTTCAGAGCCAGCTGTCGAAGCACCAGCATTCAGATCCAACCGGCAGCGGATCATCCGCGCAGCTTCCTGCTGGCTTCGAAGCCGTGCAGGCACAAGCGGAGCAGGAGGAGGCCATGGCCGCGAATGAGCAGGCCCCACTTCCAAATGGCGTAAGTGAAAATTTCGACGCCCTGGTTGCTCAGCGAATGAAGCCCCACTGGGAGGCACCGCCGAA
>PBNY01000002.1 GCA_002723385.1 Oceanospirillaceae bacterium | reverse complement strand
AGCTTATCGTCGCAGATCTGAATCAGCTCGAGCTCTACTATTTTTGGATGCAGCAATTCGCAATGGCCGATAGAGCCGTGGGCGAATTAACGGGTACAACCTATTCCAGATCGGTTCGCTGGCATAGAGACAAAGATAGTCATGAACACGAGGAGTCAAAAATTCATCTGGCTCCAGACCTGCTGTTGCAACAATTTCTAGAAGTTCAAAAGGCTCGGTCCTATTTGCAAGGGATCGTGGCGACGTACGGCCAAGAACTAACGCTGCCTAGCAATGATCACCGAGCAATGGTGTTCAAAGTGGCTGCACAGAATAAGGTGAAAGACAAATTCCTGGATTCCAAAACGGCTCAACGAAAAGCAGAAGAATTATGGGGATACCAGCCGCCATATGGTCGACGCAATGCGCATCGTCACAGGGCCGCCACATGGATGGCTGAACATAACGGCGAAATTCAGGCAGATATTCTGTTGGGCCACCATGTGGATGGCTGGGATCTATTCGCTCCCGAATCATCAGCCAGCATGAACATCCTAAAGGAATTGAAAACAGCTTCAGATGAAGTAATAGTCCTTAACGGCTTCAAGCTTCTCAGGAGTCCCTGGCAATGACAGCGATCAAAACCATTGAAGCGCTGGCTCCGGAATTGGCCTACCCGGGATACTGGAATCAACGCCGCCTGATCTATCTATCTGCAATTCTGGCTACAAACACCAAAGGCAATAAACGGATCACCGCTCAGGATTTGCCAAACCTGCAAGCCAGAGTAATGAAGGAATTTACTGGGCTCTGCGGAGATGGGGCCACCTACAAGTTTGATAAAGCCGAAAAACAACGCTGCAACGAAGTACTGGAATTTCTGACCCTGAATGGCTGGCGCTGTAGCTATTTTGTGACCCAGAAGAAGTTACCTCGTCCATCGATCACCACAACCTCGCCGGATGAGCTGGTGCTCTGGCAGCTAGGGCAAAAGTTCATAACGGAGTTTTGGGATGGCAAAGTTAGCATCGCTGGCGACAGCAAGCTGTTGGTTTTCTGGCTCGAACTACTCTCGTACGCTGCATTGTCTCCAGCTGCACTCAATAGGCTGTTGGCTGCAGATTTTGGACTGATTTTTAATGCTACCGAGGGGGTCGCGCTGCTTCCGATTGATGACAACGCGGTTTATCAACTATCGATCAGGCTGTCATCCAGACAGCAGATTTTGATGCACGATCTGGTACGTTCAAAGCAGCTGACAAAACAAGCAACCAAACAGCTCATACAGAAAACCATCGGACAATGTCTGTATGAATCTGTGACCCCAAGTTTTTTTGAGCACGTTGATGACGTGTTGAACGTAAAGGCAGAGCGCCTCATTCGGATGGCGACCTACCAGGCACCATTCAATGGCATTGAACCGATACTGGCGTCAGCGATTGCCAGAGACCAAACTCCGGTTCCTATCCAGCAGAAAGAGATTGCTCGGGCGATATACAAACCACTCGTTTGTCGTCATGAACCACGACTTGAAAGGCAGGAGCAAGTCAGCGCTGATGACGATCAGGAAGAACTCAGCGAAGTCTTCCTCCCGTCGGCATCGAGAGACCAAAACCCTGAGAGCTATTTGCATGAAGCCATTGAATGGCAACTGGAGTGCCGACTGACAATTCGTCGTATCCGACACCAGGTTAGAAAGAGCCTGACAGGACCTGATAGTGAATTCAGGAATAGCACCGTCGATGCATCGCTGGTCAAACAGCTACTGGCATCAGCGAAAGGGGGCACCATCCAAAATACTCGCGAGGCGACATTTGAGAACCAGCTCTTTGGCTATGAAAAAGTACAGATAGAAGAGCAACTGGAAAAGTTATCGACAACGGTCACTGGCCGGGATTTGGCTATCGATCGTATTCGTTATCACCTGATTGAATGCGAGAACACCTTCGACACCTGCTTCAAGGAAATCAGCGCTATCTTCCTGCACGGGTTTCTGGCCTACGAGCCAGGCTGGAATCTTCAGCAATGGGATGAAGAGGACTTCGAGCTACTGACCTCTGAATATATTCTGGCAAGGGATGGACGTGCGACGACAAACGAAACGACCAGGCAGCAAACGGTTTCAAGTCTCAACCGGGTTATCCGGTTTTCAAGAGACCAATTTGGATTATTCAGAAACATCGCCACCCCGAAGCTCACACCACAAGGTCGAGTATTCACTTCCAGAAACAACATCGTAACTCTGAAGGAATTCGACGCTCTCATTGAATCAACCGGAGAGCTGGACTCAGCGATATTGATTCTGGCGTTTTACGCTGGGATGCGATCTGGCGAGATCATCAACCTCAGTCTGAACGACGTTGCCAACAGCAGAAGAGAACTGACCGTTTATGTTCGAGAAGGCAAAACGCCTTCAGCAAAACGAGCGATACCGCTACATAGACTGATGCCGCCAAATTTACTCCGTAAGGTTCAAACCGTTGTTGAACTGAGAGAAATTGACTACCGGAAATTTATGCGGGGTAAGAGCGCATCCAAAAACATCGACCGAGCCAGGGCCAATTTCAGAGTATTCGTCAGAAGTGAAATTGATGGACACCAATCAGGTCAAGTCATCCTGTCTGAAACGAGAGAAACATTGAGAGACAGATTAGGAAGAAAAGCAGATCTTCACCTGTTGCGCCACAGTTTCGCCTCCTGGTTCTTCTTACGTTGGTACGCTGCCAAATACCCTGATTTCATCGATTCTCTTACCAGCAACGACCACTGGCTCTTCAGTGACGATGGAATTAAAAACATAAAACAATTCTTGGGAGTGTTCACGGCGGGGCCTATTCCATCCGAGCACTCCAACGCGATGATCTTTTTCATCAAGCTGTTCGGGCATGCGAATACGGCAACTCTGTTTCAGGTGTATATCCATACCTACGAATTTGTGCTGGACCATGCTCTGAAAAATGCTTATCGGGGAGTCGATTCCGAGTCAATGAAAGGCAAGTTGATAACTGCATTGATACCCAAAATGAAATCCCGTGCGACTCAGAGCAAACTGCAAGATCGATCAGCTTCAGGCCTGCTACAAAGGATTTAAATGAAAAACCGGAGCAGCAAGCTCCGGTTGTTTTGCGTTCAGGATTTAATAAATCGCTCTGGAATCACATCGTGCAGGGCCAACTTCAAACCACGGATTGGCTTGCACGGAATGTCTGGCTGACGAAGTTTTTCGTGTAACCAATTCGCTACTGCAAGATGATTGTCCATATAGTCAGGGTAGCCAAGGTGATAAGCCAATCCATACCCCGGCTCGATCTGGCAGTACCGGATGAGGTACCGCAGCAACGTCGAGTATTTAACTGTTTTACCAATATGCCGCTTTAGCTGCGATGGGGTCACGCAATGGGTTTGACGGCTATTAAACTCAGGCATGATCAAACCCCTCGGATGTCAGCAGACGGTCCATTGCGGAGCCATCCTGGCGGGTGATATTCGGAACATATGACGAGTAAATGGTGAATAGCATCCGGGTCGTTGTGTGTCCCATCTGCCGTGCAATCCATTCCGGGTTTTCGCCGGACGCCATCCATAAAGTCGCTGCCGTGTGCCTTGTCTGATAGGGGCGACGACGTTTAAGCAATGCCTTTTCCAGAGTTGGGTACCACACTCGTTGAGTGACATTCCTGTGTTCCAGTGGTTTGCCTCTGGCATTGGTAAACACAAACGTACGAGATGTTTTGGATGCCTTCTGTTGACGTTTCAAGGCCTCAAAGACCGGAGTCGACATCTCTACCTCACGGCGACTTTCTGGAGTTTTGGTCGTGGTCATTTGGCCTTGTACGATAGTTTCGCGTACCAGAATACGGCGATTGGTAAAATCGACGTATTTCCATTGCAGACCATCGACCTCGGCGGTACGGAGTCCGGAAAAGAACCGGACGATGTAATAGTCGCGAAAATCGCTGCGAACCTTGGCCAGAAACTTTTGTACTTCCTCAAGAGAAAAAGGTTCGACATCGGTCTTATCTACCTTGAGCGCTTTGACGCCATTGAGCGGCATGCTAAATTCATAGCGGTCAGCAGCGTCCTCAAGAATCATTCTGAGTGGTGTCATGATGTGGTTTATCCTGTCATTGGATAGTGCTCTCTGAGTTCCGCGTTTCACTTTGGCGAGGGAGGCGCGAAATTTCAGAACCTGGCTTTTGGTGATGTTGCTGACTTCTTTCTTCCCGAATTCCGGGATCAAGTACTTCTCAAGCGTTCCTTCAATGATTTTTCGGTAAGAATCCTTCCAGCGAACCTCATTTTCCTGCAGCCATTCTTTGGCAAAATCCTTGAATAATGGTGTATCTGGCTCGGGTTCAGCTTCCGGCTGCACTGCTTCGAGCTTCTTGATCATGTTGCTGTTGGGGAAATATTCCCGGTACTCAAACGTGCCGTTCAGAATCGACTTTTCGATCTTGGCCAGAACACGTTCTAGCTTTTTACGATTGGTTGCCGTGTCTTTCAGCAAGGTCTGCTCCCGGCAACGAAAACCCTGATACTGGAAATCGAAAAACAGATTTCCTCCGTTGCTGCGGGCACGAATACTAGCCATGGCACGCACCTCCTTTACTCATTGGAATCGTGTCTTCCTCTTCGGAATAACGACGCATTTCGTCTTCAATCACTTCCCAGATGTACAACACCTTGCGACCGCCAAATGGCCGAATGTAATGAATCCCTTCAAAAAGAACCCGATCCTTCAGAGACTGTGTGATGTAGCGAGCGTTGTAGTGCAGACGCTCTGCCAGCTCGTTTGTTGTGATGTAAGTAGCCATGCCAAACCTCTTTTTGATGATATTTGGCTACAAATATAGATATTTAAGGCTATTCGTCAATAGGGTATGTAGAAAATTTGCTTCAAAAGTCGTTATTGAGCGATGATTGTAGGTCTATAAGAAATGGTAGCTATCAATGATTCGTTTCAGATTGAAAGAGTTAATCGCTGACAAATCCTTCAAAGAAGGACGCCGTATCACGATGGAAGAAGTGGCCAACGCCACCGGCGTGCACCGAACCACGTTGTCGAAGATCGCAAATAAGGTGGGCTACAGCACGACGACCGACGTACTGGATGCGCTGTGTGAGTTTTTTGATTGTGAGGTGGGAGAGATCGCGGAGCGGGTCCGTGATCTGGAGTAGCTTGAAGTATTTTTCAAAGCTTGATTAAAACCATGGAACGGCAAATAGTTTGAAACCAATATCACTGAAAATCGTCGCAATCATTGCGACCTGTAATCGTCCAGAGCTACTAAAATCTCGCGCTCTTGCATCGATTGCCAACCAAACCATTACTCCGGATTACCTGATCGTCTGTGATGACTCAGAGCCTGAAAATAAGGTAATTAACAAGTCTGTCGTAGACTCTATTTCCCTTTCAGGATGCAGTGTTTTTTACCTGCAGAACCACCGTTCCAAAGGAGCCAGCGGCTGTTGGAATTCGGCAGTAGATCTTGTTCTGAGAGAGATCGGAAACTCGCCAAATATTGTGTTGGCCTTTCTGGATGATGACGATTCCTGGTCACCCGAGTATCTTGAAACCTGCCTAAAAACTATGACCAGCAATCATCTGGATATGGTCGCTGCTGGTATCCAAAGAATCGAAGAAAAGCCGGGCCCCATGTCGTCACTTGCCCCTGAAAAACTGGAGCCGGATCTATTTCTGGTAGGCAACCCGGGAATTCAGGGATCCAACCTTTTTCTCAAGCTGGATTTGTTTCTGAAGGCAGGTTGCTTTGACGAATCGCTAAGCAGTGCTACAGACAGAGATCTGTGCATTCGCATAGCTGATTTGGGCTGTATTCGCTATTCGGCAGTTCCGAGGGCTCTAGTACAACACTACGCTGAGCTCTATCGTCCTCGGCTCAGTACTAAAGGTTCTGACGCAAAGCTCAATGGACTGACGTCGTTCTGGCAAAAATATTTTGGCCGAATGACACAGAATCAGCAGCTTCAATTCACCCAAAGGGCCAAATCTCTATTTGATTGGCGACGTCCCCCGATTAACAACGAAAAACTAACACTTCAGCCTGCCCAGGCGCCTGTGGTGCTGGGCATTTCTTTGGGAGTTGAATATTTAGGTCTTCCGACATTAGTTAACAAACTGATCGAATTCAGAAATAAACAACTCATCGGCCTGGATGTTGTGTTCTTCGGTGAAAATCACGTTAGCAACGATTCAGTTCAAAATAGCATTCAAACGCTCAGAGAGAACGGCCTCGGATGTTTTCTTTTGGATCGTTTTTCATTCGGATTTTTCGGTGTGCAAGAATCCGATCATTGAAGCAACGGAGTCAGTCAATCGAGGTGGATGCACTTTTGTCCTCAATCCTGATGCTCTCAACCTGACGCCCAACACCATTTTGCAAATCGATGGTAAGGATGCTCGCCGTTCCGACATGGTCTGGGCCATTGTTAATCGCCACTATCGCGATATGAACATTAAAGCAGTGAGCTTTCCTGTTCAGCACATTGGCCGGATTAACGTAACGCCATCAGTCAATGCCGATAAGGTACTGGCTGAAATTGTAGGATCGGCTCTTTATGCAGGCTTAACCGGCTTTCTGAAAGAGCATCCCCATCATCAGTTAAGGTTTACCGATCACGAAATTGATCAAATATGTGAGCTTTCAACAGCGAGCATGAACCAAAGGCTGGAGCTCCTGAAAATCAGCATGATGCGCATTCAAGGGCTTGCAGAGACACTGCATCATATCGATACCTCCAATGAGCTTTCAGAGCTTCACCAATATTTGAAAGATGACTTCAGTACTGAAAACATTCTCACCATCATTTCATGGGCAAGAAAACTACCGAAAGCCGATATTCAGGCTTTTTTAGCTCACTTGACTCTGGAGGCCGACGACTATGCGGCCGCATCAAATCTGCAAATGACCAACATCCAATAAGGAAGTACAAGATGAAACTGGCACTGGACAATTGGTGCACCCTTCCCACTCCAATGGGCGATTTCCGCATGTATGACACCGGCCTTGAAGAAGTCAGTGTTATTTCCATAGGAGATATTCAAGCCGTTGGCCCGAATCCTCTGCTAAGTGTTCACTCTTCTTGCAGGGCATCTGAAGTATTCGGAGCACTGGATTGCGACTGTGCAGACCAACTGCGAGAAGCCATGAAACTCATGGCCATTGAGGGCAGCGGCTTGATTGTTTATCAACATCAGGAAGGACGCGGTCATGGGCTTTCACTGAAGATTAAAGCAGTCAAAACCATGGAACGTGATAGGCTGGATACCGCAGAAGCGTTTGAAAAATTGGGGCTGGAGCAAGACATACGCTGCTACCCGGAAGCCGTTGCAGTACTACAACAGCTAGGAATCAACGAAGTTCGTCTGGTCTCCAATAACCCTCGCAAAGCCGCGTTCCCTAATACTCATGGTATTCAGACTTCTGCTGTGAATACTCATCCGAACATTCGCCCTGAAAATGCCGACTACCTGCAAACCAAGAATGCAAAGCTAGGCCACCAGCTTCCTTTGTACGACCAGCTTCAAACTGAATCACCCATTTATTTTTATCACTCTGATCAGCCGTGGGGGGAGTTTTCCAATTTCTCGAAACATGCGGTCTTTTTGAATGGCAAAATCTGGCCAACCGTAGAGCACTATTATCAGGCGCAGAAATTTTCTGAAGTGAAACATCAGGAGCAGATTCGTTGCTGCTTAACGCCGATGAAAGCCAAAACGTTTGCCTACGAATTATCAGATCAGTATGGGCGAACCGACTGGGTCAATGTTCGAGAACAGATCATGCTCGAGGCGCTTGAAGCCAAGTTTGAACAGCACCCAGACTTGGCCAATAAGCTACTGTCATTCGGTGACAGACAGCTGGTTGAGTTCACCGAAACAGATGATTTCTGGGGAGATTCCGGCGATGGCTCGGGCCAAAACCGTTTAGGGCAGCTACTGATGCAGGTTCGCGCTGAAATCAGACAGCAAAGTATTCGTACAGAAGCCTTGGTTTAATTCTGCGTATGTGTGGAATCCTGTTAACCAAAGGGCAGACAGCTACTAGCAGACTGCCAACACTGCTGAATCGTATTCACCACCGTGGGCCAGATGATCAAAGCATCTGGTCTGAAGGAGATATTGCGCTTGGGTTTGTTCGGCTCGCTATCAATGGCGATCTGATCGAAGGGCAACAACCTTGCGCTGACGGAGCTTTGGCTAGTGCATTTAATGGCGAAATCTATAACTTCAAGGAACTGGCACAGCGTTACAGCCTAGGAAACTACCGTAGTGACACCCAGATTATCTTGCCGCTTTTCCAACTGATCGGCCCCGAGATTATTCATCAACTCGATGGTTTCTACTCCGGAGTGATTGTTAATGACGAAGTCCAGAAAGCTGTTTGTCTGCGCGATCATATGGGTAAAAAACCACTGTTTGTCGGTTTCTCTGAAGGCGACCTTTTCATCACCAGCGAGCTCAAAGCACTGAATCATATCGACTGGTTTGAGCCTCTGCCAAAAGGTGTTTCTGAAGTCGACTTGACCTCAGGCTCAGTCACCCAAATCCTTGATCATCAAGCACATGCAACCACCGATAACCTGCATGATCTCCTGCACAACGCCGTTCGTAAACGCCTTCCTGATTCAGAACAGCCGTTAGGCCTGTTCCTGAGTGGTGGCTTGGACAGTTCTCTGATCGCCAGCATCGCGTCAAAATACAGAGACGATATCCATTACTTCACGCTGGGTGCCGAAGATGGGCCAGATTACCAAGCTGTTCAAACCGTGATAGAAGTCCTGAACCTGAAGAAGGTAACCTTCGTTGAATTGCCATCCGAATCAGAAATCCCGTCACTGATCGAAAGCATTGTGCTCGCAACCGAAAGCTATAACCCATCCATCATCAGCAACGGCCTGGCAACCTGGTTGCTGGCACGTGCAGCAAGGCAAGCCGGTATCAAGGTTGTACTAACCGGAGAAGGCGCTGATGAATTGTTCGGTGGCTACCATCAGTTTAATCAGACAGATTCATGGCAAGAAACACGTCAGCAGCTCATTCAAGACATGCAATTCACCGAATTACGCAGACTGGACATGGCTTGCATGGCGCATAGCATCGAAGCACGCTGCCCGCTTCTGGATGCCAAGCTCCGCTCGCTGACGGATCAGTTTGAGTTCGAACAGCTGTACAGTAGCAACCAAAACAAGATCTCTCTCAGAAATAGCTGTGAAACCTATTTGCCGGAGAACATTCTGCAACGGCGTAAAACCTCCTGCGATGTTGGCAGTGGCATTCGAGGCATGGTTGTTCGCTACCTGAAGCATAATGGTCGCTCAGAGCGAGAAGAGCTGCTGGATATATGGAAGCAGCACTTCCCATTTGATCACTCACACCCGTATTTCCATCAATACGCCGTATTCGATCGGTTCATTGATCAGCGAGGTGAAGTACACAAATGAGCGATTCAGTTAGCACCACAGCAACCATCAAGGCCGCCGAAGAATTGTTGCTGCACCACTTTCGCACTCAGCCATTTCACAACCTGAATCTGCTTTACAACGACGGCGAGCCGTCTGGTTTGCCGGGCGGCACATGCTCCGACAAAACGCTCAGTTACCTGGCAGATGCCAAAGCTCAAGGACTGAATGCTCACTTGCATACCGCCTTTATTGGAGGGCAGGACATTCATCGCCTGGTCAGGCTTCACATCAATGGAGCAACCTACTTCGCAGATGTCGGCAACGGCTGGCCAGCCATCAAACTGATCCCGGCATCTCGGAACATTGAGTACGCTTGCTTTGGGATGAGCTATCGAACGGAAATTGATACCGATTGGGTCAGGGTATTCCACCAATGCCAAGGAAAAGAATCCCTGCAAATGGAAATCAAGCTTCAACCTCGCAGCGAAGAAGATATTCTCCAAGACATCCATGCCAGATACAGCTCCGGCATTCAGTATCCCTTCTCCAACAGTGTTCGGTTTTCAGCCATCGTAGAAAACCGTTTCTTGTTCTTACGTGGGGAAAGCCTGCAGATCTACGGTGAAGAGCACTCGAAGGTTATCGAAGGAATATCAGCAGAGTCAATTTCAGATGTGCTTGAACAGCATTTCGAGCTGAGCCATCAAGTCCTTTTGACGAAGGCGCTTTCAAGTGAGTACAGATTACAAGCTGATTGAAAAATTAATCCTGACAGTGACTACTCATTGCTACGCTGGGATCCAGAGAAGTTGGCTTACCCATATAGATTCTGAAGAGCTTGAGCTCATAGATCGTCCATGTCGACACTCACTTCGGTGTCATCTTGGCGCTCAGAAATAATGGCAGACAGTTCCATATCATCTAACTCCTCCAGCAGGGCCTCGTAGGCTGCCACAGGAACACAGTAAAATGATTAAGAACTGCAACAGTAAAGCCGTCAGCTACATCCACAATGGCCATTGGAGTTTTCTTCAGATCAGAAATTCAGAAATACTGATGGTGGCATCTGCCAATATTGGATGGATCATTGTGTGTCTAACCCCTGTTATTCATTCATTGAATCGCTTTTGATTCTATAGAAACCAAAACACCATTAGGAAATTATGATACATCTAGAGCCCTAAGCCGTAGGATTTTCTGCTTATTGGCTCTGTAGCGGTTCTAAATCCAGAACGATTGATCGTCCGGAACCTGCCTCTGCCGGAGTTCAGGCGTTTGGGACAGGGTTGGTCAGACCACGCTATTGGATTGAAAATATGGCACAACCAGTCACTTTATTCGTCGAATGTGTAAGGTGCAATTTCATCACGATTGATAACGATCAGCGGGTGCGCTTTGGGTGTAAAATGGCGATGATTAAGATAGATATTCATTGCCAATAACTGGTAGTGAATCAAGGCACGACGAGCGGTGAGCACCAATGGCTGCTCTATGGTAAAGCCGAAATCCTTGCACACCAGTCCCTGTTGCTCGGCGGTTAGCTTGGGGTTCGGGCCGATAACAATTTCGATATGGTTATTCCATTGATCATCACGTTCAGGCGCAGACTCTTCCTGAGGAGAGGAGGGATCAAGCCCATTAATGCGCATGCGTGTCAGCACAAAATCGGTGAATCTTCCTTTGAGTTCGCACCAGGCTCTTACATGCCACCTCATGCCAGAATAGACCAGCGTATGGGGAACAATAATTCTCTCGGAGCCGTCTGGCGTGGATTGGGAGAAATACCAGATATCCAGTCTTACTCTGCTTTGTATGGCCTGTACCACTGACCGAATCACGGCTGGCGATACTGCGGGGCTAGGCATGCGTATCGTTTCAATAAAACCCGACGAGACGAATGAACCTTGAACATTTGGATTCAAATCCGGGTGTCGGGCGAGTAACGCCAGGTATTCATCCACCTTGCCATCACTGAAGTGAGGCTCAAACTTTTCGGTAAGGATGTTGCCTCGTTCTGTAGTTGAGAGCTTCAGGTTTCCGGGAGCCTTTTCGTTATATTGCTGGAAAAGTTTCGCAGAAGTCGCAGAGCTTCTTATGTTGAATATCTCTTTAAGGTGTCGACGGGTTACTCGTCCTTCCCACAACGCGATGACTTCGATGGCATGAAACTGCTGTTGCTTTTCCCATTTCAAGTGGCTCATATCCCTGGCTCGATCTCTTCGATCCCTTTAATTTCTAAAGCCATTGTAGATTTTACCAGTATCGCTTCAAGCGTTTTTTGGATGCACCATTGATTCATCAATGACCCTTCGAGGTAAATCCGTCGTGGCACCGCAGATACCTGATTGTTCAGATCCCTCACTCTCTCCGTTGGATCGGCTGATCCAGCAAGAACTCAATCCTTTCATTGGCCCTGAAGCTGAGTGTGGGTGTCTGGTAATGATTCCAGCGCAAACCGGCATTGGTAAAACCCACACCATCCGGCAAGCCATTCTTGATGAGCTGCTTGAAAGTCAGGCAACTTCCTCAGAGCAGCGGATGATTTATTACATCACCAACTCTGTTGATAACGTTCGCTCTACGTACCAGGACCTGCTGCAACTGGTTGAAGAATCGAAGTGTTCTGAAGCCGCCAAGATGGTTCTTGAAGGCATGATCGTTTATCTGCCAAATCAGGCTGTTCAATTGCTGGATATCCCCGAAGATGACATCGATTATCTGATTGATCGTTTCCAATTAAAGGACAACAAAGCCTTTTTCAGAGACTGGAAGAAGCTGAAGCAGCAACGTCAGTTGGTTCGTGATAATGAGTCGTTCGCTGCAGGATTTCGGGACAGCATCGAGGAAAAAGCTGGCCATATTTATTCGGTACTGGCGCGTTTGATTCAGGCGAATCAGAAAGGGGAAAAGCCGGTCGTATTGTGCAGTGTTGACCGCGACATCCTCGACAAATTGGTTCCCGGGGATCAGGTACGCCGTGGCATAGCAAAAGTCTGCTTTATGACCACCAAAAAGTTTTTGGCGGGTTACAAGACCCTGAAAGGCAGAACACATCCAGTTCGTGACCTCAAAGGCTCCTTGCTTTTGGTGGATGAAGTTGATCGCCAGAACGAAGAAATACTGCAAACCATGGCGCAGCAGCAGGCCATTGATCTGATTGAACTAACCAAAACTCTGTACGCCAACCTGAGCCGCTACAGGCTGGAAAAATCCCCCCTGTATGAAGGCATTCAGGACGGGTTTGATGAACTGACAAGGCGACTGGCTGAGTTTGCTGAAAAATGGCATTTGCAATATGCGTTCAATCTGGACGGTGCCACGCTTGAGCAGGATAGGGTGCGGTTATTCTCCGACCGATCCGTCACCCATGCCCACAGTGCCACCCATATATTGACGTTGGAGCCAGACTCCCAGCTGCAGAAGAATCTCGTGCACAGTAGCGACCGCCAGGTTGATGATATCCGCAGTCAGGAATACAGGTTGAGTCGGTTTATTAATGAAGCAGACTGGCTGTTTAGAATGTTCATTGGTGTGATCAGGACATCGGTCTGGCAGTACACCAATAATGCTTCTTTAAGGAATACCGCACCGACCCAACAGGAAGCTGTGGTATCTATTCTCAGGCACCTGAACCTGCAGGATATGAATACCATCGTATTCAAAGCTCTCGATGCCCAGGTCAGCTTCAGTGGTGTTAAAAGTTCAAAGGACGAGGGGCGCAGTGCATTACGGCCATATCACGACACAGGCCTGAAATTGACCGAAGTTCGTCGCAACGAAGACAGCCACGACACTGTCAGTTGCCACTACACCGGCCTGTCTATGTCGCCCTCTGGCTTATTGGCAAGGCTGGTGGAAAGCGGTGCCAAAGTGGTTGGCATCAGTGCTACGGCCACCTCTAAAACTGTGATCAAGAATTTCGATCTCGATTACCTGCAACTCCGCTTGGGCGACAAGTTCATTGAGCTGTCCGAACGACAGAAGCACGCTATTGGTGAGTACTATCGCAGTCGCAGGCGTTACGAGGAACAGGGTGTTCAGGTGATTCCTGAATATATCCAGGCAGATCGCTCTGTGCTCAAAGGATTGCTCGAACAATACCTTGGCAAGCCAGTCCGTAAACCGGCAGCCGTGATTGCTGAATGGCTTGGTAAGTCTGATGACGAAAAAAAAAAGACTACCTGCTGGAGTGGGTTTCGCGGCTGGTCCAGTCGCTGCAGATGTTTGCCCTTAAACCTGGCAATCGTTACATGCTGGTGTTGCTGAATCGTAAGATAAGCCCAAGCTATCATTCAGAATTTATGGCTTTTTTGCAGTGGGTGATGACCGGTGGCAAGGCTGCTTATATTCACCTGCACAGTTTTGACTCTGCGGCGTTAAAGGCTGACAGGTTCGATGAGGTTCGCCAAACGCTCTCAAACAGCACCGACAAAGTAGTGGTACTTTCTACCTACGCCACCATGGGCGAGGGCAAAAACCCCGATTACGACGTTAAATTGGCCGAAGACCGACAGCAGCTCATCTGGGTAGGCGGTGGGCCTGAGCCTGAACATGCCAACACTGATATCGATACGCTCTATCTGGAAAAGCCCAGTCATCAGTTACTGAACGATGAGGATTACCAGACCAACCAGCTGCTGCAACTGCACCAGATTATGTCATTGCAGAACTGTGGTTCTATTTCTCCGGATGATGGGAGGGTATGGACCCGCAGGTTCCTGGTTGAGAACAACCACAAGGACAATCTCAAACGGTATTACAATACCGACGACTACCTCTGTGTGATTCAAAAAGTGCTGGAGCAAGCCATTGGTCGCAGTGCCAGAACCGCATTCAAACGCGCACGGATTCAGGTCATGGTTGACGAGGGGGTTGTCAAAGCACTGGCATTGGATGAGCGCCAGGAGGATATTTTGTCGTTGGAATACGCCGCCCTGAGAGATCGCGCAGTAGCGATATACGGCGATGACTCCTCTGCCAATCGTAAAACCCTGCCAGTTAAAAACCGGGCGAGGCTGTATACCGCCGATACACTTAGCCTGATTCAGGAATTGATGCGTGGTTTTCATGGGCGTTCGCCCCAAGGCTCAATTGAACCCTGGGAAGCGTTACGCAAACAGCTGTTGCAACAGCCTGTTGTTGCTGCGCCAACGGGTTTCTTTCCCCGTTTGTACATCAATACGCCAACCACAGTGGGTTATCAGTTTTCCGGTAACCTTGAAAACGACTCTGGCCTGCTCACCTCGGATCGCAACCTGCACTTTTTTGATGACATCCATGCCAACCGTTGGATCAGCGAGAATGAAAGTGGCTTGCCCGAGCTGATGCAGCATCCGGTCGTCAAACGCCACTTTCAAGCCCACGGCTTTGCCACACATTGGCCGCAAGGACACTGGATGATGAACCCAGGGGCCTTCTTCAACTTGTACAAGGGCGCTTTGGGCGAAGAGGGGATTATCGCTGTTCTGTCTCACGCAGGATTTGTCGTGGAACCCATGCCAGTTGATGTGTACGAGCAGTTCGATTTTCTGATTCGGCTTGAACCACAAGGCAAAGCCATCGCCGTGGATGCCAAGCACTGGTCATCCCCAGGCGACATCGACAATCACCAGTTAAAAGCCCAGCAACTCAAAGAACTGCATGGCGTCGAGCACTTCGCTTACATCAACCTGTTCGGCTCGGCAGCGTCGTCATGTCGCAGGCTTGACCACACTTTTGTTACCTCAGAACACCGAGCCTCACCGGTGCTGGAAGTTGCCGGGCTAGTTGAAAAGAGCAGCGGCTCAACGCTGGCACATAACCTGATGGAACTGCAGCTGTGGTCAGGAGACCTTGTATGACCAATATTCTCACCACCTTGATCAAAGACACCCGCTTCGACTACGACGCTCTGTCCTCACGTTTTGATATCCGCTGCATCAGCTATAAAAGCTGGGATAAGGACAAACGTGCAAGCGAACTGAAGTTCCTGCCCAGTCGGATATACAACAGCGGCCGGGTATTGGCATTGGTACAGTATCGGAGCGAAAGCCAGTATTGGCTCATTTGCCCGAGGGCTGCGACGCTTTCGCTGGATGATTCCAGCCTGGCGGTACGTTCTGAATCCTTGGGTCAGATATCACAATGGATTGCTATGGCATTGCTGGTCAGGGCCTTACCCCGGGTTTTATCTACTCCTCAAACGGATCAAAAACGCATTGAAGCCGAAGGCTTGTTTTACGTTGTAAACACCAACAGTAAAGCCCGTGGCCGGGAGATTATTGCGGTGAAGGTTGATCTTGACTGGTCCGCCGCTACGAGGAGTCGATGCCTGACGCTTGGGGCTACGACATTTACATCACTGGATAGCCACCGGAACGATGTGGGGGAGTTGTATCGAAAGACAGATAAGGCTACCCGTTACCAGCTCGATACGCTCAGCCAGCAGGTAACTCGCAACAAAGATGGCGACTATATTCGCAAGCCGTTCTGGAAAGGTGACAAAAACCGCGTACCTGCCATCAAACTGAATAAATGTGCCACGCTGGAGGAATACTACAACAGCCGGTTGGGCGTGCTGTCGATGTTTCTGGAAGACCTCAAACTTGCCTATCAAGGGGCGTTTGACCTGCAACTGGAGTCCGTTGAAGGCGTGGATCACAACCGAGTCTGTGACCGCAGTATAGCCAACAGTTATGCCAAAATCGGTGATTGGTTTGCTGCCAGGCCGGTCACTCTGGTTAACCACAGTAACTCCCTCGCCGCTGCGCAAGAACTCAAGCAGCGGCTCGAACAAAAAGGCATTGCAGTACAGCAAGCTGAGGACATTGATGAAGGCAGCCTCAACCTGCTGCTGGTCGAACCCAAAGAACACTACGAGAAAACCCCCGAGCAAGACCCCTACAAACAGGCGCGCCTGCGTTACCCGAATGCTGTCATTCAATCCTGTTACCCTGAGCGGCTGTTAGGCAAGGGCGTTACCCATGTTGTTGAGGTCTTGCTGAAAGAGCTGCTGGTTAAATTTGAAGTTCACACCGGAACCTTGCAGTTTCCATATCCGCAGTTACCAGACGATGCCTGGTTTATTCATCCGGTTCGCCCGCAAGATGACAAGCGGAAAGACTGGCCAATGAGCTACTGCCGCGTTGTAAATGGCCAAGTGGAATTTGGCTGGCTGTCTGATCACTGGCGCGAAGAGCTAGAGGTTGGATTTAACAAAGCCGAACAGAAACAGGTGTTAGAAGGCAAACAGCGCTCGGATGTCATCTTTTGGCCGAAAACCCGTACCTTTATGATCATTACAGATACGTCTGCCGTGACCCTGCCAAATGAAGCGTTGGTGCATCAGCACATGCAGGAGCTGGACAGGACCACCAACAGCGGCGTGCCGACTAATACGGTCAGGGAATACATCATCCAAAACACCGCAGAAGCAAGTGCGGCAAGCAAAAGACTGATCGAATCACTGTCGGAGCTGTGCAAACTGCACCCACACGCCATTCCAGCGACGGCTTTCAAAACCATCAAGAATCAGGGCAAGCCAAACCAGCACTTTTATAACCAGCTGGCTGAGCAGGGCCATCGTCTGAAAGTCAGCTGGCGTTCGAAAGGCGAAGGGCCGCTGTACATTACTTCCGGAATCTGGATTAACCGAGAACGTGGTTTGTATTCCATCGGCTCCGCAGGCCCGGCCCGCGAGGACATCGAAAACTTCAGCCACATTTATCATGTCAACAGCACCTTGCCGGGTGCCATCCCGGAATGGTTTTGGCAGTCGTTGCAGGTGTGGCATGTCAAACACAAGAATGCCACCGTGTATCCGTGGATCTTCAAACACCTGCGTGAATTCGGTCAAAAATACCCATCAGAATCTGTTGTTGGGCAATAGTTAGAGGGATTTACAAATGAATAGGCAGCTTTCGGCCATTCTTGGTCCAGTAATCAAGAAAGTTATCGCTTCACAGCGATACTTATGGGGACAGTTAAAGTGGGATATCGACTCGCTTGGGCCTTGGTCTGGAGAAGTTCATGAGTTGAAGGCGGTAGAATATTTTCATGACATCTGTGAGAGAGAAATCACAAGGTTAGATAATGAAGCATTTAACAAACTTGTCATCTATTATCAGCGTTTTGGTATGGATGAAAGTGGTTCTTCACCTACGGTCGTTAGGCATTTTTTCACGATGACCTGCGTAGAGGAAATTCTGCGTAGAGCACGTATTGCAGCATCAAGAACAGATAGGTGGTGAAGGAGGTCTTGTGTTTGCTACATCAATTACGGCTCATCAATTGATAAGTTTCTTTCAATTTTACACCGACGTTATTCCATCAACACTCGAAGAAATTTCAGGCATGACTGGCGTTGAGTTGGCAGAAATCGAACGGATTTACGAAATCTACTCGGGCTATGGACGCGAAGAGATGCTTTGTGGAGCACTCGATTCATATGTGCCATATAAACTGACTTTCTATATCGAAATTACCAGTCAGGTTGCTGATCCAATTGGAATGAACAAACCCACCAGCTGGCAAGAGTTAAAGGGGCTTTCTGCAATGGGTTATAATATTGCAGATCTCTTCCGTAGCGGTGATTTGAAATTAATGAAAAAAGGCGTGGCTCTGTTGACTGAATCCAGAAAACAGGTCTTCAAATAGTTGGAGGCGTTAATGATGCACTCTTTTTAAATAGAAATAATGGATGAATATGAGCGAAATGGATCAAAAAATCCGCACCGTTGCAGAATTACTGGCATTGCCATCATTGGCTATACCGGATTATCAGAGGCCATATAAGTGGACTGAGAAAAACCTGAATGATCTGGTGAGTGATCTGAGGCTGTATCGTGGCAAGTCCGCGTATCGGTTGGGCACCGTGGTATTTCACCGTCACCGTGACACGGAAAGCCAACAGGATCAGATGGATATCGTCGATGGCCAACAGCGTACTCTTACGCTATTTCTCCTGGTTCGCGCCATTCTGCTTGAGAAAAAAGATGGCCTAAAGCGGCAAAAACTGAAAGATCAGCTTAATGATCTTGAGAGGGTAGTTGATGAATTTTTGGGACGCCAAACATTCAGTAGCCTGATCAGCCAGAGTAACCTGCACAATAACTTTATGGCTGCACGACGAGTGGTAAAACGCCCCGAATTCACCGAAGAAGATATTGATTTCCTGCTGAATCGTTGTCAGCTTGCAACATTTTCTCTCAGCGATATTTCTGAAGCCTTTCAGTTTTTTGATTCCCAGAATGCCCGCGGTAGGGATCTTGCGCCACATGATCTGTTAAAAGCCTTTCATTTGCGCGAATTTCCCGAGCGTGAGCGTGACCTTCAGGCTGAGGCTGTCTGTCATTGGGAAAGCCTGGATAGCAATACTCTGGAAAAGACCTTTGCTGATTATCTGTACCGGATTCGCAACTGGGCTCAGGGAAAGTCTGCCAGGTACTTTGGTAAAAACGATGTGGGTGTGTTCAAGGGTGTTAATCTGGACAAGACCGCCGCTTATCCTTATACGCAGTCATTAACAATAGCGCACTACTTTGTTGATGAATACAACGGCCAGTATCAGCGTCATATTGATCAAAATACTATGGGGTTTCCATTTCATCTCGATCAGATGGTGGTTAATGGGCGACGATTTTTTGAAATGATCAGCCATTACCAGGGGCTGCTGGGTCAGGTCATCAATCACGATGCTAAAGAAGAAAACATGGATCCAGTTTTTCGTTGTGAAAACACCACATTATCCGAGTCTGCTGCGAAAATAATTTATACCCTGAATACTTATGAGAAACGGACTAGAACCGGCGATCAGTGTGTTCGTAATATGTTTGATTGTGCGCTGGTTTTCTATGTTGATAAGTTTGGTTTTGAAAACATCTCAGAAGCGATCGAAAAAATTTTTATATGGGCGTACTCCTGCAGGATCAGAAACTATTCCATTGGTGTGGATACGGTTGACAAGTACGTTTTAAGAAATAATGTATTTAACGCACTCTTGCATGCGACTCATCCGATTAATGTGTTGAATATGTATTTGCCGACCATAAAAGCAGCAGATCAGAAAGGTACTGGTCTTGATGGCATCATATCTATCTTCAAGGATCGAAACTACTATGAGTAACAGTAACGGGCTGACTACCTTTAAAGTGAAGCAATTGCTTGGAGGCCATGGTGAAGAGCGTTGCCAATACACCATTCCCATGTATCAGCGTAACTACGCCTGGGGAGAAGGGGAAATTCAGCAATTGATTCAGGATGTGCTGGATATGCTGGAAAAGCACCAGAATCAGGAAACAAAAAAAACGTATTACATTGGCACGCTGGTGGTCTATGAGCGCAGTAAAAACCACTTTGAAGTGATTGATGGCCAGCAGAGATTTACCACCCTGACCTTGCTTACTCTTTGTTTGCAACGCGCCAAAGAAAAACATTTCGCAAAAGATATTGGAATCAGTAGCTGGTTTAGCCAGCCAAACTTGGCCTTCGAAAGTCGGGAGTTGTCATCAACAACTTTGGCTGGTCTACAGCAAGGCGAGCCGCTGGATGAATTACGCAACGAAGCCTGTAACCCGGATCTGTTACATGGCTATGAGCTAATGGAAAAGCATCTGCTCGCATTGGGAGATCAGCTGAAAGCCTTTTGTGAGTATCTGTTCAATCACGTGGTCATCGTCCGGGTGTCCGTTCCGCAAGACACCGACCTGAATCACTACTTTGAAGCCATGAATATTCGTGGTGAGCAACTGGAAAAGCACGAAGTACTGAAAGCCAGAATGATGGCGGCTCTGCATGCCGGGAATGACGCCGATAAAGCCATCAGCCTGAAGGTGCTGACCCAGGTCTGGGATGCGACTGCCAATATGGAGCGGTATATCCAGTATGGCTTCTCTACCGAGCAAAGAAAGGAGTTGTTCGGCAGTAGCTGGGATCAGTTTCTTCCCAAAAACTTTCAGGATTTATGCGAGCGCCTGTCGGTTAACGAGGAGGGTACTGAGCTCATCGAAAACGCCAGCGATCAATCCTTAAAATCCTTCAGGGACATTCTTGATCAGCCAGCACCGGCCTTACCGGACAAAAAGAAAGAGGCATTGGCATCCGAACGCTTCAGCAGTGTGGTCAATTTTCCCAACTTCCTGTTGCAGGTACTGCGAGTTTGGAGCGGAAAAAATATCGCGTTGGATGACAAGCAACTGATTGATCAGTTTGAGGAGCATGTTCTCAGATCAGACAACCCGGCTGAAAACGTGAAAGAATTTGTCTTCGCCCTTCTTAAAATAAAGTTTTTATTTGATCACTACATCATCAAACGCGAATTTATCAGTGGTGATGATAGCTGGAGCCTGAAACGACTGGACAATACNGGTAAGAGTGCGGCCTTTAACAACAGTTTTGGCAAGGAAGAGGATGAAGAGGCATCAGCTAAAGATATAAACAAAACCATTGTGATGTTGCAAAGCGCCTTTCATGTGTCGACTCCAACCCAGTCATACAAGCATTGGTTGAATGGCGCTTTATATGGGCTCTACCAAATGAAGGAAATCTCTGCTCATGAGTACCTTTATCATCTGGAACAGCTGGCGAGTCAATTTGTTTACGGGCGCTATCTGAATCCTGAAGGAGAACAGGATTATTACACCATGATATACAACCCGGAAATGCTGGGGTCACTACCGAATTTTTCGGCCCAAAATCCCGAGGTCACCTCGTTATTGAAATACGCTGTAGTTCGCAACAATATGGTTTTCAACTATCTGGATTACCTGATCTGGAAAGAAGCCATACCCAAAGGCGAAACGAATAAAGTTATCGCTCAGTTTGAGTTTACCAGCCGCAGCTCAGTCGAGCATTTCTCGCCACAGCATCCCTTCAACGGCGAAGACCCGCTTCCTGATGAGTTACTGCACAGTTTTGGCAACCTGTGTTTGATCAGCAGCAGTAAAAATTCCAAGGTGAGCAACATCCAGCCGCAGGGCAAAAAGGATCACTTCCAGGCGTCCATCAGCCGCAATCGAATCGACACCTTAAAACTCTACAAAATGATCAAGCTGATGGAACGTGATAATGCATGGGGTGAAGAGCAAATCAGGGAACATGAACAAGATATGCTCAGGCTTTTAAGGCAGCTCTGATTTTCTCGACATATACCTGACATCCTGCTCGTTTGATTTTTTGACGCTTCATTCCCTGTCTTTTAGCCCAAAAATTATCCTTTTTACGCCTGCTTCCGGGAATTCCCCGGTCAACAGGCGCACCGCCCCTTACATTAGCCACTTTTTTACTCGCAGTAGATTGGTAAAACCCGCCAGTAGATACAGGCGGTTCGTGTTTTTGTGCAAGCCTCGATAGCGCACCTTACCGTAACCAAACTGGTTTTTGATTCGGCTGAACACATGCTCCACCTTTGAACGAATGTGCGATTTTACCTGTTCCAATCGGTAAAACGGGCTGGTTTGAGCGTATTCCCTTCGCTTGCTGTGGCGACAATTGATGAACCAGTTGACCGAACGCTCCCGGTGTTCTTCCCGCTTCTGAATGCCCATATAACCGGAGTCGCCAAAGACACGACGCTCTTTGCCGTGGAGCAACTCATGGCTGGGCTTCAGGTCATGCACATTGGCGGCGGTGGTTGTCAGACTGTGGATCAGTCCCAGCGTGTCATCCACGCCAACATGCACTTTCATTCCGAAGTGCCACTGATTGCCCTTTTTTGTCTGATGCATCTCGGGATCACGGGTACCGCTCTGATTGCGGGTCGAGCTGGGGGCAGCAATGATCGAGGCATCCATGATGGTGCCTTCTTTAAAGCTCAACCCTTTCTTCTCCAGATGTTTGTTGATTTTCTGGAACAGCTTTTCACCCAGATTGTGTTCTTCCAGCAAGTGTCGAAAGTTCAAAATAGTAGTTTCATCCGGCACGGTATCGATGGTAATCCCGGCAAACTGGCGCATGGACTGAACTTCGTACAGGGTGTCTTCCATGGCCGGATCACTGAGGTTATAGAACAGCTGCATACAGTGAATACGCATCATGACAGACAAGGGATAAGGCTTTCGGCCCCGCAGTGATTTGCTGTAATAGCGGGCAATGGGGCGTTCAAGTTCCTTCCAGGGCAACAGTTCTTCCATCTGGTTCAGGAATTTCTCACGACGGGTGACTTTACGCTTTTTGGCTTGCCCTTCGGCATCGGAGAAGCTGAGCTGTGACATGGAACACCTCTGGAATGATGGCTGGCGGTATTATCGCTGATCCTGGAGAATTATTCAGAGGTGCCTTAGTTACCAACTTTATTAACGTGATTTTTGGACTTCAAAGAGGATTGAAGTCACATAATTACCAACTTTATTTTTTAGGGGCTATTTTTAGCAGCGGTAGAATGGAGGCTAGAGACAGGTTTAGTTACCAACTTTATTTTGTAACTACACGATGTTCTGAACCTGCTCGTTGAACGCAGTTAGAAATTCCATATAAAACAATGGTTTATGGTCTCTGTTGGTCTGTTTTCGATTGTTTACTACCCACTTTACTACCCGCTTGGCTGAAGCTACATGCTTCAGTCATGCCCTTGGGACAGGCCATAAGGGCCTGAAGAATGTCGCTGTGTTCTTTTCTGAATGGGAACCTATTGGTTTCCAGATTGGGTACCTATTGGTTTCCTGAGACTACTTATTCCAACCTGCTTTGTTCGCATCTGATAGCTCCCATTTAGTTCGGTGGCGAATGAGGGTTGACTAGGGTGGCCCGAAAAGGCAAAATTTTCCCAAACTGACGAAGCTACACCTGAGAGAAGGTGTTGCATGTAAAAGTCTGTTTTACCCAATTTAGAAACCCTGATTGCTAACGCGGTCGGGGTTTTTTTATGGCCGATAGAAGGCCAAAACCCAGAACCCTGGCTGCTAACACAGTCGGGGTTTTTTTATGTCTGGAGAAAATGACGTGAAAAACAGCAAGCAAAATCCAAAGAGCCAAATCCTCAGAGGTCCAGAGGTCGATAAGGAGTACGGCGTATCAAAAACAGCACGTTACGAACTGATGAAGCAAGGTTTGTTTCCCAAGCCCATCAAGCTTGGACCGCGTTCAGTCGGATGGTTGCGTGCAGAGTTGGATGCATGGGTAGAGGCAAGAGTAGCTGAACGTGATGAAACGGCAGCTTGAGGAGGCATAGAAAATGAAAAACGACGACACCCACAACAATGCCGCCGCTACTGAATCGAAACAGCTAACAAAGTGCAAGCGGAAACCCACCCAAAAGCAGCAAGTCCTGAAGCACCTGCAAGAGTCTGGTAGCGGTCTAACGCAGGCTGAAGCTGCAAACCTCTACAATTGCTGGCGTCTGGCACCATGCATCTGCAGGTTGCGCAAGGAAGGGCACATCATTGACACCATCGAAGAGCCGAATAGGCAACGAACTGGCACCCACGCCCGCTACATCCTGATTACCGAGCCAACCCCGCCCACTGCTGCATAGGTCAATACAATGAATAGCATTCACGCATACAGCCCCGTTCAGGGGCTTTTTTGTATCTGGCGCTTGAACAGCCATGGTGCCGGGCATACCATCGCAAGAGCTGGATTAAGCACCCAGCGACCACACAGCAGGCGGATTAAGCACCCGCAGGCTGCACCAAACAAAGGAGACTCTCTCCCTGAATCATTGACCACTGGCGTTTATCACGCTGGTGGACGTTGGCGTGCCTCTGGGCGTGCAACATGGTTTCGGGGGCATGGGTCGGGAGCCAAAGAAAACGCCCCCGGTGCGCTTTCCTTTGTTGGCGCAGCTTTGCGGCTACCCGATCCGCCCTTGTTGTTCATCAACAAAGGGGAATCCATCATGGCAATCACCAACCAAACTACTCTCTCTTTTCCTTCCTTCTCTGATTACCAGTCACCCGATACCGATACGGACATGCTGCCATTTGTTCAATGCAGCTCAGACCGGATGCAATGGCATCACTGGAAGATTTCGCCACCAGCCCAGCATGAGGATCAGGAAGACTACGGATATCGTCTTGGTGCTCATCTGGTGCAATACCTGATTTCCAACCAGGGCGGGCAGCATAATTCACTGCTGCGCAACGTTGCCGCATCCATGAGTAATACCTACTCAGAACCCCCAAATACTGGCCACTTTGCTGGTGATGACTGGCCCGTTGTCGTTGCCTTCTTTGAGTTCATCGAAAAGATGCTAGCCACTCATATTCAGCCCGGTACGGACGTATTGGCAATGGCAGAGGAGTACATCCAGTCTCTGGCTAACGAGCGGGAAGCAGACGAAGAGGACAACGCTGAACCCCAGCCACTACCGCACATGATTCGTAGGGTTGTGACCAATATTCCCGGTTGGTGGCATGGAGAAGCACCAGTCGTTGAATACGAAGCCGCACGCTGGGCACTGGGTGGCAATATCGAGCGGAAGCAGTTCAAGACCTTCGATGAAGCCGAAGCATGGGCACAAGGAGGCGGTCACCATGGCTGATTTCAAGCGGATCAATGATGCTCCTCTGTTGGTGGCTGTCACTCTGACAGCCCTGGCCCGTCCCTAAGGTATCGCTACGGAATACACGCTATGGCAGACAAACGCGCCAAGCTAACTGGGAGAAAGGGGAATGGCAAATTCCTGGGTATCCCTCACCATGTACTTGAAAGTTCGGCCTATAACGCGCTGGATGGTTGGTCAGTGAAGCTGCTGGTGGATATTGGCAAACAGTACACCGGACACAATAATGGCGACCTCAACGCCGCTTACAGCGTCCTGAAGGAACAGGGATGGCGCTCCCCCGGAACACTGCGCAAGGCACTGGTCAGGCTTCAGGATGTGGGTTTAATCATGCTCACGCGACAAGGTGGTAAAAACCTTTGTTCCTTGTATGCGATTACTTGGCAGAAGATAGACGACTGCAAAGGCAAAACCGAAGTAACCGCAACCAAGGAGCCGCCAAATCTTTGGAAACAGTACCGGCCTTAAATATTCGCTAGTCGCTATGTGTATTTAATTAGTCACTATGTGTACTAGTGGCCGGTATTCCAGACAAAACCACTAGCTCAACTAGTCGCTATGTGTATCAGTAGCGTCCAGTTTTCGGTTTTCACTAGTCGCTATGTGTACACCTTTATAGATTACCATGTACAGGATCTACCACAGCTCACTGCTCAACCTTCATTGAGGATAGTGTTAGCCAACGTCAGACCAAAAACACGCAAACACAAAAAATACTTCACCTTCCCAAAAAGGTATTTTGATCTTCCAAATTTGTGGTGGTTTTAACTTCCTTGGTATTGGTGTGTGAAGGTGTCGTCAGTAGCGTCAGACGAACACAGCCATCAGCTGATAAACCCAGCACATGGGATGCAGCCGACGCCACATAGGTTGAAGCCAGACGAATAGCTTACGCGTGGGGAATGCAGGGTAGTGGCCGAGTCCCGTCTTCAATCAGCTGATGACCAGTTATTTGAGTGTCTGGGTACAGGTGGCCGCTACTGAGCCACAAGAAGAAAAGAAAGAGAACGCTGGACGGCCAATGCCTGGTTACGGGAACAAAAGCACTGACCTCCCTCGCATAATCTTCAACCACCCAAAGTTCGATTTTCGACAGGATCGAAGTTTCGAAAATTAACGGCCACCGTCGCAGTTCACCAAACAGCGTTGCACCAGTTTTCGGGCTGAGTAACCTTTAATTATTGAAGCTCACCTTTACGCTTGTCGAGCATCCCGGCATGTTTACAATCACACACCCAAATTGGAACGGGTCAGTCCTGTTAACTCACGGATCTGACACAAAGCAAACAGGAAAAATCAAATGACAAGTTCTCAACAGCGCGCCGCTCTGCACCGCCAGATCTGGGCCATTGCCAATGATGTACGAGGCGCGGTAGATGGTTGGGATTTCAAGCAGTATGTGCTGGGCGCGCTGTTCTACCGCTTCATCAGCGAAAACTTTTCTGCCTACATCGAAGCGGATGACGACAGCGTTTGTTATGCAGAATTTCCCGACGACAGCGAAATTTTGGAGCTGATCAAGGAAGACGCGATCAAAACCAAAGGCTACTTCATCTATCCGAGTCAACTGTTCAGTAACGTAGCGGCCTCTGCCAACACCAACGACAGCCTGAACACCGACCTGGCAGACATATTTACCCAAATTGAAGCGTCTGCCAGTGGCTACCCATCTGAGCAAGACATCAAAGGCTTATTCGCAGACTTCGATACCACCAGTAACCGCCTGGGTAACACCGTTAAAGACAAAAACACCCGTCTTGCTGCGGTATTGAAAGGCGTAGCCGGACTGGACTTTGGCGGCGACATGTTTGGCGAAGGCGGCAGGTCACACATCGACCTGTTCGGTGATGCCTACGAATTCCTGATTTCCAACTACGCCGCCAACGCCGGTAAATCCGGCGGAGAGTTTTTTACTCCACAGCATGTCTCCAAACTGATTGCCCAGCTGGCGATGCACAAACAGACCAGCGTCAATAAAATCTTCGACCCGGCCTGTGGTTCCGGCTCCTTGCTGCTGCAAGCCAAAAAGCACTTTGATCATCACATTATCGAAGACGGATTCTTCGGTCAGGAGATCAACCACACCACTTACAACCTGGCGCGTATGAACATGTTTTTGCACAACATCAACTACGACAAGTTCAACATCCAGCTGGGTAACACACTGACAGCCCCGCACTTTGGCGACGACAAACCCTTTGATGCCATCGTCTCCAATCCGCCGTACTCCGTAAAATGGGTGGGCAGTGACGACCCAACCCTGATCAACGATGAACGCTTTGCTCCTGCCGGTGTACTGGCCCCCAAATCCAAGGCCGACTTCGCCTTTGTGCTCCATGCGCTGAGCTATCTGTCCGCCCGAGGACGCGCCGCGATTGTGTGCTTTCCGGGTATTTTTTACCGAGGTGGTGCCGAGAAAAAAATCCGCAAATACCTGGTTGATAATAACTACGTTGAAAGTGTGATATCCGTCGCGCCCAACCTATTCTTCGGCACCACCATTGCCGTGACCATTCTGGTGTTGTCGAAACATAAAACCGACACCACCACCCAGTTTATCGACGCCAGCGGCCTGTTTAAAAAAGGCACCAACACCAACCTGCTGACGGATGAACATATCCAGCAAATCATGGATGTGTTCGACAGCAAGGAAAACATCGACTATCTGGCGCGCTCCGTACCGCTGCAAGAACTGGCTGAAAACGACTACAACCTCTCCGTCAGCAGCTACGTCGAACCTGAAGACACCCGCGAAAAAATCGACATCGTCAAACTCAATGCCGAACTGAAAACCACCGTCGAAAAGATTGACCAACTGCGCCAAGAGATTGATGCCATCGTTCAGGAGATTGAAGGAACAACGAACAAGGGTGAATCAGCATGAGCCAGAAGTCGAAAACGATCACCGTACTCAATGAGGAAATCCGAATAACAAAAGACAGCTATATCTCATTAACCGATATGCTGCGCTCTAAAGATGGCAATTTCTTTATTACAGACTGGTTGAGAAACCGCAATACAGTGGAATACCTGGGCATCTGGGAGCGAGTCCATAACCCCGATTTTAATTATGGCGAATTCGCCACAATTAAAAGCCAGGCCGGGTTAAACAGCTACAAGATCAGTGTTAAGGAATGGGTTGCCAAAACCAATGCAATTGGATTGCAAGCCAAAGCAGGCCGCTATGGTGGAACCTACGCACATCCAGATATAGCATTTGAATTTGGTATGTGGATCAGTGCCGAATTTAAAATCTACTTGGTCAAAGAGTTCCAACGGCTCAAGCAAGAAGAACAGAAACAACTCGGTTGGGACGTTAAACGTCAACTCACTAAAATAAACTACCGCATACACACTGACGCAGTGAAAGAAAATCTGATACCAGCTACGCTCACACAGTGGCAAATCAGCCTTGTTTACGCCACAGAAGCCGACCTGCTCAATATGGCGCTGTTCGGAATCACAGCTAAACAATGGCGCGACCAGCATCCAGAAGATAGCGGCAATATCCGAGACTATGCGAATGTGTCCCAGTTGGTCTGTTTGGCTAACCTGGAAACACTCAATGCACATTTTATTCAGCAAGGACTTCCGCAGAACGAACGGTTAAAACTCTTAAACAGCAGTGCCATACAACAAATGCGCTTACTCACGGAAGACAATGGGATCAGCCAGCTAGAGGATGGTCAGAAATGAGCGGATTTGACTATATAAACAAGCTGCTGGATGGGGCTGAGGTGGAGTGGAAGGCGCTGGGAGATATTTTGTTGAAATCCTACTCCGGTGGAACTCCAAGGGCTGGTAACCCTGCTTATTATGAGAATGGTACTATCCCGTGGCTTCGGACACAGGAAGTAAAGTTCAATGATATTGAGTCTGTTGAGGTTATGATCACCCCAAAAGCGGTGGAAGATACAGCGGCTAAATGGATTCCTGCTAATTGTGTGATCATTGCGATATCTGGGGCGACAGCTGGCAGATCTGGTATCAACAAAATTCCGTTAACAACAAATCAGCATTGCTGCTGTCTGGAAATTGATAAGGATATAGCCCTCTATCGCTATGTTTTTCATTGGGTCAGCCGTCACTATGAAACATTAAAAAATCTGGGCCAAGGCGCTAGAGGCGATTTGAACGCTGGAATTATTAAGGGATTCAAAATCCCCATCCCCTGCCCGGACAATCCCAAAAAATCGCTGGAAATCCAGGCCGAGATCGTCCGTATTCTGGACGCATTTACCGCCTATACCGCCGAGCTGACCGCCGAGCTGACCGCCGAGCTTAAAGCCCGCAAGCAGCAATACCAATACTACCGCGACCAGTTGCTGAGTTTTGAAGATGAGAAAGTAGAGTGGAAGACGTTGGGGGAAGTGGCTGAAGTAAAAACAGGGAAGAAGCCGCCAGAAATTCTTGATTCAGTTACTAAGTATGACTACATCAATGCTGGTACTTCTCGCTCAGGGTATTGCAATGAAAGTAATTGTGATGGAGATACTGTTACTACACCTTCAAGGGGACAGGGTGGCATTGGATATGTCGGATACCAAAAATCCCCATTTTGGTTGGGGCCACTTTGCTACAAATTGAGGTCTCGTGATTACGATATTCTCCTGAATAAATATCTTTTTTATTTGCTGCAAGCAAAAAGTGGGCTGCTATTAGGGTTGAAAAAAGAGGGTGGTGTGCCAGCTGTTAATAAATCTGATTTGGAAGGTATTGAAATTGCCATTCCATCTGCCACCGAACAAGCCCGCATCGTCGCTATCCTCGATAAATTCGACACTCTGACCAGTTCCATCAGCGAGGGCTTGCCTCGTGAAATCCAACTGCGCCAGCAGCAGTATGAATATTACCGCGATCAGTTATTGAGTTTTCCCAAGCCCGATAAGGAAACAGCGACTTCTACCCTGTCAGGAAAAAACCCATGAGCCGAGAGCTAACCCTGCAAGACCAGACCACGGAATTTCTGTTGTATACCGCACCGAGTGGCGACGTAAGGGTTGAGGTGCTGCTGGGTAACGAAACCATTTGGCTAACACAAAAGCGCATGGCTGAACTGTTTGGCGTTGGCGTCCCCGCTATTTCCAAACATCTGAAAAATATCTTTGAAAGCGGCGAGCTTCAGGAAGAGGTGGTTGTTTCCATTTTGGAAAACACCAGTGAACATGGTGCCATTGCTGGCAAGACGCAGACAAACAGGGTCAAGTACTACAACCTGGATGCGGTGATTTCCGTCGGCTACCGGGTCAACTCGGCGCAGGCTACCCGCTTCCGTATCTGGGCAACGGCGCTGATCAAGGAATACATCATCAAAGGCTTTGCCATGGACGACGAGCGGCTGAAAAATGGCCGCTATTTTGGCAAAGACTACTTTCGCGAGCTGCTGGAGCGGGTGCGTTCCATTCGCGCCAGCGAACGGCGCATCTACCAGCAGATTACCGATATTTTTGCCGAGTGCAGCATCGACTACGACCCCAAATCCAAAACCACCCAGCAGTTTTATGCCCATGTGCAGGACAAGTTTCATTTTGCCATTACCGGCCATACCGCTGCGGAAATCATTGCCCTGAAGGCCGATTCCAGTAAACCGCTGATGGGCATGAACACCTATAAAAATGCACCAGATGGCCGGGTGCTGAAGTCCGATTCAAAAGTCGCCAAAAATTATTTGACCGAAACCGAAATCAAACAGCTGGAGCGCGCCGTATCGGCGTTTTTTGACTATATCGAAGGTATCATCGAGCGGCGCAATACCTTCACGATGAAAGGCTTTTCCGAAAGTGTGAATAAATTTCTGGCCTTTAACGAATACCAGATTCTGGAAGGCTACGGCTCGGTCAGCCGCCAGCAAGCAGAAAACAAAGCCATTGCCGAATACGACAAGTTCAACCAGCAACAAAAAATTGAATCTGACTTCGACCGGGAAGTGAAAAAGCTGCTGAAGGGCAAAAATTCCAGGGATTAGAACAGTAAGCAAAATGCCCCTGTAAACGCCCCTGTAAATTCGTAGGTCAGCAACAAGCAGGCAACATCAAACGTATCGGCTCGGCTAAAACCGGCCACTGGGAGGTTCATCCGTGACGGATTACAACACCATTGCTGAATCCAACAATCTGATTGTTCTGGAGAAATACGTTCCCAAATGGGAAGTAAAAGACACCTTCCAGAGTGAAGATGATCTGGAGCGAGAGCTGATTCGGGATTTGCAGAATCAGGGCTATGACTATATTCCGGGTTTGACCAAGCCTGACGACCTGCTCGATAACGCCCGTCAGCAACTGCAAACCTTGAACAAGATGACTTTCACGGATGAGGAGTGGCCGCGTTTTGTTGAGGAATTTCTCGACCGTCCTGGCGACAATATCGTCGATAAAACCCGCAAGGTGCATGACGATTACATCCACGACTTTATTTTTGACGACGGCCATATCCAGAACATCTCTCTGTTCGACAAAAAGACGGTTGCTCGCAACAAGGTGCAGGTCGTTCGGCAAGTTGAGCAGACCGGCAGTCATGCCAACCGCTACGACGTCACTATTCTGGTCAATGGTTTACCTTTGGTGCAGGTGGAGCTGAAAAAGCGCGGTGTGGCGATTAGGGAGGCGTTTAACCAGATTCACCGATACAGCAAGGAGAGCTTTAACAGCGACCACTCGTTGTTCCGGTATTTGCAGTTGTTTGTTATCTCAAACGGCACCGATACCCGCTATTTTGCCAATACGACCAAACGCAACAAGAACAGCTTCGACTTCACCATGAACTGGGCGCAGTCGGACAACACCCTGATCAAGGATTTAAAAGACTTCACCGCGACCTTTTTTCAGAAAGACACCTTGCTGAAAGTGCTGTTGCAGTTTTCGGTGTTTGATGTCAGCGACACGCTGCTGGTGATGCGGCCTTATCAGATTGCCGCTGCGGAACGTATTCTGCGCAAAATCAACAGCTCATATCAGTCGAAGAGCTGGAGCAAACAGGAATCCGGCGGGTATATCTGGCACACCACGGGTTCGGGTAAAACCCTGACCAGTTTCAAGGCTGCGCGTCTGGCTACTGAGCTGGACTACATCAACAAGGTCTTTTTTGTGGTCGACCGTAAAGACCTCGACTTCCAGACCATGAAGGAGTACCAGCGCTTTTCACCGGATAGCGTGAATGGTTCTGACAGCACCGCCGGGCTGAAACGTAATCTGGAGAAAGACGATAACAAGATCATCGTCACCACCATCCAGAAACTGAACAACCTTATCAAGACGGAAAGCGACCTGACAGCTTACGGTCAGCAAGTGGTGTTTATCTTCGATGAATGCCACCGCAGCCAGTTTGGTGAAGCGCAGAAAAACATCAAAAAGAAGTTCAAGAAGTTCTATCAGTTCGGTTTTACCGGCACGCCCATCTTCCCGGAAAACGCACTCGGCGCAGAAACCACCGGCAGTGTGTTTGGCATTCAGCTGCATCATTACGTGATTACCGATGCGATTCGTGATGAGAAGGTGCTGAAGTTCAAGGTCGACTACAACGATGTGCGGCCTTCGTTTAAAAGTATCGAGACTGAGCAAGATGAGAAGAAACTGACGGCGGCAGAAAACCGTCAGCTATTGTTGCACCCGGATCGTATCAAGGAAATTTCTCAGTACATCCTGAACAACTTCCGTAAGAAAACCCATCGTATGCAGGTCGGTGGCACGGGCTTTAACGCCATGTTCGCGGTGAGCAGTGTGGATGCCGCCAAGTACTATTACGAAACCCTGAATACACTTCAGAAAGACACCGAAAAACCGCTCAGAATTGCCACTATCTTTTCGTTTGCCGCCAATGAAGAACAGAGTTCAGTGGGTGAGATTCTCGACGAGAGCTTTGAAGTCAGTGCCATGAACGCCAGCGCCAAGGAGTTCCTGACGGCGGCTATTGGTGATTACAACGCCATGTTCCGCAGTAACTTTGGTGTCGACGCCAAAGGTTTCCAGAACTATTACCGTGACCTGGCCAAGCGGGTTAAAAATCAGGAAATCGACCTGCTGATTGTGGTGGGCATGTTCCTGACCGGCTTTGACGCCCCCACCCTGAACACTCTGTTTGTTGACAAGAACCTGCGTTATCACGGTTTGATGCAGGCGTTTTCGCGCACCAACCGCATCTACGATGCCACCAAGGCGTTCGGTAATATCGTGACCTTCCGAGACCTGGAACAGGCAACGGTCGATGCCATCACCTTGTTTGGCGACAAGAATACCCGCAACGTCGTACTGGAAAAGAGCTACAAGGAGTATATGGAAGGCTTCAAGGACATTGTCTCAGGCGAAGCCAAACGGGGCTTTGTCGAGGTGGTGGCCGAGCTGGAGCAAACATTCCCTGATCCTGCCAACATCGAGACCGAGGCCGACAAAAAAGCCTTCGCCAAATTGTTTGGTGAGTATTTACGCGTCGAAAACGTACTGCAAAACTACGACGAATTTGCAGCACTGAAGGCCTTTCAGGCTGTCGATATGAGTGATGATGAGGCGGTCGAGGCTTTCAAGGCTGAGTGTAGTGGTCTACTAATCCCGGACACCCAGATAGGTGGTAACCTTGCCACCAGAGAGGTGTTCAATGAAAAGACAACGTCGTTCCTTTACCCCCGAGTTCAAATTTGAGGCA
>PBNY01000001.1 GCA_002723385.1 Oceanospirillaceae bacterium | reverse complement strand
TCGCCAACTTCGACCATGACCACTCGGATCTGGCACTACCAGGCTTGGTCTGCGAAGGTTGTTGGAGCACTATGAGAAATCCGGGCTAGTAAGGGCCGAGATTGCCTACAACCACAAGCCACGACCGCTGTGCTGGACGAACAAAAAGCTGACCAATGCCATAGATGCCCACTTGGCCGAGCGCCTAAAGCGCGGGCATGGGGTGTCGATCAGAAAGGTGGCCTATCGCGGCCTTGATCCGGCATCGCCGCTGTTTGTGTCTGGGCGCACAGGTGACGGGCTCAAGCTCAGCGCCAAACAGCGGGACGGCAAAACCTACTACAGTGCGACACAGCTCAGCCGGTTATTCACGCGGCTTTTCGAGCAGGCGGGGGTCGAGGGTGCGAGCGCCCAGTCAGGGCGGCGAACGCTCGCGGTGAAGCTAAAGCGCCGAGGCATTGACCTGCGGCATATCAGTGAGATTCTAGGCATCGAGAGCCTAGAGGCGGTTAAGAAGCTCTGCGCGGGCGATCCTGCCCGACTGGGCGACATAGTGCGGAGAATCCTTTAATGAAAGGCGCGGTGTATGACGCCCTGGTGAAACTGATGCGTGGGAGCCCTGAGAGCGCGGCTAACCGCGCCGCTAGAAGGGTACTGGTGGACGGGATAACCCAGGCCGAGGCAGTGCGAGAGACAGGCGCAACGCGCTCGACTGTGAGCGATGCGGTGACGCGGTACGAGGAAGCAGACCGCGCTATGAGAGACGCCTACGGGCTGAAAAATAAATAGGTGGAAGGGGTTGCGTGTACGTCTCTAGGGGCGTACATTAAGCCCATCGAAACGAATCACCGAGGAAAGCAATCACCATGTCGCAAACTATCGCAGAATTCATCTCTGAGTGGGACGGCGGTTTTCAAGTATGCACTCGATGCACCGTAGACCTGCTGACCGGTGCAGTCAGTCCAGAGGTTTCATTGGACGAAGAGGCTGAGGACGTTGAGGTTCTGGATCGCGAGTTCATCCAAACCCAGGATGGCCGGGAGTTCGAGCTACTGGAAGAAGAAGGCGCCTATACGCTGGCCGACCTACCGGCTTACGTCTCGCACGTAACTGCACCTTCCGCTTAGGCCCAGCCAGTGATCAACGATCATTGGACTGGCTGCGCTGGCATTATTGGTGGCCGAGTCCGATCCGAGGCAGAAGACACGCTGATCCCCCAGATCATGAACATGCTTGCCCCTGGTGGGCAGCCATCGAGAGCATAGGAAAACCATCATGGAAGGCCAACGTGAAATCCTGATCTACCAAGCGGACGATCATTCTGTCGAAGTGCGTCTTGAGGGGGAAACCGTCTGGCTCAGCCAACGGCAGATGGCCGAATTACTGGGTACGACCACCGACAATATCAGCCTGCATGTGAAGAACATTTACAGCGATGGCGAACTGGTCGAGACGGCAACTACCGAGGAAAGCTCGGTAGTTCAACAGGAAGGCAAGCGGCGTGTTACTCGCCGCCTCAAGCTCTACAACCTAGACGCCATTATCTCAGTGGCATATAGGGTTAACTCAAAACGCGGCGTTCAGTTTCGCCAGTGGGCCACTCGCGTGCTGCGCGAACACCTGACCCGTGGATTCACCCTCAGTCGCCAGCGTTTCGAGACCAACGCCCGCGAGCTGGAGGCTGCTCTGAGCATGGTGCGGCGACTCTCGGCTAACCCCGAGATAAACGCTGAGACAGGGCGAGGCTTGGCAGATATAGTCAGCCGCTATGCGCAAACCTTCCTGCTTTTACAGCGCTACGACGAGGGGCTGCTGACGGACCCTGTTGTACAGCCTGGGGGGAGCTTGCCCTCGACCGACGAGGCACGGCAAGCACTGGCGCACCTCAAGGCCAGCCTGATGTCACGTGGCGAGGCCACCGATCTGTTCGCCCGCGAGCGTGATGACGGTCTGGAAGCTTTGTTGGGCAATCTCGATCAAAGCGTTTTCGGCGAGCCCGCCTATCCCAGTGTAGAGGCTAAAGCTGCACATTTACTGTATTTCGTCATCAAGAACCATCCGTTTGCAGATGGCAACAAGCGCAGCGGAGCCTTCTTGTTTGTTGACTTCCTTCACCGGAACGGCTGCCTGCTGGATCAGAGTGGCCAGCCGGTGATCAACGACATCGGACTGGCGGCACTGGCACTGCTGGTGGCCGAGTCTGACCCCGCGCAGAAAGACACGCTGATCCGCCTAATCATGAACATGCTTGCCCATGTATCGGTATCAGGAACATAGGAAAACCACCATGAAAAGCATCACTCAGTTCGCCTCGCTGATCCTTATAGGAAACACGCTCATCATCCTTGCTCTGGTTGTCTTCGGATTTTGGATGATTCATACGCCAGACGCGATGCCGTCGTGGTTTGCCATTGCCGCCTCGATTTCTGGATCGCTCGGTTTTGGATACCAGCTTGGGAGGATAGTGGGCCGTAAAGAGAACGAATTAGCTAATTTCAAGGGGTTGCGATGACGATAATGGTGATCGTCGAACAAGAGCCACACCGGATCAGTCAAAGTCTTGAGGCGAGCATCAATCAAGACGCACTCGCCCAAGCAAGCGCATAGGAAAACACTATGGATATTATGACCGAACAAAGCTATAGCGCTGGAGTAATTGCAGGGCAGTCGGCCCTAACTGGGCGCAGAGGTGAAGACCTAATTGCCGAAATGCGCGGCTATTACGATTTGTGGTTATCGGATCTCACTACATCGCCATCTGATGAAATGACAGCTGCGTGGCTGATTGGATTTTCCGGAGCGCTTGCGAGGCATTACAGCCTCGTAGCTATCACAAGTAGCCAGCCCCCGGTTCTGAACTAAGGCATAAGAAGATGAAGCCTTTGAAGGGTTTGAAGGGTTTGAGAGTGCGCTTCGACGTACTCGTTGTAGGTGGATTGATCGTGATCTCGTTCACCGTATGGGCCGGTGCTCAGGGCTGGTTCAACTTCTGAATACAACCTGATGGCACGCACCGGCCAGCCCGATCATGGCCTTGCGTTTACCGCCTTCCGTGAGAGCCTGGAAGCATCAACCAGCTGTTTAGGGAAACCATCATGAGCCAGTCCCTGGATCAATTTGTTGCGGAGGTCAAAGCCGACATTGAGGGCTTTGCCGCCGAGTATCGCGCCCAGCACGCTGCCAATCCCGAGCACTATCCGCTGGAGTTGAGCACCGATAATGCCGGCCTGTGGATTGAGTTCTTTGTCGATTACATGACCCGTGGCAACGGGGCTGCTGAGTAGAAGGAAAACAGCTATGAAAACACTAGATGCAATCCGGGCGCTGCCCCATGTAATGCACGTCGATGACGAGCGCGGGCTAGACAACGGCATCATCGTAACACTCAAGGATGGTTGGGAATTTAAGCTCGATCCCGGCTGTGGTGTTCGAGGATTTGAAACAGCCACTGAGGCCAGGCAGGGAACAACCGCTAAAGCGGTCGCGCAGAAGGCACTCGCCAGCGCCTAACAAACAGTTAACGGAATTCATCATGCAGACCATCTACACCATCCACGCACCAGATAGCGAAAAACTGGAGCATGTGATCGCCGAAATGCGCGAGCGTGGTGCTCCGACGATTCGGGTTGTGGACTGCGGCGATTTCTTCATGGCCCTGGAGGGGTCGCATCGAGTGCCTGCCGCAGCAGTTCTTGGCATCACGCCAACTCTGGTGGTACTGGAGCAGGATGATCTGGTGGACGCCGACTCGCTGGATTGGCAGGACTATCTGCAAGCTGGCCAGCAATACACCGCCGCCGAACTGGCCGGGGAGGTTCGTGGCCACGGCAACTGCTCCTACAGCTTCGATAAGCTCTGATACCGAGGAAATCTCTACATGGCCGCAAAAGGCAGTTGCCACTTCAAGCAGAAGCTCACAGCGCTAAAAAGTAGCAATATCGCAATGAATCTGACCTGCAACATCCTGATTTTTTGTGGCGGCCTGCTGCTTTTGCCCGGAAGTGCAGCCCTTGCGTTTGTCTCAGTTCCCTTAATGCTGTGCGCGATTTTCATCGGGATAGTAATGATAGCGGCTGGGTGTGAGCTGGCCCTTCGTCGCCCCTCAAAGTCAGAGTGAGTATGCGGTTTGTGCAGCAGCTTGAGCCTTGACTGTTCGGACGGTGTGGCGCTCAGATACGCCACAGTTGAGTTGGTTCCGAGCATCGGAATTGATATGCCCGGCTTCAACCGAAGCTCCTAGCTTGTTTTGAATAGAAACAATATGAATATCTATGAAATGTATGTCTTCCATTGGAAGAAGCCAGGCTTTTGGGTGCGGCGCTCCACCTGGGGGAGCACTATTGCCAAGATCACCGACGTAGGGCCGCTCTCTGGACGAGCTCCATATTATGGCAACCCAGTGGTGAAAGCTGATGTCTTCGACATTCACACTGGCCAACGGAAAGACACAGATTTCATCATTGATACGGCTGGAACCCACAAGACATGGTACTGGGTGCAGCCCCCTGACTGGTCTGGAGAAGAACCATTCGACCCGAAAGCTGGACGTGTTTTGATTAACGTTCCTTTCGAGAAAAACAAAGTGGCCAGCAGGATGGGCGCTCGCTGGNCAGACATCCTAGATTCTTGGTGGATTCCTGAGGATGAAAAGCTAATAGGCAAAGCTCGTGATGAAGGGTTCTTCGAGCCAGTGCCGGGGCGTGTATTCTTCAAGCTGCCCTACGAAGACCGAGTCCTTGCTAACCGCGTCGGGGCAAAGTGGGAAGGCCACCTAAAGCTTTGGTCACTACCGGAAACCGCTGTTGAAGCGATAGCCACATTGGAGCAGGCTGGCTACCAACCAGTGCCTAATGATTAGGTTCAGGGGAACCAAGAATAGCCGCAGATGGCAGTCGATAAACCCTGGGCCTCTGGGGGCGTTTGGACGCGGTTCGGGTCATGCTTCCGAACATCAGTAAATCAGTCATCACAATGTTTAGTTGAGCGTGGTGGTCGTTATACTGAGCTGTAGTAGTGATGAACCGATATTTCAAACTCGGTTTCCTGATTAAGGATTTTCGTATGGGAACAATCTTAGCGTTTGCAGCCCTCACCTATCTGCTCACATGGGCTATGTTCGGCATTTACATGCTGTTTGCCCCGAGTGTGGAAGAGATCGAGAACGGGGGAGCTGGGCCTGCCGGCCGAATCCATTTGTTCGGCCAGCGTCAGTATCTGAGCAGCGCCGACGACAACCCCTTCAATCACGATGCCTTGGTTCCTATGCTTGCATCTGGGGATTACGGAGTGCTCATGCACGACGAACTCATGGGTGCAGAGTCCTACCAGACCGCACTCGTCGGTACGGTTCAGGTGTTCAAGCCGGAGCAAGAAAAAGGTAGTGTTGCAGGCATCATTGATAACGCCATCGCCCGTGGTCTGGGTCTGCGCCCCGTAGGGCTGACCGATCTTGCTAGCGACGTTGTGGCTTTCAAAATGCAGAATCCGACCCTGCACGGTTAGGGTCGGTATCCTCAGTTCCAATTATGGGTTGTGGCCTAGTGGGACTAGCCGCCCCTTACGCTGTTCTGACGTGGAGATTTACCGATGCTGCTTTCGATTTTCTACCGAGACGACTGCTTCAAAAGTTTCTTTTTGAGGGCGGTTCTTCGGGAGATGAGCTGGGAACTGCGGGAGCATGACGTTAAATCCCCTGAGTCAGCTGAAAAGCTGGTGCTGCTGAAGGAAAAGGTCGGTAGCGGTGAGGCTGTCATTACGCCGGCAATACAGACCACAGAGGCGTACAGCCACGAGATCTATGGCATTTTGGAGTACCTGAATGAACGCAACCCAGGCTCTCCGATGTACCCAGATCACCCTTCTGCCCGGTTGTTTACTCGCTCGGTCCTCTACAGAAGTATCAAGCCAATCATTCAGGCTTGGGATGAGACTATCGAAACTGGTGATGCCGCCGCTCTTCTCCAGCTGTTCGATGAGCAACAAGAGCTGCTTGAAGGAATCGTGAAAAGCAACAAGACCTTGCGCGGCTCCCCTGACATGCCCAATTACAGCGAGATCCTCTTTGGGGTTTTCACCCTGGCAGTGAGCCGTCACCGTCAGATCCAGGGCAAAGCGATCGCTACCTGGCTCAAAGAGCTGATGACTCGCCAGTCCTTCAAAGATCTAGCCCCAGAGATCGACAAATTGTTCGACTCATCGGTAAAGGCTTCTAGCCCATCACTCACCGGCGGGCATTAAACGTGACCCCGCACGCAAACCTTTACGGGGGTTGCTGGTAGTCTTTTCTGCCTGCTCGCAGCCCCCACGCGAGCGCTTCTGGACACCTACCCCAATTTCTGTCCGACCAAGGCCGCGTCATGCGGTCTTTGGCTTTCTGATGGATCTTGAATACCTGTCGTGACACCCCATATCTGTTGATTAACCTAGGATTGGACAATTTGCATATGAGGCGCTCCGACTTTAGCGGTAGAACCAGGGAACACTTAGAAAGAAGCACAGGTTATCGTTGTGCGAAGCCCGATTGCCAAGTTGCTACCTCTGGGCCCACCCTGGATATGACTAGAACAATATCTGTCGCTGATGCTGCGCATAAGTATTCAGCAACTGGCAGCCCCGGTTCTCCAAGGCCTGATGAGAGCATGACGGATGAGCAGAGAAAAGCAGTGGAGAATGGTATTTGGCTCTGTCCAAGGTGCGCTCGACTTATCGACAGGGACCCTAAAGGATACTCGGTCGAGGAGCTGCACGGGTGGCAGCACCAGGCGACCTTGTTTGCCCTGAGAGAGCTTCACCATCCCCTGGTTAGATCTAGCGCCACACCAGATCAGATCTCAGCAGCGCTCGACCGTTTTTTGCCGAGAGTTCGAAGCGTGCTGGACTTCCGCGTCCCTAAGTTCTATGGCCTCGTTCAAGTCGGCATTTCCCAGCTAAATGATATGAGCGTTCTGATCCAAGAGTGCTCAGGATATGGATGGTCACCGGCACACTCTCTTCACGCAAAAGCTGAACAGGTGGTTCGGATTCAGGATCACCTCGTGATGCTTCTGCAGCGGCTTTATGACTTAGTCGTAAATGATCAAAGTGGTTGTTGGCAAGTTCGATTCCAGACTTACGATTTTGCCCCACAGTGGACGACTCCTGAATCTGAGCATGCGTTCCAAAGCTTCGTTAAGTGCTATAGCGAATTACTCAATGCAGCCAATGCTTTGGAACCGTTCCGGAAAGGAGCCGCTTACTACTAAAGCTGCAGTAAGCAACGATGACACGCTGTCCGCCTGGGTATGATTCTCCCAACTTCAGCTTTCGGAGATTCAGAGCATGCCGCGCCAACTGTCGGAGAAGGAAAAACGGATTCACGACATCGTTAATCCGCTCAAGACTGCCAAATGGCAGGCAGATTACCGCTGGGATCGCCTGGAGCGTTCCTTGGAACGCATGGGCATTGACTACGGTGGGCTGGAGCTCTGTCCTGACTACCAGCGAGGACATGTTTGGACACGAGACCAGCAGGTGGCCTTTATTGAGGCTTGCTTGCGCGGGATAGTTTCAACTGCAGGGCTTTACCTCCAGTTTAACTGCGCCTCATGGAGTGAGTCTGGTGAGGATTCGGACCTTCCGCCCGGCCTCCAGTGTATTGATGGGCTGCAACGCTATACAGCCATCACTGAGTTTTGCAAAGGCAATGTCAAACCGTTCGGCCTTAGCTTGGAAGACCTGGCTGAAACGGCGTACTCGCCCAAACAATTTCATATCAAAATCGCTGTTCATGACTTCGTCAAACGCAGCGATCTCTTGAAGTCCTACCTATCCCTGAATAGTGGCGGAACCCAGCATTCGGCTTCCGAGATTGAGCGTGTGCGCGGGCTTCTGTCGGAGTGCTGAGATCGAGTTGATAGGTCATGATTTCCGCGCATGCGCGGAATCTTGATCGTCCAGGTAGTCTCGCGGGTTGATCATCAATATCTCCAGAACCCATTCGGGCGTTTCGCCGATCAACACCTCTTCCCCTTCATACCGCCAGTGTGAGAAAGCGTCCGGCGTGAACACTCCATGCGGGACTTCTTGATGAGGCCCTAGCCACATCCGAGCCCGGTAGTCGATCACCAACCCGCTATCGAGCTCCAGCCAGAAATGGGGGCTTATTCCTCGGTTCGGATTATCGCAACTCACAAGCACGCCACGCATGACCCGATGATCAATTCCGGCTGATGTCAGCCTGGAGTGCGCCAGACGTGCGAAGCCGTCGCACTCAACGGGCGCATCCACAATATCCGAAAGGATTTGAATCAGGTTCTCAGGTGCTTGATTTGGGGCAGAAGTTTTAGGGGGCATGCCTTGCATGATAGCCGATGACACACCCCTGTCGTGGTTGAAGATGTCTCTATCGAATCGGAGGACATCCCCATGACTGCATTTACTCAGACAGACATTTTCAGCACAGCCATCGAACCTGAGGTGCTGCCTTTTGAAGACCAAGCTGGCGAGATGGCGGCTGGTACTGGTGTTGTTGCTTCCGGTTTTATCGAGCTCATGCTGGCGCAGTATCAGGCCCGTGAGAAGCTGATTCAAGAGACCAAAGACCTGATTGATAACGCCAGCAGCATGGGCGTGCTTGGGTACTTTGCTGATGGTTTCAACATGGCCCACAGTGGTGAGTCCCGCTGGAACTTTGCACTGAACATTGAGCATGCGAAGGCTGCTCTTCGCGCCGAATATTGGGGTCGCCTGCTTAATGAGACTGACATCTTCGACATGATGCCGGCAGCGAAAAGAGAAGAGGCCAGAAGCCAATTCTTTGGCCTCGATTCCCCGCCATTTGAGGAGGCGACTGTTCGGCCTACGCTCACAGATCTTCTTGCGCAGCGTGCAAACTGGTTCGCTGAGAGAGTTGATGGCGTTTTCAGAACCCTGTCGAAAAGCCATTTCACCAACCAGCCGACTGGGTTTTGCAAGAAAATGATTTTGGCCAACGTTTTTGACCAGTTTGGCTATGTCGAAACCTACCAGCGTGAGCGGATCAACGACCTGCGCGCGGTCGTAGGCCGAATTCTTGGCCGGGGCGAGCCCGACGGTTCAACTACTGGGCGGGTCCTGCGCAGCATCTACACCAATCACCTCGGCAAAAAAGTCAGCATCGACAACGGCGCGTTCATTGTTACCGCGTACAAAGCAGGAACACTTCATCTGGAAGTGGCGCCTGAGGTTGCTCAAGAGCTGAACGAGCACCTGGCGCGACTTTATCCGGCGGCAATCCCGCACGCCACGCGAAAGCGCAAGAAAGAACGTCCGATCAAGAACTTCAACCACGAGAACCAAGCATTACCCTTCTCAGTTCTTCGGGTAATCGGCGAAGCTCGTTTTTACACCGACTCATGGATTTTCTCCGCAGGCTCACTGAGCAAACCAGAGCGGGACCTGATCGTTGAGGTGCTTGAGTCTATTGGCGGTGAAGTCCTTAACTCTTTGCCGTCAGGCAGCATGTACATTCGTTTCGACTATGACGCAAAGCCTGTTCTTGAGTACCTAGCTCGTGACGGGGCAGTCCCAGAAAAGGTCAGCCACCAGTTCTACTCTACTGCTGACGACCTCGCTGATCGTGCTGAAGAGCTGCTGGATCTGCAGGACGGTGACGAGTGTCTTGAGCCATCAGCGGGCACCGGTAAGCTTGCCAAGCGACTCCCAGCATCCACGACAACCTGCGTCGAGCTGGCCCGGTTGCGCTGCCAAGTGTTGAATGCAATGGGATACAAGACTGTCGAAGCTGATTTCTTGGCCTGGTCACGCAAGAACCCGAGCTACCGCGCTGATCGTATCTTGATGAACCCGCCCTTCTCCAAGAACCGCGCTCAGCTTCACACTGAGGCTGCTTTAGGGCATCTGAATGTGGGTGGGCGTCTGGTTGCGGTCCTGCCGGCGTCTATGCGTGAATCATTTAAGGTCGATGGGTTTAACTTCGAGTGGTCCGAGGTGCTCACAGACCAATTTGAAGGGACATCTGTCCGTGTCGTCCTGCTTAAGGCTGAGCACGCTTAGGGCGGATTGATGAGATGGTTGCTGGCAGGGCGTCAGCCTTGCCACTGCCTCACGCGGCCCACGTCTACGTGCACAAACCCGTTGTTTGGATAGATGCCAACCCCGCCAACACCGATCGCAAGCGCAAGCCTGTTCAAGGTGGCGATATCCACTCCCGGGATTCGGATGTCAGCGGCGTTCCCGTTTACATGCTCTGAGTTCCGTGCGGCGTTTGCCAGCGTCCGATTGTATTCCGGGGTGCGGTAACCACTTTGGATGATGATGTGGAATGGTTGCCGGTTTGCGCGAAGCCAGATCTGGATTATGTACAAGAGGTCGATCAGCTTTGGATTCATCCTGTAGGCGACTCCGCTTTTGACATCTCGCAACAGATGACAAGCTGTCAGGTAGCCTTCAGGATCGAACCCCCGGCCGAACCGGTAGTACAGAAACGTCGCCTTCTCGCCGGTGCTCGCGCGCTCAAGACTTAGCCACCGATCGCGGTCTAGGGCGACCTGACGCCAGTCCGCGCCCGTGGCTCCGTCCGGAAACGCACCCGCAAACAGCGCGGCCAGGCATGCTTGCGCGGCGCCTTTGATGAACTGTCTTCTGGTAGTTGGCTTTTGCAGGATCAAATCTCGGACTGGGAAGTGGGCCTCTTGATTCTATGAGCCAGCCAATTCGTCTCAACCGAACTCGCTGCACTTACTCCCCCCTGCCCCATTTTTGCCTGCCTCAAGGAAGTGCAGCCACTTAGGTTTACTTGACCTGGTACGCAGTGATAAAAAGGTGGTGTTCTATGCAGCAATCCTTTTGCCTGCACCGTGTCTAGAGTCACGTCATCGTGTCCCTTTACTCGGACCTTGTGCTTTCACGTCATCGTGATTGTTCCAGGTAGACAGTTCTAATCCATCATTTCCCAAGCTCGCCTCCGGCAAGATAAACCTCTTGCCTATGGCTTGGTGTTTGTCTCGCTTTGGCGTTTCAACACCACTTGCCCTAACAGGAACTTCGTTTCGCTGAGGGCTAGGAGCATCTATATGTCTACGTTGATCAACACCCATGTGTCTGAAGCTCGTTCCGTCTCTCGCGTATGGCTGGAGGGGGAAAAGCTTTTTCATGGTGGTCTAGAAATTGGTATGCGCTTCATGATGAACCCGTCGAAGGATCTCCATCGTGTCGAACTGCGCCCTGCGCCAGACGACTACGCCGGAAAGACTTTTACGGTTAGTAAGCGCACCAGAAATGGCCGAACCTATCCTCTGATTGAGATCCGCGACGCAATTCTTGCGGAGATCTTCGAGATCGGCTCAAAAATCAGGATCGCAATTCAGAAGGGCCGGTTGGTATTGACCCGGTCCCAGGTTGCGATGCGAGTTGCTGAGCGTGTTAAGCGCTTCAACGACAAAATGAAGAGTGGAGAGCCACTGAGCACGTTGTCCTGCTTTCATGGGGGCGGCGTACTCGACAAGGCCCTGCATAAGGGGCTTGCCAAGGCTGGCGTTAGCTCATACGTGAAGCTGGCTGTGGAGATGGAGAGCGAGTACATCGACTCCAGTCTTCGCAACAACCCAGAGCTTTGGCGAGAGGATTCGACGGTCGTGACCGGCGATATCCGTGAGCTGAACGTGATGGGGGCTTCAATCCCGCAATGTGATTTGGCGTGGGCGGGGGTACCTTGCACGGGGGCATCCAAGAGTGGAGTGTCGAAGCTCCAGTTATCTTGTGCTGAAGAGCATGAGGGGGCTGGCTCGATGTTCTATTACTTCTTGGACCTTGTCAGGGCGATGAACCCGGCGATCTGCTTGATTGAGAACGTTAAGGAGTACCTGAATACTGCGAGCATGACCGTTATCCGTCAGGTCCTGACGGCTTTGGGTTATGAGCTCAGCATAAAGGTTGTTTCAGGCTTCGAAATGGGCTCACTCGAAAAGCGCGATCGCATGTGTTTGGTGGCAACAACGCCAGGTGCATGTCTGCCGGTCGATTTTGACCAACTTAAGCCTATCCGTGAGCGAGAAGCACAACTTTCCGATGTACTGGAAGACGTGCCGGAGAGCAGCGAAAGCTGGAAACCCTACTCATACTTGGCTGACAAAGAAGTACGTGACAAGAAGGCAGGAAAAGGGTTCGCCAGGCAGCTTTTGACTGGTGAAGAGGATGGTTGCGGGGTGATCGGTCGGGGCTATGCCAAAGCGCGTAGCACTGAGCCGTTTATCGTCGCAAAACATAACCCAGAGTTGTCCCGGCTGCTCACAGTTCGGGAGCATGCTCGGGTTAAAACCATTCCTGAAAGCATGGTAGAGGGGCTGAGTGACACTAAGGCTCATGAGGTTCTCGGGCAATCCGTGATCTTCACTGTGTTTGAAGCTGTTGGTGAACTCATCGGCCGGACCATTCGTGGTCTATCCGCTCCGAGCAAACCTGCTGAAAACTTTGACCAAACCGGCATGCGACAACTGTCCATGACCGCATAACCGCTGCTTCGACAGCACCAACTCCCACTGGGGGGCACTTGCTCCCCTATGGGAGCAGTGCCTCAAATTTTTGAGGTATTGAATATGACTAGCTCTAACGTTGAAGTAAAAATCGTTGCCGATCGCGACGCTGAGTCGCCGCGCACCTGGGACAACCTTGGTGTGATGGTCTGTGCTCATCGGCGATATGATCTTGGGGATAAAAGCGGACTGCAGCAGGCCGTGGATTTCGTTGAGTCAATCTACTCAGAGCGTGAGCTCGAGCGGATGGGCTTCGATCGGAGCCATGTACCTAGTGTCCACGCGGCCATCGAGTCATGTGGCAAAGCAGTATTGCTTCCCCTATTTCTGTACGACCATAGCGGTATCACGATGAAAACTACGCCTTTCAGCTGTCGATGGGACAGCGGTCAGGTTGGGTTCATTTTTGTGTCCTATGAGACGCTTCGTTCGGAATACGGGTACGCCCGGATAACGCCGAAGCGAGTGCAGAAGGCGAAGGAGCATCTACGCGGTGAAGTCGAAACATATGATCAGTTTCTGACTGGTGATGTGTGGGGATTTGAGGTGGTCGAGGACGGTTCGGAGGACAGTTGCTGGGGGTTTTACGGTGGCGATCCAATGACCAACGGAATGTCTTCGCACTTTTCCTCCGCAGTAATAGCTGAAGTTGCTGCAGGTAACTTTCAGCGCATCTATTAAGCAGTATCACCCCCTCCGGCCTTAGCCTGAATTCAATCAGGCCGATGGCTTGTGCGGTTCAGGTTTAGGCCTGCATCAACCGCCAAGTCTTCGGGTACTTGGCGTCATTTTCTATCGCCTGTGCCCGACAGGTTGGAGCTTCAATATGAAACTGAAAGCAATTTTGGCATTCGCATTCCTCGTCTACTGCTTCGGCCAGGGCGGGTACGATGCCTACCAAGACCGCATGGCAGAAGTTAAGGCTCTGCGTGATCTGTGCAACAGTCAGCCAACCGCTACTCAGTGCGTCGCACGTGCTGAGGCTGCGCAGGCTCGCTCGGTTCAGTACGTCTTCAACGACGTGCAAGATCGAGCCGGTTCTCGCGTTACCTCCTATGCAGCTGCAGAGTGAGGCGAACATGAAAACTGACAATGCACGCAAAGAGTACGAGATCCGAGCAAGGGACCTCAGAAGCTTAGCCAAAGACGAAACAGACCCTGATGACGAGAGCCTCGTTTCAGACCTTTTTGTTGATGCGGCGAAAGCACTTGAGGCCAAGCAAGAAAAGCTTGATTTGATGTTCGAGCACTATGACCTGCATGGGCTGGGGTCAACGTTTGAGGACACTCATGGCCGCTGGGCCGTGGTGCTCCCTGACGCGACCTGCGCTGGCAAGTTTCGCTGCCAGTATTTCGATAAACGTGGCTTCTTTGGGCACACGACGCTCGCTTCGGCTGATGCGGTTGTGCTCGAAGTGTGTGACATGGGATATCGAAAGCCAGTCCCCAGTAGCACTCTCGACACTGTCTCTCAGAAGCCAGAATGGCACTTGGGGGTTCAGAGTTTGGCATTGCGCCAGGCGGTCGAGGATGGGCAGATGAGTCGTGACGAAGCTGAGCTGAAGTATAAGGCTCTGCTTTTGAAATACTCACCTGAGCAAGCAATTGCTGTTTGATGGATGTGAACGAGGTCCTCCCGCGATTTTCGCGGGGGGGCTTTTTTTCGTGGGGTCAGTCCCGACTGCTACCGTTCTGGGTACAGTATGCCGGACAGAATGCATTTAGCCTGCCGTCCTAGTTCTCCGTGCGCCCTTGGTGCATCCCCATTTCTTGACTGCAACCTCAAACTTATCGGTATTGCCGCCTAGGACCGGAGAAGCCTTCGCTACCAGGTCTCAGTTAAAGCGGCGCCGCAGGCTGTAGTTCTCCTGAAGCAATCCTCGCCAGCAGGTTAGCCACTGCGTTGGCAAAGTACCGGTTCGGGAAAGATCGGCAATACCGCTCAAGCTCAAACTTAAGGGTTGGTCCGTCAATGCCGTTGAGCACATCTGCATTTTGCTGCGCGCTTAGCAGGCTGGACCAGCCTGCCGCCCAGCTCAAGTAAGAGTCGATAACGTAGCTCTCGCCTGATCGTTCTGCAGTTGCAGCGGCAACGAATGATGAGCACTTGTTACCGCCTGCGCCGTACATCTGCACGTCGTTATTAGCAGATACAACCGGGCTGATGGCGAGTGCCAGTGCAATGAAAATCCGTTTCATAGGTGTCTCCTTATTTCCTATGCGGGTGCAGAGGTTTACACCGGAACTTGGGGCCATTCTGATCTCACTGAGTATGGCCTGATCTTCTGATTATAGACGGCGTTGAAATCCAAATATTGGAATCCGGCGATCATTTTTTTGGGCTTGGCCTGAGGAGATCTCAACAGACCATCCGGCTGCCAATGACACACCATTTCGGGTGCGATGATATCTCCATCATTTGAAGGAGAATGCCCATGATTGATGTTCGAGAAACCATGTTCGACCAGTGCAAGGCCGTTTTCGCCACCCATCTGGCGGACATTCAGGTGCCGGCTGGCCACGTCTTGTTTAATGCTTCTCGGCCAATCTTTGGCAACCGTTTGGATTATGACGAATGGTGTTTTGGCCGCTTCTACACCACCTTGTCTCCCCAGGACGATCATGCGGAGTACAGCATCAAGGAGAACGTAGACCTGGATGCCCGTATCGTCATTCTGATCACTCCTGAAGAGGCTGCAGAGATCGTGCTGCTTGGGCACCGATACGCCCATAAGTACCGAGAGTATTCGCTTGAAGATCGAGTCAAAATGCTCCTTCCGATGATCTCCAAGAAACAACACCTGCCCTACCCTGAAGCGTTGGCTTTGCTTGATGCCGTTCGCCAGCTGGCGGATAAAGCGGCCTAACCCCTTAGCAGAAGGAGTACGTTGTGAGCGATTGTCCGACCGTGAATGATGACCTGATTTTATTTGAGCTCAGGGTTCAGCGCCCTGCTTCACCAAACTGCGAAGAATCGACCGAAGTTCTATGGGTGCTGGCGGCCTCCGAAGCTTCCGTTTCAGATGCTATCCGGGGGTTTGATGCCGCAGCAGTGCCTGTCCCCCCGGGAATTGAAGGCGCAGTCGCCTTGAGTGGGGGAGTAGATTATGTCCTGCCAGATGATTTTGGTCGTTTGAGAGTCAAGTTGCTCTCCTGGGTAAGCGAGTTTGTTTCGAATTGATGTCGTCTATAGATTCTTACTGTGCAAAGGGTCACAATTTGAGGCCCCGATGCGTCTAGAATGGACCTTTTTGTTCGTACTCGGGTCATTTGTTCTGAGCTAAGCGTGTCGTTTTTTGGAATTTTTCGGACTGCTTTATGAGGCGTTGTTGTTGCGAGAGACAGTGTAAATGTGCTGAAGACCCTGCTGGTACTGGGTCTCTTACGCGTGTGTCTCAGGACAAATCGCTTGCTGATTCGGATTCCAAGTTTGTGCCTTCAGCCCGCTGGCCGACGATAGAAACCTATCGAAAACGTCGCATTACCCCTTTGCGAGATAAGGCTGGAAATACGGTTGGGTTTAGGCCTGTCATCCAGCAAGGCTGGGGGGCAAGTCGCGTGATTCATTCTACGGTGTACAGAATTAACGAAGTCATTGATGAAAGCACAGCAATGGCGATGGCGCAGGATTGGCGGGACAAGAAGGAAAGGGAGCTTGGCATCGCCCAAGGTCAGCTGAGCGCGAAGGCCTCAACCAAGTTCACCTCTGGCGTCAGTTTAGTAGTAAGCAAGAAGCCCCCGTACCGGGCCTATTGGAAATGGTACAAAAAGGGTTACCAGAAGGTTACGGTCTATATGAGCCAGACCAAAGGTTACCTCACCTCATACAAAGAATTCGTTAATCGGGTTTGCACCATTCTTGAGATCTCCGTACCGGAAGATATCGCCCCCTCTCTTCCTCTGGCTACACAGTACAACCGGCTTCGTGAGATGGGTATACCGGAGCTTCCTGAGCGGCGTAGTTGCAAGCGCTCAGAGGACTAGAGGCGACTAACTACACCCCCTTCGCTGGAATGCCCCCCCCTCTACTGGATAGTCTCGTGCCTACGGTTTATACGAGACGAAGCCAGGATTCATGCCCAAGTTCCAGTTCATCCCCGCCCTGACACTCACCCTGACGGCATTGGCTAGCAACTGTGTAGGAGCTGCTTCGTTTTCGGTGGTCCAACTTGAGCGCCAAGGCAGCTCTTCAGTTGCCACTGAGGTCTATGTACATGGCGACATTGCTGCAGGGGACGGCGAACGGTTTCGGGATCTTGCACGGCGCCACGAGATCAAGAGTGGCACTGTCTACTTCAACTCAGTTGGAGGGCGGTTGGACGAGGCTATGTCGATTGGCACTTCGATTCGTCGTCTGGGCCTCAATACTGGAGTTGGGAACCGAGAGGCGGCGACAAACCGGTTGATGCCCGCTGAGTGTCTTAGCGCCTGTGTAATGTCTTTCGCAGGAGGTAAATACAGATTCCTGGATGCCAGATCCGTCATTGCTGTTCACCGGTTCTACTCACGCTCTATCGGCTCGGAGGACCTTGCTCTGGGCCAGATCGTTGCAGCGTCGATAACCAGCTACCTGACAGAAATGGGCGTCTCCCCTGCCCTGTTTGAAAAGATGGTGTCTGTCGGTGATCAGCTCACAAAGCTTCCCCTGGCTCAGGCCGAAGCATTTGGGCTCGTAAATAACGGCGTTCTCCCTACTGAGTGGTCGATACAGGGTGTTGCTGGCCGTGTTTTTTTGCGTGGCAGCCAAGAAACCTGGAATGGAGAAGGTACGATCGAGCTCAGCTGTGCACCGAACGGGTACCTGGTTCTGGATGCGGGATTTGGAGCCGGCGCCAATACAGATCGGATACTGAGTGAGGCCGTCAATTACTCTGTCAGATCAGGTCGTGATTTCATCGGCGTAGACTTGCTCCGGCCGGCGAGCGTCCAGGGTGACACGCTCCTGTCATCGGCCTCTGTTTCTTCCTCACTGGCTTACTCCCTCTCCCACGCAGCAAGTATTGGCTTTTCTTGGCACCCTTCTGGCCGCGATATCTTCTATGGATTTTCCATTCCCACGTCAGGATATGAGGACGTGATCCGGTCCTTCGTTACTCACTGTTCTCGCCATCAGTAGCTTGGTTTTGGTTCCACTCCAGTTGCGCACATAGGTCCGGTTGATGATGGCGATCGGGCCGGTGACACATCAACTTGTAGCCCTACTCTTACGCCAATGAATTCAAACGCATTCTGAAAACGGGGCATTCGTAATGACCATTACTAATCAGCACCTAATTCAATCGGGCTTCGAAGAGAAGCGGTATGAAGGGCAGGAGGGTGTCTTTTATACGAAACAGCTTAAAGCTCGAGAAATGGATTGTGTCCGCGAACAACTCGTCGATGACATTGAGGTTTTTCTCGACAGCAACGTCGTTGTCGAGGCGACCCCAGACAAGCGGGTTCAGTTGTACATCGCAGATGCACACCACTTAGAAGGCCCCTTCCCTCTCGAAAGCGAAGAGGCACTTCTTTTACTGAAGGATGCTGGTTTCAAGCCGGGGAAATGAACCTTCTCCAACATCAACAATGTAATTTCTTGACAGTAAGGAAACGACCAATGAATACCTCTCTCCGTCTCCCGGCGGTAGCACTTATGGCTGCTGGATTGCTGACCCTCTCGGGTTGTGCAGGCATGACTACCAATGACGCGATGAACAAGGTTTCCAGCGGCATCAGCTTCGCATCTTCCTCTCTTAACGGTGTCGTTGGGACTATCGCCATGGCCAGCGGCCTTGGCCAGGACTATGTGACAGGCACCCTGATCACCCAGGAGCAAATGGCGTCGCTGAAGCGAGGCAGCACCAAGAACCAAGTGATCGCCACTGTAGGCAATCCTCCCAACAAATCGAATGTCAGTGGGCTGGAAGTCTGGACTTACCCTTACACCCGGATCGGGGGCATGCCGGGTAAGCCGAACGTCTTCGAAAACACGATCTTCGAGTTTCGCGGCAATGCCTTGGTCAACGCCTACAAGGCCTCTGGCACTCCAGGTAAATCAGGCAACCCTCTGCTTGATGCGGCTGGCATGTAAGACGCCGGATGGCGTCAGGTCAACAAGAGGGCTCACCCTATAGGCCCTCGAACTACTGCGTCATCCGCTCAACGGGTGGGCAGTGATCTAGTCACTGCCCCCTTCTGAACTTTGCTTGATTCGTCGGTGATGACCCAGCTAGACCCGATACACGCAGCTTCTCCTAGTCTAGCGATGACACACATCAAGCATGCCCAATACTTGGCTCGACCAACTGGAGGAACCAATATGCTTAAACCATACACGCAGCTCGAGGAGGGGGTATTGGACGCTCTTCTCGACGAATATCTGACTTGCGACGATGGCGGGGAAAGCCTTTCGATCTCGCAGAGAAAAGAGAAGCTGATGAAGCTGTTAAAGGCAGGAGAGGTCTTCGTTATCTATCCCCCTGATGACAGTCCTCCCTGCTTGATCCCGAAACAACAGGTTCCAGCGGAGGAGCTTAGCAAGTACCGCCAGCTTCTGAGGGACTTGGAGTCTGATGTGGATGAGAGCCAGGCTGACGAGCCCCATGTCGCTGCCTGCAAACCTTCTGAAGATGCAGATCCAGATTCAGATCCGGATTTCGATCTTGAGCTAGAGCTTGCGCCTCATCTGCTAGAAAGCCAGCTTGAGGTGCTGAAGGCAAGCATCCGTTTCCCTTTCGATCTTGGCCGTACCCTGATGACTTCTGGTGTTAAAGCGCTGATGGACACCGGTAAGGTTTCCCTTGAAGATCTCCAACGTCTTCTGCACCGGCATTCAACTGGTGATTTTGGGGACCTGTGTATCGAAAGTCGTTGGGCCAACTTGGAGGCAGTTGGCACAGAACACCAGGTCAACTCTCGGTATCTCTTGGCGGGGACCCGGCTTTTCGTTCAGACCGAGCTGGGCCACACTCAGACGATGGTCATGCTTGAAAGCGAGCGCTAACACTATCCCCATGACGTCCCTGCAGTAACTGCAGCTAGTTGGGTTGCAGTTACTGCTTCAGATGGCAATCTGGGTTCCTATTACCTTTAGGACCCGATATGCGAATTCACCAGGCATTGCTTGGCGCAGCAATGATTACAGCAGCAGGCTGTAGCGTCACTGACAACTACGATCGAACGCAGAACCCTTTTTTGGAGCCTTCCGTTCGAATTGAAATGCCTGAGAAGGAGGTCACCAGCAAACCGACGTTGCCCTCCCCTTCCATGCATTCGACTAACCCAATTCCCGGTACCGCCACCATCAGGCCTGCGGCTGCTCCTCCAGCTTTGGTTTCCAGTGAGGTCCCCTCACTCACCAACACCTTTGATCAGATGATTGCTGAAGCCAACAGGCTTGGCGCCGCTGGTGATGTGCTGGGTAAAGCTCAGCTGCTTGAACAGGCCGGGTACACGGGTTCCGGCAAGGCTTTCTATTTGCTGGCGCGGATGCAGCAGGACGGTAGCCTGCCAAAGAGTGACGATCAGATGCTCAAGTTTCTGGCTCTTGCCCATGAGGCCGGAGAAGTCGAGGCTACCCGGGTACTTGGGCTTCTTTACCTTCGTGGGTTATCTGTCCCCAAGGACATTGCTTACGGCCGAGGCTTGCTGGACCAGGCTGCGGCTACGAGTTCTCGAGCCGCCCTGGAATATGGCCAGCTGTTATCTGGCCAATCTATGCCGGACCTGAAGGATGTAAACTCTTCAATCCCTTTCCTTCGCTTCGCCTATCAAAGCGGTGAGCGAGGCGCCTTCGATGCCCTGCTTTACGCTCTAGAGGTAGCCGGGGCCAGTGAGCAAGCACTTATCCTTCGCGCCCAAGGTGAGCCGGATGTTCAACTCTCACCGACTATCGAAGAGCGTGATAGCGGCTCTGTGACAACCAATGCTTTGACAGCCGACGACGTCTTCAACCACGGACAAGCTGTATTGATCCGCCGTGTACCCGATCCAGAGCCTGAATTCACTGGATACTGCTGGATTGCTGCTGCTGATGCCCTCGGCCACCCGGGTGCGAGCAAGGAGCTGGACTTCATCCAAGGTGTCAGAGCTATCAGCGATCGCCGTTCTCCGGGGCGCCTTGATGCGTGCATCCAGAAGATTGCAGCACAGTATTCGCAGCACTGATAGCTACTGCATTGAGTTGACTGGAAACGGTTCAATCTTGGCCGTAAGGTCTGCATAGATTCATTGAGGAGAACTATATGCTTCCCAAGCGGGTAATGTTGGTTGATGACTCCAAGACAATCCGGATTACAACTGGAGAGATCCTGGAAGGGCTGGGATATGAGGTGATGTGCTGCACCGATGGCTTCAACGCCATTAGCAACATGATCAGCTTCAACCCTGACCTGGTTTTTATTGATGTCGAGATGCCTAGGCTGGATGGCCTGCAGACTGTGCGTCTTATCCGTGCGAATAAGACTTTTCGCGAAATACCTCTGGTGATGCTGTCCTCTAAGGACGGAATCTTTGACTTGGCCATGGCGCAAAACGCGGGTGCGACTGACTACATCGTCAAGCCTCCAAGCCAGCAAAGCATCCAGGCGGTGATTGCCAAGCTCTTCACTTGAAACGACTCCGTGTAGCGCCGGCAGAAAGCCGGTTAAGCTCGGTTTGAGGTGCTGTCTGCGATTCCCGATATTGGGAAGTGGAGAATGATCGGCCAACCAGATAGAATGTGAGTCCCTTTGAACACATGCTATAGGCCTGCATCATCATGGTTACAGCCCCTAGTGGAGAGCAGAATGATGACCAGGATGTCACCCGCATCAAAGATGAGCCACACTCCGCTCCCGAAGAGGCTCGCCCTTCCCTACCGGTTCAGTACCTTCTGAACGACATCTCTAAGCACCTAGGCACGGATCTGACTGGGGTTCTCCCCCCAGAGCTCCTGGAAGCCTATTGCTTGGCAACTATCAGCCGCAACGAGCCAACCGGTAAGCTTCTCAAAGCCTTACTTGAGAACTTCCTCAAAGCCTACACTGGGCCAACACCTGACGAGGCCATGAAAGCCTTCGACTTTCTCACCTACCTTTCAGATCCAGAAAGCCACTCTTGACCCTCCGGTGACACAGCTCCTTTTCGATGATCATAGCGTCATCACATAGGAGCTGACCGATGCCGAATACTGCCGTTTACCCCCAACCAGCTTACCAAGCCCGGGCGTGCACCCTTACAGGGAGCGTCTGATGGACTGTCATACGCTTTCGCACCCATATGCTCCAACCGTGAGTTATGAGTGCTCGCTGCCTGTTGCTATAGCCTCGTACGCAACTGACCACCTGGACCGCTTTACGACACGTGTTGTGGAGACAGATTCACCGGCCGGGGTAACCCTTGAGGTCTCAAGGCCAGATGACAACATGGTCCTTGGTCTTGTTCATATTGAGCATTTTTCCGCGCATGCGCGGAAACCAGAACAGCAACCATAGCCACGGCTAGAAAGGTATCCGGGTTTAGATGCGCCGGCGGTTGATCTTTGACAGGATGCTGACAAATAAATGCGTCTGCGGTGACCTGCGGGGACCTCGGACCAGATTCCGGCTGTTGAGACGGCCGAGATCATTTAGGGGAACTTGGCTTTATGGTCAACTTTGAAAATCTTCTGCATAGCTTGAAGCAGAGTATTGAGGCTGCATTGCTTCATGAAGAAGGACTTACCTTTAAAATAGGCTTATTAGAAAAGTCCGGGCCTGAGCTTTCACCAAGGCAAAGCTCAAAGCTGCGCGACTACTATTACCAACTTAAAAAAAATCAGGCAGAGAGTAATTTCAGCCTCTGGAAAAACATAGTTGTAGAGCCAGTCTTTAATATTCTTCAGCGGAAATTAGGGAGCAATTACGGTGGCCAAATAACCCAGTCGGGAAGTGGAAGTTTTCGTATTGACTTCTTTAGTGTTAAATCTGGCTTAAGTCGTGGATTTTGGGTGGTGCTGAACCTCGCCTCACCAGAGGACAAGAGACTAACTACAGATGTCTCTATGTCTATTCGGTTCACTATTGTCGAGAACGGCGTCATGAAGTCGTCTTTGGAGCCGGCGATAGATACTCCGATCGCCAAGATACTCGACCCCCTGCAGGCTGCCTAAATTGCGGTTTATCAGTGACTTGGGGCCTCCTCGCGAACCACGCGGTGACTGATAGACGGTATCCCATCGGGTTGCTGCGTGACGGTGTATTGGTTCGCAGTTAAGAGGTCAGGTTGCTCGATGCAACCATGGTCACCGGAACAAATCGCCGGCTGCTTTGTATGGTGCGGAACGGTTTGAGTACAAATAATCGCGGATGTTTTGGCAATGCATGTATAGCCTTCTAGGCGTAAGTCGTGGATTAAGTCCCTCGTGACTGGGCTGGGGTTTGATATCCAGGCGCTCGCGCAACCTTGAATGATTACTATAGATGCCAAAAGTGCTTTTTTTGTCACGTTCACGTTAGAGTATTCCCTGCTTGGTGCATTTACGCTACACACTATCTCTATAGACTTCCAATCAACTTTGACACCTTAATGGACTTTCAATGAAGCTCTCCATGAGACCTTTTATTTATGCTTTTATAGCGTCGGCCCCCATTGCTGTTGCAGCGTATGCATTCTTCGCTCCTGACCAGAAGCAGAACTCATGGACTGAATTTGAGGCTCTAAAGCAATTGGTCGTGGAGTCATCAAAAGAAAACCTTAGTAGCGACATCATCCTGACCTACGCTGAAGATCTGTCGGAAATTACCGTAGATGGCCTACATGTATGCCACCAGGGGGAAGTGGCACCCGCCGACTACGTCGATCTCTCCGATCTGCTGGAGAGGATTCAATCCAAGGCCCCGACAGCAAGTACGTTCGTTTTTGAGCAGCTGGCTTCAGGTGAAGGTATAACCGATTGCCAGTACCGCATATTGTGGTTCGCCGCCTCGGCCCCCTAGGTTTTCAGTCTGCCGGCGCCTTATGGTCGATGGGCTTTGGATGCCCTTCTTCTCGGCTTCTCTGGGAGCATACCGCGCAGTGCGGATTTATCTTTTGTACCTCTTGCGTTTATCCGCGCAATGCGCATCATTGAAGCCCCGCCCTACCCTTCCCTGCTCTGTTTTTGCTCTCGTAATTTTGTGCCTGTACGCGTTTTTATGTGGCTCATGGCACAGGATTTGGCCTGAATTTCACGTAGCGCACCGGGATTTATTGACGAATATGGCCTTTAGCCGCTCTAGGGCGGTACTTTCACGGCTTTTGCCCCTGAAATGAGTGACGCCATTTTTCAAGCCATTCAGCCGGGATTTTCCGCGCATGCGCGGAAAATTAAGGAATTTGCCGCTCCAAGTGCCTAATGCCCGAGTCCGTAAGGCCCCGTCGATGTTTTCCGCGCATGCGCGGTTTTTCTCTCGATTGTCCGTCCCACCCTAATGCTGACATCACCTAGCGCTTTTCATTTTCCGCGCATGCGCGGAAGTTTTGCTGATGACACGAAAGCGACAGGTGTTTTAATTCACCCTACTCCTTCCCTAGATTCACAAGAGGCGCAAATGAATTTCACGCAGCGAGCAAAGGACTGGGTCTCTACTTCCACTCTCACACCTGATCAGCTGGCAGACGCATACCTCAAGATGCAGACCAAGTCGGCAACTCTCCCCGACGACCAGGCCGATGACGCTACGGCTTGCCTTGAGTTTCTCGCTGAGTCGTTCGAGTCGGCTGGAGGGGATCTCGCCTTGCTGATTGAGGCCAAGCCGAATGTTGCGCAGTGCGCGGAAGTTGAAGGTTACGCATTTGATGCCAGCCCACTGGTCCAGTACAACGATAGTGTCAATGAGCTGAGCGCTGATGAGAAAAGGGCTGCATTTGAACAGCTGAAAAGCCAGCTAGGAAGCCACAGCGTCAAGGCCTGAGCTTTTTCAGGTCCTTGTAGACAGGAAGTACCGGTGCAGCTTCAGCATCAACGAATATATCTGCTTGAAACATCTCTACGACTGCTTTGAATTCGCTGTCTTTGAGCAGTGCGGCAAGGGCCGGATCATTAACTTGGATCTGGGCCCATGCTTTCGCTTTGTAGGAGGTAGGGATACCAGTCAGCTTTACCAGGTCACGATCGTCGTCACAGACGGGCATCGGCGCCGGCATGTTGTCCCAAGGGTCATTGCTTTCAACATCTTCCAAACAGCCTCCTGCAGCCGCACCAGCGCCTAGTTATCTTGCTTTTGAGTGCATCGGGCCTTTGGTCCGGATCGGTCGGCAATCCCTCACTCGTAACTGCCCATACCCATAGTGCTTCCTTACAGGCCCTGTAGCCAGCAAATCAGGGGCTTGGACCCTTCATTACCAAGAATAGGCGCAAGGCGCAGATTTCAACTAAATGGTTGGTGGTGATGATGAAATACCTACTTGTTGCTGGCTCGCTGGCGCTGATTTCCGCATGCCAGTCGGTACCTGAAACACAGATCCAGACGTATTCCTACGATTCTGAGCAGCATACAGGCATGGTGCATGTTAACGAGAAGATCTACAGCTCGACGCACAAGACCTGCCAGGCGAAGTGGCGTTCGGGCGCCGTGTTTGATCCGACCGGCTTGCCTTTGAACCTTACATCTCAGGGTCATTTCTCTTTGAGCCTCGATGATGGCGCTGAGGCGATCAAGCGTTTCAACTTTCATATCCCTCAGATGGATGATGGGGACGTGCTTCTCAAGGACTATCAGGAGTACAACGAATATCTTCTCGAGCCAGAGGTTGATGGCATCCTCACACAAGGACGGCATTTCTTTGCCCCTGAAGGCTACGTTGTGCGTGTCAGTGATGTTGAGACGACTGGCTGGTGGACCAAGGCCTGCATTGGCATCGACCACATGTACTTCCTCGATCCGGAAGGACCCGATTCGGACCCCCTCATCATCCTGGACCGTGTAGTTATCCCTTACGCTCAGAAGCAGGGCTCCCCGATCAGTTTCTCTTTCGGTAGCGAGGTTCAGCACGCTGGCGAACTCAGCGTAAAACCTAGATGACCTATGCAGTTGTCCGGAACGGCTCTGAATCTCTTTATTTGGAACTGGAGCCTGATGTTGTGATGGACCTACTCAGGGACATCACACACCGGTATGAATCTTTGTTTACCTTCTCCAAGCCGATTTACAAGGCAGGGAAGGGGGCATTCCTTTTCTCCGTGCTACGCGATGGATATGGAGCTCAATGCTGCGATAACAGCATCGGGCTCCCAATCATTGACCTTGCAACAACTCATATCTCCGGCCAGAAAGGTGCTCTACATGATTGGAGTGATGAGATTGCGGGCCGGGTGATCGCCAAAGCGTTTGCATCCACTCTTGGGAATATTCAGGAATAGTTATGCGTATCCTCGGCATGCTTCTTCTCTCCGTATCAGCCAGCGTTCAGGCCGCGACACTTGATATCTCTGTTGCTCAAGGCGGCTCTCAAATTCAGGAATTCTCACTGGACCTTTCAGAGGAGCGTCAGAGCCTAGATCTCCGGGAGTCCCATCGCTACTCAGTAGCGGTAAGCGATAAAACCAGAGGCAAGGATATTTGCCGCGAGGCTGAGTACCGGACTGGCCTTATGTTGACCTTCAAGAACCTTGAGGCCACTGACCAAGGCCTGTCATTGGTTGAGGTGGTAGGGCAGCAGTCTATCGTTGAGGATCTGGCTACTACAGAGGTGCTTAGCTGCGGTGCTAACCAATCCCCAGTCATCCAGACACGTGCATTTTCAACAACCACAACGGTTGAAGAGGGCAGGCCACGCGCCATCGTGATTGATGGGGATACGACCTTATTGTTGAGCCTTAAGCCTGAGTGAGCTGTCCTGGCAGTGACACGCGCACTGCGCGGGCACAATACAGGACAGTTATTTCAGACCGAGAACATGAATGCTGGAGAACATCCATTTTTACGATTCGGCTTGGATAGGCCGGCCTGCAGATGGCCAGCCTACCCGGTTCGAGTCTCTGATGTACAAGAGTGGGGTAGGGGAGTGCACGACGCATTCCATCAAGCTCAGGGCTGATGTCGCCTTTGATCCGCTCTTGGTAGAGGACTCTGCCTCTTTCTCCAGCGATCTCTCGGCAGGTGCCAGCGAGTACGAGTTTGCACGAGAGCTTGAGCGGCTTTTTTCAACCCGCAACACGCTTCACATCGGCCTTGGAATAACTTCAGAACAGGCAGATGTGCTGAATCACTGCAGGTATCGTTGCCTCTCAACCCTGCCACATTGCACACCCCCAGCTAATACTTACCAGCTAGACCTCATCACTGTCCTCAGGGCTATCAACTTGCTTCGCCCTCCAGGGGACGAGCTTTTGGTTGACCCGTTTGCAGCAACAAGCGTGATTCACTCGCAGCTGCTAGCAAGGTTTCCTTCGGTGCTCGCCGTTGATTCCATCAAGCAGGTTATGGGTCACATCCAGGCCCAGGCTCCTAAGTTGCTCAAACACTCCCTAGGTCATACCTGTGTAAACCAGATCCAAAAGAGCTTTGGATTGGAGTCAGGCCAAATAGATTCACTTGGGTCAGTGAATCCTTTATTGATCGTTCATGAGTCTATCGGGCGAAGGACGTTTGTTTGCGGCTTCCCGATTGGTGTCGATCCCCAAGACCCGCATCTTGTTTACATGGTTGATCTACAAGCCGACCTTAGTGATTTGGCTGAAGACGGCAGTGAGAATGTTCAGCGATTTGTTAGTCAGGACCCAAATGACCGGACGAAGCCAATTTTCACTTTGGATCTTACGAGAATACCTTTCGTATGCCCGCTTTCTGCCGTTGATGTTCAGACTGCTGAGCGCCTCGATATCGACAAGTCTGTAATCAACCACAACGTTCAGTTGATGCGTTATCAGTCCGAATTGTGCCTCGCCATGATGGATTACTCGGAAGCAGGGCGATCGACGAAAGCGGACCCTGATTACCAGTTGAGAAGCGGTGATTACTCACCTCAAGATCTTCACCTGCTCGAACAGCTGCACAAAACGGAGTTCTCCGAATGGCCCGCGTTGCTCGATCGGGCGAGTGATTCGAGGATCAAGACGCTTGCATGGCGCCTCAGCTGTCGCGCCGGCGCATCGGCTCCCAAAAGACAAGCTGGTGACCGCTGGGCTGCGCACTGCGGCTCAAGGCTTAAAGCCGGGCTATCAGTCGAACAGTTGTCTAGAAGAGTGCAGTTTTGCAAGAGGGTTCTGGAAGGGCCGGAGAGCGCGAGCCCGTTAGGTGTTCGTACGGCCGCGCTTCACTGGCTATCAATTATGGAGGTGTCCAATGACATCAAATCTGTTGTTTGACCCTTTCGCTGAAATGCCATTTAACGGCTATCTCGATCCGACCTCAGGAGAGCCGACCTACTACCGATCTCTTGCCCATTTCGTCTATTCGGAAATGATGCGCTCGGTTGATCCCCAGTATCAGGCCTACTTAATCGGGCTGGACGATTCCGAGCTGTTTCGGCTTGAAGTCGAGGACGTTGCACTTGGCCAGGCGAGCTGCTCGACAAGTGATCTCCAACAATTGGTATATGCCGGCGTATACATGCAGGCGGCATCCAACAAAGAAGCATACTCGGTGATCCTTAATTCACCAGAGCTTGTCTCTGTTCAAGATTGCGAGCTGGCAGATGACATCGCTTCAGTCCTCGGCCGGTTCATCAGTGACCTGCAGAGCTCTGATCAGCTCCTGCGTGTTGCGTTCATGCTTGAGGGTGTATCACCTGATTTTTTGAATGAGGTACTCAGCGTGCTGTTCAAGAAGAGGGCGGCAAACTGCATCCTCGCCGTCGGCCGGCCTACTGCCAACATCGTGCTGTCTGATTATGCTCGTGGGCAACGTGCTGCGTTCCTTATGGTTGGCGACGAGGAAGGAGCTGATGTGCTGGCAACCCAGCTCCAGCGTCGCACATCGCATGTTTATCACCTAGCTTGCGGCATCGCCTCCGAGGCTTCTGCTGCTCGAATACAGCATCTGGAGTCACATGGCGTTCAGATTAAAAAGATCCTCGAGAATGCCTAGCGCTCGTGGCCTTGGGCTGGCATTTGCAGCTTTAGCCTTATCTGCCTGCGCGACACAGCAGCCTGCTTGGCTCCAGAGCGCCGTAGAGCCCGTCTGCGCCGACTACCGCGCCACGAGCTGCATAGCCAACGCATCAGCCGATTACTTGTCTCAGGCGAGCCCTGAGGAGGTTCTGCAGATGCCTGGGGGCCTTGAGCTTTACGCTCACACCTCATTGGCTGTTCAAGAAGTGGATCTGAGGAATAGTGCAGATCAACCTGACGCCCTAGCTGAAATTGAGTCCTTTGCACGCTTAGCTTCAGCAACAAGTTCGACAGATGGCTTGCCGGCCGAACGTGAATGCATGCGCAACAGCGTTAGGATGAGGCTATGGTCAGGCCATGCGGTTGACTCTGATCGCATGCAGCTGATGGCTGAATTGTCGGAGTGCAATCTGCCGGCCTTTATCAGGATTGAGGTAAGCAATCTCTATCCGCTGTTAGAGCTTGGCGATTACGAGAGGGCATCGGCCCTGGCTTATCGACTTCTAAGCCTGAGTAAGGGCGGGGATGTTCACGCATTCACCGTTGCAACGATCGCTGGTGCTTATGCTTGTTCAGGCCTGGTGGCTGACGCCAGCGAGCTTTTGGCCAGTGAAGTGTCGTCGATTGAATCTCTTGCTGACGGGGATCGACAGATGATCCAAACAGTAATTGAGGCCTGTACATCCGGGTATCCAAGCAACTCAACATTCATGGCGATCTCAGATCCAAAGGCGAGACTTGAAGCTCACTTGGTCATCACCGGCCTCACTGGCGGCAATACGAGCTTGGGTCGTGGAGCCGCTCAGCTTGCCTCAATGGACACGCTAAAGTTTCTCGCCAAGCGATCGAGCCAAAGCGTTGCGACCTATGGATACATCGAGTTGCTTGGAGCTATGCAGCGTATCCAAAACCGGGATCAATAATTTTCGTCATCGACCGATGACAAAGCTATCCAGCCTTGAAACTAGCCCCATCGAAGTAATCGAATTGATGAGGGTTAGCTATGCAAACCGCAGAGAAAATCAACGCCGGCAGTGCAGATATTGGCTTTGTTGTACCAACTGCATTAGCTGACTTCCCATCGGCACCCAAGAAAGGGCTACTGCTGACCTTGGAGCAGGAACAGTCCTTTGGCTATCGGATGCTCAACCACAACCTGCAAATGCTTCACGCGATCGCGTGTGACCTTGATGTTGTGACCAGTATGCTTGATGAAATTGAAGGCTCGTTTTCAAGCACCAACAAGACAGATAAGTCAGTCACGCTGATCGAGCTTGATGGGCGCTGGGTACGTTCCGGCCACCTTGGTGAACGTGCTTTCTATGATCTGGCTCGCACCCGGATTCAGGCTATCCGCTCAGAGCTTTCTTCCCACCAAGAAGCAAAGCATTCCGTTCGAGATATGTTCTATTGTGACGGCATTGGGCGTCTGCGAAGTGAGCTATGCAAGCTGATTCCATACGACTTGATTTTGTCCAAAGCATTCGCCGCCTTCCGTAATCGTACGCAACCGCTCACCAGCGCCATGCGCGCTATGGCCAATTTCATCAGTATTGAGCTTGGCCTTTCTCGCCGGGTCGTTCTCGACCTCCTGCGTATCGGCACGTTATCTGCCAAGCTGCCCGGTTCTTGCCTTGCAACCGCCCGTGATGCTCATACGATGACCCCAAAGGCCAAGAAGCAGTTTCGTGACCGCTTGGTTGAACATCAGTCGGAGGTCGCCAGAATCGCGCTCAAAAGCGGTGTACCAGTGGAGGAATACCTTAGCTGCGCGTCCAGCTTCCAGGCCGAGCATTTGCGTATGGACCGGCTTGCTGGAACCTTTAGTCAGGTCAATGCGGGGTTGGCCGAGAAAATTGCGAGTGAGTACCGCTTTGCTCCTGACTTCGATCAGGTCCGGTCTGCTGCTTATCAAGGTCTAGTTCGGGCCATGAGTCTCTATGCGCCGGAGAAGGGTTTGAAGTTCTCGACCTACGCTACCAACTGGATTCGCCAGACCATCCTGCGTGAGCTTGTTCAGCAAGACATTGTACGGTTGCCGGAAGGTAGCCATGCACTTCTCACAAAGGTCCGAGCCGTTTATCAGGATATGCCAAACGCATCTGACGAGTATGTTTGCTCTGCAACCGGGATTTCTAAATGGGAGCTGAGCGGCCTTACCCCTTTCCTCAAGGGCAACAAAGGCTTCTCAATGGATACAAGCGCCAACGCAGAAGAAGAAGGCGCCGGCCTGCACGGAATGATTGCTGACGAGAACAATAACTTCGTGCAGGACGTTGAAGAACAAAGTGAGGCTGACTTTATCGCCAAGGTCTTGAAGGAGCACTTGTCAGACCGCGACTGCCTGATTATGAAACATCGCCTTGAGCTTCAAGGCGCACGATTTATGACAATTGGCGAGTTGGCCGAGTGGCTGGAAACATCACCACAGAATATCAACCGTGTAGAGAAGGCGGCGCAAGCCAAGCTGGCGAAAGTGCCTGAGCTGCGGGCCTATTGGGCAGCGATGCAGAGTGCTTAACGGCAGAGCGACCTGATGGACTTCGCCCTTGATCGCTGGTCCTGGGATGCGTCGGCATTCTCCAGAACCAGCAAGGTGAAGTCCATTGCTCCCTCAAAATCGCCAAGGTCAAAGAACTGCTGGGCCAGCCCTAAATGCGTTTCTGCCACGGCGTCTTCTTCAGCCACCACTTGACCAGTATCTGCTTGGCTCTGCACTTCGCTTTCGTTGCTAGTGGCAGGGTCTTCATTGCTGGCGCTCGAGCTGGACTCAAAGCCTGCCCCTTGCTCGCTATCTTGATAGGCGTCCTCAGATGAAACATAAGCCAAGGGGCTTCTCAGCTCCAAGGGCTGATTTTGAGGATGCTCATTGAGCTCGGCCGCTTCTATTTCCGCTGGGGTCGCCGGTCTGAGTTTCTGCATCCACAGGAAGAAGATCCCTCCTACAGAAACGAGCAGCAGCGAAAGGCCAATAAAGTTATCCAGCACGATAATCCTCCGAGTATTTCCTATCCCCATAGCTTACGGATTCGTTGTCGCTGAGTCCTTTCTACTCGGTGCATTTGGGATCGAGCGGAATCACTATTAGATAATCGACTACGAGGTTCCCCGTGATTTCTGCACTCTCAAGACGATCCTTTCTCAAGCTATCTGGCTCAGCCGTAGCCGCCGGCGCTCTGGGGCTTGGTGTTTATTCGCCCCAGACCCGAGCTGCCTCAATCAGCCTGGCTCAACTGCTCACCGTTGATCCGCTAACGCTTGAGTACAAGATATTTTCGCCCTGCTGTTATTTCTGTCCCGACTACCTTGTTGTCTCTCACTATCAGCCGGTGGTGTTGTGCGAGGTGATCAAAGGGGGAGGGGATACGGCTGTTGGTGGAGGGCTCTCGATCGGAAGTCCTTTGTCGGCCGGAGTTGATTCGAACGACTACACAACAACTCACGTCAGGCTTTGGCAGATCCCAGACTGGGCAGTGAATGTCGCTATGGCTGGGCAGGGCTGCAAGATGTGCGGCGTGAACAAAGCAAAGTCAGCCTCGTTCAGGAGCATTACCAGTGTCGGTTCATGCGGTGGCCTGGCCAACCCTGCGATTGCTCAGGCCGTCTCAGGGCTGAACAGTGCCATTCCGAGTTGCTTCCCACGCCTGCTATACACCACCGAGGTTGATCCCACCTGGAACACCGGGTGCCGAGACTGGGGGATGATCCCTCCTACCGAGCTTGAGTGTTCTGCACTGGGCAGCGCAGTGTCATCTATGTTCGGAATGGAGCGTTGCATTGGTTCTAACTGGGGGCCGCTGTATCCACGCCAAATGGCCACGCAGAATGATAGCCCGGTCATCAATGCTGGGATTGCTGCTTATAGGGCTCTCCACGTAGCAAGGAACGCGATCGGTTCACTACCGTTCGATACCACCATCGCAGTCGGAAAGCTCCAGCAAACAACTCCCCACCTTACAGTTGGGCTGAGGGCTGGATCGTTAGGCCTGGACACGCAGATGAGGCTGGGCAACGTTTCGATTGATCACACCTACACGTTTGTGTGGTGGGTTCCGGTCGTTTGCTGCAAAAAGTACGAAGAAATCTTCGGATTCTGCGCCCCCCAGATCCCCTGTTAGCAAGTCGGCATTACGTCCATTTCCGCGCATGCGCGGAAGTGGGTGTATTTAATCCCTAATTGATTTTCCGCGCATGCGCGGAAAACCTGCCAATCATTCAGCCTACTCATTTTCCGCGCATGCGCGGAATCTCCGATGACACATGCTTGGCCGTGAGATCCTTCTGCTGTGTAAGGAGGGCTTTATGAAAAGCATTCAGGTCACCACGTCACCATTGTTAAAGCAATTCGCCACAGTGCTATCTGAAGACGAGTTAGCTCTGACGTCCAAGCTCGGGACCAATACGATTAGTCGGGTGAGATTCAAGTCTTTGGCATTTCCTGCAGATGAAGCTGAGCAGCTGAATTTCGTAGAGGAGCTTATTGACGGCCAGCACCCTGAAGCCAAGGGTGTGCTCAAGGGAATGTTCACGGCTTGCGTCAGGGATCAGGTTCGAGCTGTGAGGGAGCTTCTTGATGCGGGCCAAGCTCGCTAGGCATGGCCCGCATGCCTTCAGGCGGTACCGAAGCCGTAGTGCTTGGCTATGGTCATTGCCAGTTCTTGTGTAGTGCCGCTTTTGTGGACGGCTCCTGAGGCGCGTGCCGAATCAGGCATAGAGCTGGCCGCGCACTCGCTGGCATCCTGCGCGAGAATCATGATCGCTCTGCTCTGAATCTCTTTGAGGGATGCTGCGCCGTCATCACCCAGGCCAGACAGAATGACTACACCCAATTTCCTATTCTCAACGCNGCGAAGTGTTCGAATCGTCGCGTTAATACAGGGGCTAGGGCTGGCCGGCATCGAAAATGGTTTGAGGGCCCACCGATCGCCCTTTGCTGATGCGGCATGATCGCGCGGGACGATATAGGCGTTGCCCGGCAGGATCTTTTGACCCTCTCGCATCAGGTGCACCTGCCAGTTGTTTTGGCGGTTGTTGAGCAGGGTGGCCAGTGAGTTGATCCCGCCCTCACTTCCGATGTGCTGAGCCAACACGAGCGATATTGGAAGGGCGGGGAGGGCGGAGAGGAATGCTCTCAGAGCATCGGGGCCGCCTGAGCTTGATCCGATGACCCAGATATCATTCTCGGCTGCAGCCGCTGAGTTCTCCAATAGCTCACCTTTGAGATGGGGAAGTAGCCGAACGATTTCCTCGATTATCTTGTTCCGCCAAACGATTCTCTCGACATGGCTTAGCGGATACAGATCCTTCTCCGAGAGAATTGAAACAGGTTCATCAACATCGAGAAGGTTGAGGATGGAGTCGAACTCCATCATAGAGCCGTCGTAGTAGTCGATGATCATCACGTGGGCGCTGCTCCGCGAAACCTCTCCGGATTCAATCTCATCTCGAGAGTAGGTTTCTAGCTCAGGAAAAATGGGGCTCAGAATCTCGGCCATAATCCCCAGCTGAGTGCGGCTCATGCTTGCAATGGCGAGCCTCATGCGTGCGCCTCCTTCTGCTTCACAGGGGCACAGACTTCGTTGATGGCCTGGTTCAGCATTACCGGGTTGTAGGGTTTGGAAAGGAAAACGTTCACACCCAGCTCCTTCGCTTTTTCCTCGACGTTGGCGCGAGTGGTCAGCATGATGATCGGAATGTGATCCAGCTTGGGTTGACTACGAAGCTCGCCGGTTAGCGTCAGCCCGTCCATTCTGGGCATTTCCACGTCCACGACAAATAGGTTGACCTTCTTCAGGGTAGGCAGCTTATCCAAGGCGTCTTTACCATCCCGGGCTGTCACCACTTCCCAACCGAGCTTTTCAAAATGGTCCGTGAGCATGCGCCGGAAACTTGCGGCATCTTCAACCACCAGCACCAAGGGTTTGTCTTCAGTTTTTGTTCTACGAACGCGGTACAACTTCGGCGCGTATCCGGCCTCAGATTTGGTCAGGTTTAGCCTGGCCAGCTCGATCGCATCAATTACCAGTGCAGGCGTCCCGTCATGAATATCGGTGCTGCCGACGATCCCTCTCACGCCACCGAGAATGCCCTCAAACTTCGTTACGTGGATCTCTGGCATTGATACGCCTTGCTCAACCTCTACGGCCAGCCGTACGCCCCCCTGCTCAATCAGCACGACGGGGGTTACCTTCTGCTGATCATTCGGCATCTGCTTGAGATCCGGNACAGCAATCAGGTCGGCTAGGTGAACGAGGTCGTACTGGTTATCCTCGAAATCAATGGTTGGAGTTCCCGGTTTGGACTTGATGAGAGTCAGTTGATCAGTCGGATAGTCCATCACCTGAGTCATGTTCGAGGTCGGGATAGCAAACCACTGATCACTGATCCGGCAAACCAGGGCTCTGTTCGATCCCATGGTTGAGGGCAGGTCGAGAACAAAAGTGGTTCCTTTGCCGATCTCAGAGGAGATCGTCAGATGCCCGCCAATGGCTTCGACCTTGTTTCGAACGATGTCCATTCCCACACCGCGCCCTGAGAGCTGATCCACCTTGCTGGACATGGAGAAGCCCTCTTCTGTGATCAGGTACANCACTTCCTCATCAGTCATCTTCTGCGCACTGTCCAGCTTGCCGGTAGCGATCGCTTTTTGTCTGATCGCCTCAGGATCAATCCCTCGGCCGTCATCCGACAGCGAGATGAGCAGGGATCTACCTCGCCTTTCAGCCTTGATGGTTATTTTGCCCTGTTCCTTCTTTCCGGCCTTGATGCGTTCGCTGGGTGACTCGATCCCGTGGGCAATTGCGTTGTTCACAATGTGGCGAAGAGGGTCTCGAAGGCTCTCGAGCATTTTTCGGTCGATCCCCGAATCCCCACCAATGAATTCGAGAGTGGCTTTCTTATTCGCGTGCTTAAGGGCTGATACAAGGGTTCCGTTGATCCCGGGCCTCTCATCATTCAGGGTCACCAGTCGAGATGAGAGGAGATCTCTTTGGAGCCCACCGACAACCTCAGCGTGGTGCTTGAACGCGCTGCTCAGAAGGGTCGATTGGCCAATGATGTCCTGGCAGTCCTGGAGCAACTGCTCGATCGTTACCCCAGCTTGAGTATTGCTGTCTGAAAGGTGGTTAAAACGTTCAAGTGACAGCTTGCGTTGCTCTGGGCTCAGAGTGCTTTCAGACATCATGCTTTCATTGAAACGACGGGAGTTGAAGTCCCTCAGCTGCACGGTGGTTTTGTTGTGATGCATCAAGTGCAGCGACAGCTTTTCCCTGAGTGCCACAATCGACAGCATCATCTCTCGGTAGAGTATGTTCTGGCGGTAGGAGGACGCTTTTAGCTCCTCCGCTTGTTTGATGGAGCTATCAAGGTGCATCAGGTCAACGTGGATCTTCTTAGACGCGCCGCCTTTCTTCTTGGCCTGCGCGCCATCTGACTCACCCCCGTTCCGGGCAAGCAGGTCGATAACAGGCCAAGGGATCATGTAGGAGCTTGGATCAACTAGCTCCTCGACAACGTCTTGGTTGTCCAGCATGAACACTGGCGTGGGCACTGCGTGAGCAGGCTCAACAGCTGTTTTGATAGAGCTATCAAGCTGAACCAGGTCTGCGTGGACCTTCTTAGCCGCGCGGCGTCTCCTCCTGACCTTCTCGCCATCTGAATAACGCCCGTTCCGGGCCAGAGGGTCGAGAGCGGGCTCAGGGAGCACGTAGGTGCTGGGATCAACTGTCTCCTCTACAACGTCTTGGTTGTCGAGCATGGACTCAAGCGTTGGCACTGCGTGAGCAGGCTCAGCAGTGGGTTGCTGATCAACGACGACGGTCTCAACAGTTGCTGTAGGGGCGGGTTGTCCGGCTTTTGCGCTGCCAGCCCTTCCGCGCAAGCCACGCTTACCACGTCGAGTTTTTAAGCGGGGCCCTTCAGCAGGGACGCTCGGCGCTTCAGCTGTTTGCTCGACTTCGGCCTTGTCGTCAGTTTCGGGAGCCGGCGCGATCGCCACAACCTCATGGCTATCATGCGGCACTTCTTCGGCAGGCATAGAAGCCTGTGCCTGGTCTTCGGCAGGGCCCTCAGTAATCTGNGCCAAAGTATCGGCAGCATCGCCCGGACTACTTTGTTCAATGGCTGGCGCCTGGCTGGTCAGGCGCGCCAGTTCTTCGGCATCAACGGAGTAGTTCTCGCAGCACTGCTGGATGAAAGAAATGAGCTCCTCATTCGAAGGGCAGGGCTCATTCTGCCGAATGCAATCAGTCAGTGAGACGATGTCATTCAGAACGTACTCGACCAGATCGGCGCAGGCTTTGTCTGCTTGGATGTTCCCACAAGTCACTGAGTCGAATAGGGACTCCATGTTGTGAGTAAGGCCTTGGATCTGATGCGCTTGGATCAGGCCTGCAGACGCCTTCAAGGTATGCATATGCCTTCGGATGCTGACGGCGAGATCATTGTCGCTCAGGTTGTTCAGCCACTCTTGAACAGCTTGCTGCAGATCCGGAATGCCTTCGTCAGCGTCCATGAAGAACAGCTCAACCATGTCAGTCTCGTAACCGAGGTCAACAGTGTCCGTCTCTTCAGTGGCAGCAGGCGAAGCCGAGCTTACATTGGGCTTTATGGTTACCAGTGTGACAGTCTCAGACTCTTGCCCCGGAGCTTCATAGTCATGCGGCGCCTCGACAGGATCGAGGGCTGTTGAGTTGGTGGGTTCCTGGCCCAGGCTGGCTGCGTCAAGCCATGCTGGAAGCAGTTCTGATTCAGTCGTCCAGGGGAATTCGTCGGCAAAGGCTTCCAGTTCAGTAAGCAAGTCCGCCAGATCTTCAGCTTGGGTTTGGCTCAGGACCTGTGCATTCGCATTCATGTAGTACAGGCGCTCTTCAAGAACCCCACACACCTCATGCACCGGCATGCAGCCAGCGGATGCTGAGCATCCCACCAGTGTATGAACCGCTCTGCATGTCTGTTCAGTGACATTTGCAGGATGACTGTCCAAGCANGCCCTTAGCGTNGAGACTTGTTCAGCAAACTCCTCCCGGAACAGGCCGATAAGGATGGGGTCGGTACCCTCAGGAAGCGCGCGGGCTGCTTTGGACTCGTCCACTTCCGCCACATGCTCAAGACTAGGCGCCGTGGTTGCCGGCTCGCTGTTGAGACCGTTCTCTTCTGAACCGCCTACGAACTGGAACAACGCTTCAATCGTATCGACAAGAAAGAGGTTAATTCTCCCTTTGGATGAGTATTCATCCATACAGCGGAGCACCAGATTAACGCTCCGGTCCAGCAAGCTCTCGACGGACTGCTCAAGTGCCGCATCGCTTTCGAGTCGCCCAGGCACGTCGGTCGCCAGCTCAGCGACNCCCCGGCANAGTTTCGAAAACTGTTCTTCGGATTTCAGAGTTGCAGCGGAGCCCAGCTTAAGCGCTGCAGTTGCCAGCTCAGAGAGGATTGCAGGTGAGGAGATTGTCCCGCGCTTCGTCGCGTTTTCGAGGGTAGGGCGTAGCTCAAAGATCTCGCTCAGCAATGGGTCCGTGTCGAACTCCTCATCTGCAGTCTCTTCAAACTTTGCAAGCAAGGCTGACGTTGTTACCGGTTCCACCCCCTGAATGGTGACACCCATGGCTGTGACCGCCTCGGATGCTTTTTCCAGCAGATTTGGCGGTGGTTGCAGGCCGGCATTGATGTACTGGAGGAACATCTCAATGCAAACGAGGGCGCGAGCAGCGTGGCCGATCTGATTGGAACCGGCGAGCTTTCCACCCTGAACTTCGTTTGTGATCTGTGTGACTACAGCGGCCAATGTCATGCCGATCGTTGTCGAGCCTGCAAATTCGAGGACGTTTGCCAGGTCATGCAGGGATGTCAGGGCTTCAAGGAGCTTAGCCGGATCGCCGCCGCCGCTATCAATGTGCGTAGCGATGAGGTTGCAGACCTTTTTGAGGTCACGCAGCGACTCAGCAGCGAGGACATCCACTACGTCAGAAGTCACATCATGGATCTGCAGTAACTCGGCAGCTGGGTTGCGATCCAGCTGGGTGAGCCTCGCGTCCAGGAATAGGATTTGATCTTTGACCGTTTCGATTGCTTCACTGGTGAGGTCTGCTGGCGCTTGCGCACCCATCATCATGTCAGCGAGGTTGAAGCTGGTATCAGACAGCTCGTGCTCATTGAAGATGCCGAATACGTTTGCGATGGTTCTCACTGATTGATCAAAGGCTTTCTTCTGGATTTGGAAGCCTTCCATGCGCTTTGCGCCGACGGCGCGCCCAAAGGAGACCATGGCCGCTTCAAGCCGGGTCCGGATTTCAGGGATCACATCGTTGATCGACTCAACGCTTTGCGCCTCCAGCATTTCTTGGAGGTGCTGAATTTGATCTTCTTCGACATTCTTCTTCACGTCGAAGTGCTCTATCACTTCATTGGCCGTAGGGGTCAGCTTGCGACTGATAGAGAGGCTGTTGAGCAGTGCTGAGAACTTGCCGGCATTCAGGTTTTCCTTCGCAGCCATCTCGCCCTGGTTCACTCGCTGGGTCGCTACCATGACAACACGAAGGGCAGTGTTGATCGTCGGGGGCAGGTACAGACCATCAGCGATAATCACGTCAACGATAGCCTCACCAACCCACCAGTACGACCCTAGCTCTGGATCGTTTGTGACTCTCTGAAGATCCTTCAGAATCTGCCGCATCTCGATCCACTGCTCTTGGGAGCGGAGCTTCATCGCTTTGCTATAGAGCTTGCAGAAGTCCTTCGATGCTTTCTGGAAAACCCTCTCACGATCATCGAGATCGCAGTCCGCTTCGTAAGGGGGAGGGCTCTTGTACGCAAAACTAAGGTTGATAGGCAGGGCGCTATCATCGCTGAGCGCAGAGACGCCACGTAGTGCACGTAGATCATTGATGTACTTCAGAAGCACACCGGCTGAGTCGTGGGCGCCGTCGATAACCATGCCAACGAAGCTCGGCAATACGTCCATTGCCTCTTGTATGCTGAGAAAGCACTTTTCCTGATCATCAGCGCTCAGGTTGTTGAGTGCGACTGACGCGAGCGTGTTGAGCTCTTTTGCCAGCATGTGGCCCCCAACGCACTGGATGACATCGAGCGCTGCCTCGATCTCCGTCAACGAGCTCGCAAGGATATCGGCACTTTTCTCTAGCTCTTCCTGAGCATTATGAAACCAGACTTCGTTAGCACCGGCCGGCGGAGCGCTGAGCTTCAGCTGCTTTTGCGTGTAGTCCGCCATTGCAGCCTTTGCCTTCGCAATGTTCTTGCCAATAGGCCCAAGAACCCAAGATAGGTGAGCGATTTTTGCGGGGTTCATTGTGTCCTCTTGAATACGGAAGCTGTGGGAACTGGGAGGCGTTGTAGATCTGTCGGTTTCCAGCCGGCGTCCTCAGACGGGCCTGTAATCAGATAGCCACCTATAGGCAACCCTAAAGCCAGGCCTTCTAAAATCCGGTGGCGAGCTTCTTTTCGGTAATAGATCAGCATGTTCTGAGTGACTATCACGCTGGGGTTTGTGAAGCCGATTGGACGGTCTGACATCACGTTGTGCTGACTGAAGGTGACAAAGTCCTTGAGCCAGTCGTAGAAGCGCAGATGACCATTGGTGACTTCTTTGACGTAGCGGGATGGGATCGCCTCGCTAGCCTTGTAGATGCCCTCGCTTGCTGTTGCTATGCAGTCTTCAGAGACATCAATCCCATGCACTTTGAAGTTGGCCAACCCGCGCTCTGCTAGAGCAATTGCAATTGAGTAGGGCTCTTCGCCNGTGGAGCAGCCGACAGATAGAACCCTTGGTCTGGCGAAGGTCTCTGCATAGTTACAGAGCTGGTCGATAATGGCCCGGTTACGAAAGAACCGGGTCTCATGATTGGTCGCCAGGTGGATGATCTTGGACCAGTTCTCTGCAGAAAGCTGACGACTTAGTGCCTTGGCCAGAAGGGACTCATTGTCCTCACCTATGCTTTGCGCATACGCCCCAATGGCACGGTGCAAAGCTGGCCTCCGGTCTTGAGATACCTCAATGCGGAAGCGGTTGTAGAGGACCTCGATCCACTGATCCTCTGTCAGAGAAGCGGCTGCTGAAATCATCAGGGATTTACACCTTGAAGTTGGCCAGGGTCTGACCCACCGACTGAGCTTGATCGTTCAGATTGCTGATCGCAGAAGCGGTTTGCTCACTGGCCGCACTTTGCTCTGTGGCGTAGTGGTGAATTGACTCGATCGTTTCACTGACCTGGCCCGACTGACGCTTGAGCTGCGAGGTCTGCTGCATTACGGAAGTGATGTGGTCAGCCAGCTCATTGGTCTGCTCACTGATTGCTCCAAGGGCAGACAAGGCGCTATCAGAGCGGGTCTTCAGTTCCTGGATTTCTTTTTGAGAATCGTCGAGAACATACTGAGTGTCTTTGGCCGCAGAGTTGATGCCGCTCAGGGCTGCTGTGATCTGCTCAGAGGCTTCATTTGCGTGAGTGGCCAGCTGTGTCATGGCCTCAGCGCTGACACGAATTCGCTTGGACAGCCGGTCGTCGTCAACCGCGTCTGCAACCAAGTGCGCGTTGAATGCCAAGGACGTTGACTGGCTGGCAACTTTCTTTACCACATCGACCAGGCGCTCGAGATTCTGGATGTTCTCGGTCATGGCTTTGGTGTGGTGCATGATATTCATGTTGGACTGCGAGAGCTTCATTACACCCTCGTGCACCTCTTGTACCGCCTTGCTCCCGTTCTTTACTTGCTCAGTAACCTGTTGAGAGGACTCGCGAGTAGTGTTTGTCAGTGTGTCGGTTTGGTCCGTGAAGGAGCCCAGTTCCTGCACCAGTGAGNTGATGTGGGAAATTGCCCGATCTTGCTCGTTGTGGTTCCGGTTGACGTTTCTGGCCATGGTCAGCGTCTGTTCTGACGCTGCTGACAGGTTGACGATCGTCTGCTGGACATCTTGAACAAGGCTTCTCACGAACCCAAATACGTCATTCAGTACAGATGCGATTTCATCCGTTGAGTCTTTACCAGTTGTAATGGTTTGCGTGAGGTCGCCGGCGGCAACTCTTTCCATCTCCTCCAGCAGAAGAGCAAGCTCTGTGGAGCGCTCTTTTTGGGAAGAGCGAATGGATGTGCCCATTGTCTCCGCCTGCTTCATTCGTGCAGAGGTGTTACGCAGGATAAGAAGCAAACTGGCAAGCGAGGTGAAGAGAAAGATTCCAATCGCGCCGGTCAGAATGAGCCCGTTAATCGGGCGGGTTTGTGGCAGCGAATTGACCGCGTGCTGCAGCGTCGTCAGAGCACTGTTGAGATTGGTACGCGCTGCCCAGATCGCTTGAGCGTGTGGGGCGTTATCAACCTGGCCAGAGGATGACTCGAGCGCTCTCCAGGCCACGCGCTGAAAATTCTGAGCGGTTCGATAGCCTGCAAGAAGTGGATTGATCAGTTCCGGATCTCGGGGCATCAAGTTACCGTATTGAGCGACAACTGAAATGAATTCGGCAGCAGAGTCGTGGGCGATCCGGAGTGCTTCTGCGCTTGAATCGGAGCCGGTGGTTACGATCTCAAGGTTGGATCTAAGGTCATTCCACGACTCGGTCAGAGCTTTACGGGCTCGCTCGTCAACTTGGCCGTTCCCTTCTATCAGTGTCATTGCGGCTTTCAGCTCATTTTGGAGCTGGCCGGCCACTGAGCGTGCCTCGGCTGATTGGCGACTGAATGTGGAGTTGGTTTCACGGGAAGCGGCGATGGACTCTACAGCCACCTCAACATTGGCCCAGGGCTCCATCAGCGATCGCAATGCGGAGTCGATCGACTCAGGCGCAGGCGGGATGCCGGCAGATATATTGCCACTACCGAGTGAGTTGATTGCTTGGTTCACCGCTGATGCCAGCTGTTCAAGTTCGCCGGTGTAGGAGGTGTCACGGGCAGCCCGCATAGAAACGGCAATCGTACGTTCGACGTTGTTCTGAAGTGTCGTCGCCACGGACGCGTAATAGCGGTCAGCTTCAACACCCTTGTTGTACTCGAACGCCGAGTACCCGGCGAATCCACCGGTAGCAAGAATTGTCAGAACGCAGGTTGGGATTAGAAGGTTCTTACTCACAGGTCAGGCCTCTAGGCTGGGAGCTCAACAGAGCGAAAGTTGTTATCTCGGATGATTGTCTCTAGGCACACGAGCGCCCACATGGCACCTTGGTACTCGACCACCCCAGTGCAGTAAGGGGCGAGCTTTGAGGGGATGCTTAGTCCAGCTGGATCTGCGTCCTTCAGCTCGATGACAGGAACGAAAGCAACGATCCCATCGGTATGCAGGCCAACCATTGAGGGCGAAAGCGGGTCACGCAGCACGAAGTCTGTTGGGTGTTCATCCTGGCTGGCCTCACTCTTCTGGCCTGCAAGACCAAAGAACGTTGGGAGATGAAAGTAGGAGACCAAGTCTCGGCCGAGTCGCGCATTTCCTGAGAAGTAGGGCTTAGTGCCCGGGAATATTCGGAAGTTTTTTGGCGACTCTGTTACCNCATCCAGATTCGTTGTCACGCACATGCAACGCGTATCACCGAGGAAGAAAGCGGCCAGCCTTCTCTGCTCAAGGTTTTCACTCATAGAACGCCTCCATCTCCCCAAGCGCGCTTTCAATGCTCTCTAATGAGAACGGCTTTGTTAGGTAGATGTTGGCGCCGACAAGCAGGCCCTTCTCTTTGTCAAAGATGCTCGATGCCCCTGACAGCATGGCGATAGGCATATCCACGTATTCAGGGTTGGCTCTCAGAATGCTGACCAGCTGTAGGCCATTGATGTCAGGCATCTCGACATCAATAAAGCAGGCATCTGGCTTTTGATTCCGGATCACCTCCAAGGCTTCGAACGCACTGTGTGCAGCCACCAGCTCTTTTCCCAGCTTCTGCACGAACAATCTGTTGGCTAGGGCATGAATGCCGTTGGCGTCATCCACAAGGCAAATACGGTTCAATTTCATATTGGCTATAACTCCATCCGATACTTACAAGTGAAACGCCGAAGGGCTGCGATCTTTAAGTCCGAACATGTCCTTTCAAAAAATCGCCGTTATGGTCACCCCCAAAACTTGGGGAGTAGTCATGGGCAAAAGATGGGCAATCGCGAGTGATCCAGCGCTGCTGGCGCGGATAGAAAAACAGGAGCAGTCACGAGCCGCACGAGGTCTGCAGAAGGAGCAAGTTCCAACGCAGGCAGGGGAGGGGAGGGTAAGGCCTCAGAATGGAGACTCGGGGGCNGGCTCAGATCGCAAGCCAAGCCAGGCCAGGCTTAGAAGCCAGAAGGTTGCGCTGAACAACCAAGACTCGCGTGCGGATTTTGCATCCTATTGCGCGGCCACCAACTCCCTGACGATGGTCTTTCCTAGGGCAATGATCCTTGGCCTGAATACCTCGCTGCGTATGCATGATGCACACCAAACCAAATTGAAGACGACCTGGTTCAAGCGGGTCGAAGCAATGCGGTACCTGTGGGCAAGTGAAGTCCAGCAATGGATAGAAAGCGCCACCTATCCCGTGATCATTGAGGAGATCTACGCTACCTCCGAGAACATCTGCCTTGATGTCGAGGGGTTTACATCAGGTTGCAAGCCAATTGTCGATGCGTTGGTTCATAACGGGATACTGCCTGACGATAGCCCCAAGTACGTGGCACAGCCCCTTGGCTATACCTTCAGACAGAAGAATCGAGGCGTCGTGATTCGCCTAGTCCCAACGACAAAGGCTTGGGGGCGAATAGACGACAGCTCGATCGACGCGGCAAAGGCGATCCCCGGCGACTAAGGTGGTTGTCGCGACCTAAAGGCGTGTAACATGTTACACAGCATGGCGCTTGTTCCTCGTGGAACATCCAACTTTAGCGTGGAACGGTGAGCAGTGATTAAAAACAAAATGAAATCAGCAGGTTACCGCTCACTTCAGTCTGAGTTGCTTGGGCTTGGCTTGCTAGAAAAGGCGTACTTCCAGATCCCCCTGGAAATGGCTGACCATTGCCCGCTGGTGGCGGCAGGCCAGATAGACCCAAGCGCACTACGTGAGATAGTGAACACCCTGAAAGCAGGAGACATCAACTTTGAGCCTGTGATTGTCCGGCCAGGAAAAGGGGCAGGCCGGTTTGAGGTCATAGCGGGGCATGACATCTTGGCTGCTGCGAGGGAATGCGAGCTCTCAGAGGTCATGTGCTGTTCCGGTAGTTTCAGCGACACCCAGGCATCAGTAGTTAACGCCCTCTATCNTCTGTATCAGGGACAATTAACTCCAGTCGTTGAAGCTAGACTGTACGCTCAACTTGAGGGTTGTGGACTGACACATCAACACATTGCCCAGTCAGTTTCGAAAAGCCGTACCCATATAACGAATCACTTGAGACTTCTTTCGCTGACCAGAGCTGTTCAGGCCCTGCTGGATGCCGGCGATCTTTCTTTCTCTCAAGCACGAGTGATCTGCAGTGTTCGTGGTGCAGCAATTCAGACGCGACTAGCCCGCAAGGCAGTTAAAGATGGCTGGTCTGCACGAGATATTCAGAGGGAGCTGAAGGACAAGCAGGAGGGTATGCCGGATCTGAGCTCTCGTACTTGGAAACCGACGCCCGAAATCCTTCAGGGACTTATTCATCAGCACACCGGGCACCCATGCGTCGTACGAAGGACTGATCGAGGTGGGTGGCAACTGGGGATCAGCGCCGGGTGCACAGAGGACTTCGTCAGGATACTGCAGGGTCTAGGCCTTGAGTTGGGGAGGGTTGACCTGGAATCATAGCGACCACCCGCACACCACTATCAGCGCCACACCCAGTTTCAGGGGCTTTGCTTTTGCACTTTTAAGGTATGAGAAAGCTCGCAACCTGAGATCCCAATGCGTAGTCCCTTTGCCCTGACAGTTCTGGCCCTTTCAATCATCGCTTCTGGCTGTGCTAGCCAGCATCAGCCTGTGGACCTAGGCGCCCCACAACCAACCTCTCTTTACTCGGACAGGGTCCTCGACTCCCTTGGCGGGCAGAGGTACACCGAAGAGCAAATGATCTATCGCCGAAAGATAGAAGCGTATGAGACTCAGCTCCAAGATCTTGAGCAGAAGAGACAGGCGCTGGAGGCTTCTCTAGGGGTTAGCCAGATTGAGGCCGGCCAAGGCTCGATCCGAAGAAGCGATGACGAAGCTACGAGGATGACAGACTATGCTGAGGCGACCTTCGAAACACAGGTAAGGTTGGCCAGAGAGACTGGTCAACATGCGGTTGAGCGTTCGTTGATTGAAAACGAGAGAGATCGGCGCCTCATGGAAGCCGAGATCGAAGCGAACCGCAAGCTTGCAGCGCTGAGCGACACCTACGCATCAGGGTACTCCTCCCTGGACTTAGCTAAAGAGGGGGACCGGTTGCGCTCCCAGGCTGAAGAGCGGATCAGGAAAATCCAAGAGGACTCTAGGGCTCAGCTGCAGGAGCTTGAGCTTGAGTATTCCGCCAACCGACAGCGCCTTTCAGCTGAAGAGTACGCCCAGTCGCGAGCTCGAGCCCAAGCGGCCGCTCTTGATGAGCGAAGAAGGCTAACTCTAGTGGTGGCTAATGCCGAATCAGCTCGGAGAGTCAGATCAGATCTTGAGAAGTCAGAATTGACGCTGAGAAGCCTTGAGCGTGACAGGGATCAAGCGGAGTCCGGCTACAGGAGCCAGATCGCCGATCTGCAGAGTCAGATCCGAAGTATCGAACTCGAGATGGGATCAAAAGCTGCCGAATATGAAGGGCGTATTGATGCGCAGCGTCAAACCGTTGCGGCTCTCAGGTCTGATCTTGAAGAACTGAACGATCTGGGAGAGTCATTGCTCCCGGGACCTACCGAGTTTGCGTCTAACGCCCCAACTGGCTCGGCAGGCGAGGCAACTGCATTAACAACCCTTGAAGCCGGGTTCTCAGCCAGTAAGGACAATATCCAGGCCAAGAAAATTGCTGAAATTGCCGCAGTGAATAGAGACCTCCAAGAGAGCCTTCAGGCCCTGAAAGAGGGAGCTGCTTACGATAGTCGCAGAGAAGCAGATGTAGCGGCAATTCAGGCCGAGCTGGCGCGACAGCAAACAGAGATCACCAATGCTGCCAGAAGTGAAATTGCAGCTCTTGAGGTGAAGACCGAAGTGGCCAAAGCACAGGTCGTTGCGCCTGTGGTTACATCGCGCGCGGTATATGCGGGCGAATACACTGACGAGCCTCAGCGTTTCTCTACTCGTAGACAGTCGCGCGAAACTCAGGTCGTTGCCGCGCCCCGCACTGCGCCTCAGGCACCGGCTACGCAACCGACGCCAGTGATGCCTCCTGCAGTTGCGGTGTCGATTCCAGAGAATCAAGAGCCTGACCCCATCCTTGTTGTTTCGACATTCAAGCCAGAACATGAACGACCGATCAGGCAGGAGGTCCGAGACTCTGTCGTCACAGCTTCGACGCTCGCTGGCGGTCAAGTTATGCCGATAGTGATTGAGCCGAGAGCGACGGTCTACCGTGTTGTCTACCGCTACTCGGAGAAAGGCAGCGCCGATAAGTTCGCAGCGTTTTTGAAAGCGTATGGCATCACAGACTTCGAGTACCGTTTCGTGGGCTCGACAAGCGAGCATGTGCTCTTCATGGGGCGTTACACTGAGAAGGCCGACGCATTGTCTAGGATTGCGTTCCTAAATCAGACGACCAGAACAAGTAATGCAACTCTAATTGAGCGGGATCTTGAGTGAGCTATAGGGAGAGTTTTCCGCGCATGCGCGGTAAACAGAGGCATTTGACCTATTGATCGCCCCTTGTTTTATCCGCAGTGCGCGGAATAAATGCATTAAAAATGCCTATTTGGGTAATTATTTAGTGCCCTGCCAGCGATAGATAAAATCATTCTAAGCGTCTGAATTAAATAGATATTCTGAAAATCTAGCGCCTTATAAGGCGCATTTCCTTCCACGCATTGCGCGGATTTTCGGTTATTTTCCCTTGATAAATAGCTGCGCGTGGTTAAAGTAGTCCCAGATCTATAGGAGATAGACATGACTACTCGAACCCAACAGATTGCAGCGGAGATCAATCGCAGCCAGAAAAGGCTGAGCAAGGTCATTGCGATAACGAATCAGAAGGGTGGCGTCGGCAAGACGTCTACCACCTTCAACTTCGCCCACTACCTGAATGAGCTGGGCTACCGGGTGGCTGTGGTTGACCTCGACGGGCAGGGCAACCTGACAGAGCTGTTCTTTGAACCAGCGGTATTGAACCAGTACGTGCACACTGCTGCAGTTCAGTTCTTTACCGAAGAAATGAATGAGTTCACTCCGCTCAGCCATCCCTGCGGGATTGATGTGATTGCAACCCAGCGCAACTCACACGTGCTCACCAACGTTGATACACAGTCAATCGACGCAGCGAGCCTTTTTTACGAGAACGTTTCTCGCTTGGCCGAAGATTACGACTTTGTTGTTCTTGATACGCCACCGGCTCCTGGAATTCGCACAACTGCGGCCTGCGCGTCAGCTGACTACATCTTCGCACCGGTCCTTGTTGATACTTTCGCCATCTCGGCACTTGAGGGTGTTGTGAACAGCGTGCATGCGATCGGTGGCCTGCTGGACACTGAGCTTAAGCTCAACGGCATTCTGATCAACCAGCTCCAGGACAGCACCGAAGAGACCAAGCATGATTATGCTGAGCTCGCAGCGGCCATTGGTGAGCCGCTGATCCCGACTGCTGTTCGAATGTCGAAACCATTCCGTCGTGCGATGCGGCTTGGCGTCCCTGTCTGGCACCTTCGCAGCAGCGGTAGCGAACAGCGCACCTCCAAAGAGGCTCGCAAGGCCTACGGCGAGATGTCATCACGGATCACTGAGATCCCGAAGAAACGAATCAAGGCCTTTAACGACTACAGTCGTGTTGTGCGTATGGGCTTGGCTCAACCTGAAGCGCAGAGCCAATAAGGGGGCGATATGAAAGCAAAGCGCGATTTTGGACGACTTGTTGCTCACGGCAACGCAGCTGCAGCTAACGTTGGCTCTCTTGAGAGCAGCGTTAACAAGGACAAGCTCCTTTACCTCGATCCAGTCAATGACATTGTTTACCTCCCGGAAAACAACACCCGTTCTGAGGAGGTTGTTGAATACGAAAAGGCCGAGCTTATTGAGTTCCGCCTGGAAATGGACGCTGTTGGCCAGCTCCAAGAGGTAGTTCTTTACCCATTGCCACCCGAGCTTTGCAAGAAGCTCAATAAGAAGCCCGGTACCTACGGCATTGCTTTTGGTCACCTCCGGGTGCTGTCGTCACGCCTTACTAGCAAGGACGACCCGCGAATTGGTCCGACACCACGCAAGGTGATGGCCCGAGTCGATGACCAGTGGCTGAATAAAAAGAGCTCTGAGCGTCTGCTTTCTCAGATCCAAGAAAACAGCCGACGTCGTCCGTTGAATTTTGTAGAAGAAGGGATGGCAATCAGACGGCTGCGCGATGAGCTGAGCGAGGAACTCGGAAGGAAGGTTTCCCAGCGAGAGCTGCTGGAATACCTGCCGGGTAAAACCGAGAAGACGCTTGGCTATCTTATGCAGGCAGCCGACTTCAATCCCTTGGTTAAAACCGCATGCCATCGCAAGATGCTGACTGACCTCGACTCGCTGGTTACGTTTGATGGCATTGCGAAGCTACGTGAAGATGTAGCAGAACAAATCTTCATCACTCTTGAAGACCCTCAGGCGCCTCGTTTGCGCTCGATCTTCCGCACAGTGAAGATGAAGCTCGAACAAGAGCCAGGCTTTGCCTTTGACGTTGAGTCCTGGGACTGGCCGGCTATGTTCGAAGAGCAGAAGGCATCAACTTCAGCGCCCGCCACTGCGTCACCTGGCGCAGGCACCCCAGAGGTGCCAGTGACAACCCAGACAGGACAGGGTGTCGCTGGGGCCGGGGAAGGTACTGGCCAAGCAGGTGTGGCTGATGCAGCCGGCGTTCATGAACTTGAGTTTAAAACTCCAGCCACCGATTCGTCTGAAGCAGGCGGCACCAAGGCGCCCTCTGAATCAGCTACGGACACAGGTGCGGGTGTAAACACCACCGCGAAGTCAGGCGAGCCTAAGGCTGCTGCAGAAGCTGATAAGCACGTGCTTCCTGTAATTATGGTGCGCTTCAAAATGGCCATTGAAGCCAAGACAACATTCACAGGGCAGCTCCTGTTGGACCAAGTGCCGAAGTCAGCATCGTTGGGTACCGTGGCCTACCTGGAGAAGGGCATTGAAAAGACGATTGACGTCCCTCTCAAGCTGATTGAGATCGTTTCGATCGCCCGATAACGCCCAGTAAGCATCAACTGAAGGCCTCCCTATTCGGGAGGCCTTTTTTTTGGGGTTCAAACTGTGGATTCTAGGATTTTTAAAGGATTTGGGGACATCGGGGCGTTGCTAATCAATGGCAGATACATAGACTCAAAGATGTACCACCTGTGATCTCTCCGCTTAACGTCATCGTGAAGCTTGATCACAAAATCAATCTCTAAGCGTCATCGCTGAAGGATTGAAGTTTGTGTTTGTGACGGTATTCGCCACCAACATGAACAACGAGTTGGAACAGATCGCTTCGGCCTTCCATTTCCAATTCGCATTTCTTGCTATTGGATTTGAGGCTTCGGCTTTCTGCTAGTGGTAAGAGATTGTCATTTATGGACTGCTTTTGCATGAGTCTTATAGGTGACATTCGTCAACCTATTTGGATCTTGCTTCTTGAGCACGAGTATGTTGATGAAGTTTTGTCTGCGTTAGTGCTATGCGCTGATTGCAGTTGAGTGCTTTTGTTTAATTGTTGTTTTGGGATTGCTTGCCTTTCCCATTACGCCATTTGGCAACCCAGTTGCCAATGGCGGCTGTAGGGTTGCTCTCTGATGAAGGGTGACTAGATATGATTCGCGTTGTCGTTGTCGTTGCAGTATTAAGTGTCGCAGCTCTTGCTTGGTTTTCACTAAGTAATGAAGCGCGCCGCGATATGTCTGACGCAAACCAGTCTCGTTGTGCAGCTTACGCTGCTGCTGACTTGGATTGTCCCTATAGCAGTAACAAGTAACACGAAAGCCCGATTTATCGGGTTTTCTTTTTTCCATCTAATGATGGAACTACCTGCGGGTAGGCTCTTTAAAAACCAAACACCACCAACCCATAGGGGCAGTGCGCCCTTATGGGAGGCTGCCTTTCCTTAAATGAGATAGGCAGCTATGAAAAATGAATCGAAATTGAAACAAGAGTCGAAACAGAGGAAAGAGCTGTTCGACAATGTTGATGGCTTAGTCCGTCAGAAAGGCGGTTGGCTGCAGGTTATATCGCTTATGACCAATGCATACGACGACGCCTTGGCAAAACTTGGAAAGGGTGTTGATTGCCCGTTCCCACAGAGGCACGGCAAGGGACAAGGGAAGGGTGACTTTCGCTTTACCGATAATGCGCATTATCAAGGTCGGGCCATTTGCACCTGTATGCAAGACAGGGGTATGGGGCCTGTAGAACTGCTCACAGAAGTGGGCGTTGGCCATGACTGGACCTCGACAATGATTGAGATTCAGAAGGCGCTTGACCCTGCCGGTTGCGGTACCTTTGTGGACCATCGAAAGAAGGTTCAGATTGGCAACCCAAAGCCTGAATTGGATGAGAAAGAGCTAGCCAAGCGGAAGAAAACCTTGACCCTCATGGCCCGAGACTTGGTTGATCTGAACGCTTGGTCCGCACATCCAGCTAGGAAATACTTCGCCAAGCGAGGCATTCCCTACAACTTCAGAATGCATGATGTGAAATTCCATCCAGGCCTGAAGTATTGGGCTGCAGACGACGGAGGGAAGGCGGTTTGCTTGGGTGTTTTCCCCGCCATTGTCAGTGCAATGCGGGGTGAGGATGGAAAGATAGTTTCGTTCCATCGCATCTTCATCACAAGTGATGGAGATAAAGCACCAGTACCAAAAACGAAGAAGATCTGTTCGCCTCTATCTGATTTGAAAGGGGTCAGCATCAATGTCGTTGAAGGTACGAGTAGCCGTGTTCTTAACGTCACGGAGGGAGTTGAGAAAGGCTGGGCAATTCACCTGGCCACAGGAGGTGATGTGAAATGTGGTTATTCGTGCAGCTCCTTACCGGGCATGAACGTTGACCAAGAAAAGTATGACAAGGTCATCATCTGGAGTGATCGAGATCCGGACAGAGAGGTAACGCCGGGATCGAACAAACGCAAGATGGGGGACGGTCAATACTTCGCATTGAAGCTTGCCCACAGGCTCCAGCAAGAAGGGGTTGATGTGGACTTCATGATCTATGGTGAAGAACCAGTTGGAGTTAAGGGACCTGATTGGGAAGACATCATTGTCGAGAAAGGGGTTTTGTCTCTGAAAGGAGCAGAACGCAGGCTGAAATTCCTCAAAGAGTTAGCATTAAATGGTGGTGTTTATAAGCAGTTGAAGACTGCATAACGGAAAAGGACAATCGCTGAGCGGTTGTCCTTTTTTTTTCGAATGAGGAAAGGTGGTGTGATAAAGGATCTTGCACTCGAAGCCGAGAATCTGAAGCTAGCATGCCGAGACTTTAAGTATCGCCGTGGGCTGCTGCTGGCCGACATCGAGCGTGCGGCAGGGTTTAAACCGGGCCATCTGAGCCGTCTGACAAACAAACGTGTTGCGTTAACGCTTGAGGATGCTGAGCGCCTTTGCTCTGTACTGGAGGTGCCACTTGAACGCTTGTCATCCAGGCTAGCTATGGGGCAGGGGCTGGCCGGCACAGAGCGGGAGGTTGCTGTCTATTACGCACACGGGGTGAAAGGGGCAAGCTGGAAGCAGCTGGTAGACTCTGGCACGAAACTCAAAGTAAAAGGCGCCTCGGATCAGGCCCAGCTTATTCTATTTGCAAAGCCAAGCAATGAGGTCAGCCTCAGCATGTGGCTCGCAGTTGTTGAGCCTGCAGATAAATGGCTTGTGGCTAATGATTGGGTAATCGCTACAACAGAGGACCAGCGAATGGCTTTTGCACTGGTCGTCGAAGCTCCTATCAAAGGGCGCGTGAAGCTGGCTTTTGAGGGCGGACCAGAGGTCTACGGATTGGTAGATGCTTGCAGGCTGGTCGTGACGCTCCTGAGGCGACCGGGACACATCATTTCCGCGCATGCGCGGTAAAAGGCAGCAAAGTACCAGAGCGGCCTTGTCATGTTCGAAATGGTGAGGTAAAAAGGTACTGTTCTATGTGATAAGCCTTGCTTTCACAATCAGACTACATTCACGTCATCGTGGACGTTTTCTGAACCTGAGCTATACACGTCATCGTGTACGGCAAAGGAGACAACATCGAAACATTAGGTGAAGACTTCGTCTTCCCTCACCGATCAAGTCAACTATGTCCTTCTATAAGTAGACATAGCCAGGGACTTGTTCTATTGCAGCCCCGTCATTGGCTGCCCCTGCTCCCTTGCAGGTCTCGCTTTTGTAATCAACCGCTCTACTTCTCGTAGAACCCTTCCGAGGCATTCGCTTTGGCTGGATATTTGGCCGTTCGGCAACTATCCAGCGTCCGCGCCCTGGATATTTTCTAATTCCCTGTGCGCGGCAGGTGAGGTGGTTGTATGCAAGCACGTATGCGTGAATCTGAGTATTGCCAACATCACGCCGAGCACGCTATTCGCCAACGCCGAAAGGCTGAGGAGAATGGATGCCGTGGGCGTGGTTCAACCCTGATTGAAGCTATGGTACGTGAACAAGCTTTGATCAGAACCGAGCTATCTGGCTTGGGGCTTTCTCAGCAAGGTCTGACAGAGTATGTGTTGAACAACAGCGCCTACGTTAGATCTGATGACGGCAAAGAGCTTATCCAGATCATCTGGGGAGGCTCAGTCAACATCTTCATTCACAGACTGCTAACAAACTGTTCAGATAAAGAATTCCAGGCCAATTGGCTTGGGGTTTGGTCTGAGCTCGATTTAAGCAGTGATGAAGGGTTGTCTCGAAAACTTATTGAGAAGAAAGTGAAGCACAGGCTTCTTCAAAAGGAGTTATTCGAAATCAACAACTAAATCTTAAACCGGCGACGGTTTCAACGTCGCCGGGGCATTGCTCCTGCGCGTTGTTTTTAACTAAGGAGTAATGCTATGAAAAAAGACCATGCTAAGCAGATGGGTTACATCCTTGTAACCTCTTCGTTTGGTGTAACTGGTGGCTCGGTTATCCCGGTGGACTTCCATCCGTTGGTAGCTATTGCTGCAGTTGTAATCTTCGCTTTGATGCTGGCCGGTGACATCGTCACTTCTTTTCGACCCGTAAGAAAGGTTGGGAAGGTTTCCAAGCCAAAACCAAAGAGGAGAAGACCACCCAGAAAAAGAAAAAGACGTAGATAGTAGCGGAAGCGAATCTTATCTTATCTAATTTAGGGTGAAAACCATGGAAACATTGATAGTTAATGCTGTACCCGTATTGATGCTTTTTGCGGGTTTAGGACTGTGGGTTTATTCCCACAAGCCGAAGTATTAGTAAATCAATGACCCCCCTAGGTAACACTAGGGGGGCACTTCTTCTGGAAGGCTGCGAATAAATTCTTAGCCTTCAGGCTAGGCGTTTATTCGGAATCTTTTAGTTCCCGCCTAGTCTCCGCGAGCTAGGTTGTACCTTAATTTCACTGTTCGCGGCAGTTGAGGATATAAAAATGCAAAATCGTGCAAAGAAACAAGCATACCTTCACGAACTGTTCGGTTTCAATACGCCTGTAAAGGGCTTTGAAGATCCGATTCCTGTATTCGCTGAGAAAACGGCATTTGTGCCGGATGTTAACCCCGACTTCGTATTTGACAAGGACATGGTTGGTCGCGTCCTTCGTTCTTACGGTGCTCGTGAAAACATCATGCTTACTGGTGAGAAAGGGACTGGTAAAACCACTTTCGTACAGCAGTTTTGTGCGCGCCTGAATATTCCGCTAATGACTATCTGCGGCGGTCCAGGTTTGGATGAGTCTTACTTGATGGGTGGTAAAACCATTGAGGCTAGCTCAGTAAAGTCGGTTGATGGGTTGATCAGCTACTGCTTGCGTTGGGGTATCAACATCCTGATTGATGAGATAGCAGCTATTAAGCCATCGGTTCTGGTTTCGATTAACGACGTGCTGAACGGGGATCAGACGATCACCCTTAAGCACCACGGGCTTGATCCTTCTAAGTCTCCAGTAGATCTGGTTGATCAAGAGGGGTCGCTGTCCATCACTCGGCACAAGGCATTCCGCCTTTTTGCCTGCGACAACACCGGCGGTAAAGTGAACAAAGATCCTCGCTATGCGGGTGTGATGGTTCAAAACACCGCTGTCCGTAGTCGTTTCACTTGTTTCCGAATGGGCTTCATGCATCCAGCACTCGAACTGAAGGCGTTGACAAATATAGTTGGCGAGAAATTGCCGGTTAGTTTGGCAAAGCAGATGATCGAGCTGGCAATGCGTGTTCGTGCAGCATTCGAAATCGGTGAAATGTACGACACCCTATCTTTCCGAGAGCTAAAACGCTGGGCTTCTAAAAGCTTGGTCTATGGCAGTCTGGAAGATGAAATTATCCCTGGCGCAGAGCGTAAGCTAATCCCTGATGTTCATAACGGGTTTGTTGACGCTGTATACACAGGGATGGAAGAGAGTGATCAAGACATGGTCAGACAGCTGTTTGAACTCGTGTTCAACACTACTCTTAGCCTTCCAAATGAGTACAAAAACACTAGCACTGAGTTTCTGAAACTCCTTGATAGTGAAGAGCTCAACTGGGATTTCGCTGCTTAGTAATAACCCTTCGTCGGGCTGATCGAACACCAGCCCGTGCTGGAGTTCGGTTCGTCCGAGTCTTCCAGCGCCGCAACTGGAAGTGATTTTTCTTATCCACGGTGCGGCGTGTGAGAGGTAGTTTATGAAAAGCAACAATCAAGCACCACAAGGCTGGCTTCCGTTTCTCCGCGCTGTAGCGGGTGACGCGAAGATCAAGTTCGTCATTGGTAATAATGTTGCACCTGCAACAAATGGTGAAACTGTGTGGCTCCCTGAGCTGCCTGCTGAACTGACCAAAGACGATCTTATCCTCTTTAAGGGGAACTCAATTCATGAGATCGGCCACATCAAGAAAAGCAACATCAAGTTCTTCCAGGCTTTCTCCAAGAAGCATGGACCTTTCGCTCAGTTCCTGCTGAATGCATTGGACGATGTGTTCATGGAAGGGGGAATGGCTAACTGGAAGGCGATGGCTGCACGTTATTTGCGTGAGTCGTCGATGGTTCTGGTGAAGCGTAAGCAGTTCCGTGATGGGTCGAAAGACCTATCTGAAGCTGTTGGTTGCTTTGCCTTGGTGTACTTGACCTCCAAGCAATGGCCTGAGTTTTCGCCAGTTGTTAGTCAGGTTCGGTTCAACCTTGAACGCCATCTTGGTGAGCATGCTGACGAGCTTGTTCCGAAGTATCAGGCACTACTTGATAGTCGCTTCGGGGCTGTTCGCTCGACTGAGGATGCAGGTGAGCTTGCACTTACCATCATCGAATTGTTCAAGCAGTCTGCTGAAGGCTGTGACGACGACGATGACGAATCAGGTGATCCCTCCCAAGAAGGCAAGACTGGTGACGAATCAGGTGATCCTTCAGATGAAGGTGAGTCTGGTAATGAATCAGGAGATGCTGGAAAGGGTGATAAATCTGGTGATGGATCAGGCGATGCTGGTGAAGGTGGTGAATCTGGTAATAAAACAGGTGACCCATCAGAAGGCGGCATGTCTGGTGACAAGGGTGACTCATCTGAGTCCGGAGCTGGTTCTAAGGAGGGTGATAACCCTTCTGAAGGACAAAGTGGCAGTGATGGTAAGCCTGACGCGCCTTCTGGCGGGAAAGGTGGACAGAACGAATCCACACAGAAACCTCAAAAGGGTAATGGCTCTGGCCGTGAAGATAATGCCGAGAAGGGAAGTGAAGGAGCTGATGGTGCACCTGGTGCGGCCGGAAGCAAAGGCACTGACCTGAAATCGCTTGTTGAAGAGATGCTCAAATCCTCACCTGGGGATGCAGAGATCTTTGATAAGAGCAAGGCAATAGCTGAAATCGCAAAGCAGGTGAAGGCAGGTTCGCACCCGGATTACTCTGGGGCTGTGATTGTGAATGACCTGGTCATTGAAGCACCGAACGACTCTGAAACTCCTGACTTCGTTGAAGGGATGCCAGTTGTTGAACGGGATGCAGAGATGGCCAAAGCAATCCAGGCGGTAACCGGCCGCAAGGCTATGGTAACGGCTAATCGTCTTCGGGCGCTCTTGGCTAACCGCGATGACTCTGATTATGAAGCTGGGATTTCAGGACAGCTCTGTGATCAGAACCTCTACCGCTTTGGTTTAGGCGATTCACGTATCTTTGAACGTCAATCTGACACCATTAGTGATACAGCAGCAGTCTCGATCACAGCGGACCTTTCAGGTTCAACGCTGCGGGTAGTTGATGGAACTAGCATCGCCCATGAGATTTGCGTCGCTCTGTCGCTTCTGGAGAAGGTATTTCACGAAATCGGCTCCCCCTTGGAAATCATGGGGTTTGGCCTGAAAACAGGTGAGCTGAACTGCGTTGTACGGACCTTTCAAGACAACCATCGTGTTGCGCTAGAGAGGATTGGTGGCTTGCACAAGCTTACTGGTGGCTGGGCAACCCCTACTGGTGAAGCTGTCATGCGTTCCGGTACCCGACTGATGTGCCATGAAGCAAACAGAAAGTTGTTAATGGTGCTGACCGACGGCGTTCCTTCGTCAGTTCAAAAAGCTCTTGATATGACTAACTATGTCAGCTCTGCAGGCGTTGAGGTCATCTATCTGGTAATTGGCAGTAAAGAGCAATGCACGTGGCTTGAGGAGAACAACATCAAGTATGTACATGCTCCAAAGGCTGAACTTCTTCTTCCTGCGATGACTTCAAAGGTTAGTGAGTTCATGCGTTAAACCGTAGCACCCCGCTACTCCCGAAAGGAGTAGCGGGTCATCACTTTAGTGAGCTGAAAAAAACATTCGGCTCACGCCGGGTGTTTTTTTGAGCTTTCTAGCTCACGCACCCGGCTCCACCACCGGGTGTTTTTTTCCTTCCCTGTGGCGGCAGGTGAGAGTATCGCTATGACTATTACTGTCCAGAAAGTTAAAACTGCTGTTAACGATAGCCACGTTGTTGTCTTCAATTTGATGATCAGCTGCATCAGTGCTGAGCGTCAGTTGGATCTGGCAAAAATGGGCATCGACTTGGATAAACTTCCAAGTGCATCTCGGAAACTTATTCAGGAGAAGATTTTCCCGAAAGAGTTTCTGAACAACTACTCACGCTTGCGTGATCGCGCGAATGCTGTCCTGGACAAAGGGCCGGCTGTTCGCGTTGAGCTGGGTGTTGTTTCATCTCGTACCGAAGCAGTGAAGAAGATCTCTGAACTTGATGCCATTAAGGCTGACTGGCAGAGCCAGCTCGACACTGACCAAAATCGGTATGAAAACATCTGCAACGAACGTATCGCACTGATTGCCGCCCAGGCATTCAAAGAAGGTGTTGATGCGGCTGTTGTAAATACGCTCGTAGACGCTCTGAGCAAACGCCAACCGGTATGGGAGGAGTTTGTTAGCAGAATGCGTTTCGAGTATTCCGCAATGCCAGTCCAGCTTGAGCTCGACGGGAATGATCAGGGTTTCGACGCTGTTCTTTTCCAGGCTCAGAAGGATGGGCTTGTAGCTCTTCGCGAGGGGGTCTTCGGGTCCCTGGTGCAGCACTTAGTCAATGAGAGTGTGCAGATCCTGAAGGTGTTGAACGACAAAAAGCCCAAGCGTGGGATCTATGTCGTCAACTACCGGACGGTTGCTCGCATTGGCGAAATCACTGAGAAGCTTCATGGGCTCGCGTTCGTTCACAGAAGTATCGCTCCGTTGGCCAAGGTCATCGACGATGCACTCCGATTCATGCCGAAAAGCGTGGAGAAGGATCTGGAAATGCAACCGACTCAGTTCTTCAACTTGATTGCCTGTTTGGAAGCGATGAACGACCAGCACGAGCTGCTGGCCCGCCTTCGTGACAAGCAGCCACTGGTAACAATCCATGTAGAGCCTGAAGTTCAAGCTCCCGCTCAAGCCGCAGTGGTTCAACCACAAGGCCAGGTAGTGACTATGCAAGCCCCCGTGGCTACTGCACCTACCGCGAGCGTTGAGTCTGAAACTGAAAGTGAAGCTGGTGAAGCTAGTGAGGTTGAGGAAGTAACTCAGATTGTTGAAGTTGCTGTATCTGAACCTGTAGCTGAGCAACCAAAGGTGTTTGACCTCCCATTCATGGGCGGCAGCCTCTTCGATTGATCCTCCCTTAAACCCCCGATGGGCGTACTACTGCCCATCAGGGGAGTAGTACGCCTGAAGAGGCTACTACTATGAATGAAGCTTTTGATCTCTTCGGCGAAAAGGTCGAAGTCAAGACAACCAAACCCCAAGCTAAACAAACTGCAAAGGAAACCCGGAAACTTGACCGTAGAAGCATTTGGTCCGGTGGCGGCTACCTAGCAGCGATTGATGGTGAAGACGACGATATCTCGTTGATCGGAACTGAGTGCTTCACAGAGAACGCAACGATCGAAAGATTGGAGCAGGCTCTGCACATGGCGCCGTTAATCAAGAATGGTGTTTGGTCTTACAGTGGGACCTTTTGGGATTACCGAATTACTAAGCCGGTGTATGGCGATCGTAAGTTCGGGCCCTTTGGTTCCATCCTTCGTGAAAGCACTCACATTCTTGTGAAGGCTTCCGCCTATCAAGTTCTGGAGCAATGCTACACATGCCCAGAATCTTGGTTGCCTAAAAACGCTGGTTGGCTCTTCTGCAAACGGCTGCGCATGGCGCGTCCGGATGAAGATCCATACGAACTGTTGAAGGCCTTTGTGGCAGTTATATCCCAGCAAGACTTTCTTGATGCATCCCGCACAGGTGACACGCTTCGGCGGGTTATCAAGCGGGAGCGTATGCGCTCGCAGCGCGCAGCGGAAAGGAAAGCACGGGATTAACTGTTTGGTCAGCATCATTTCAAGCGATATAACCCTGCCATTCCCGGCGGCAGGGTTTTTGCCACTTCGGTGAGCATTATTGAGCGGCCGGGCGCTTTGGAGTTGTTATGAAATCTTTAGTTGAAGCAGGTATTTTTGATCGTCTTTTCGTATTCCTCTGCTCCATGACGTGGAAGGCCATTCGGGTTTTTAATCCGTACCGATTGCAGAAGCACTTTGCAGGTAAGGTCAACACCGTGGGGTTTGCGGTCAACGAGATTTGTAGACTGCCTGAGAAGGACGCAGTCGATCATATCTGTCGTATCAACAACAACCTGATGAAGGACGGAATCAACTGTCTAGCTAAACGTGGTGACTTGGTGAAGATTGTAAACCCGGCCAATGGAGAATTCGTTATTCGGTTCGTTCATGGCGCTGGTGAGCATCCAATCAAGTACAAGGCTATTGGGTTGGACTATGAAGCTAAAAAGCAGCTGGGTGTTGTGAACGCTGAAGCTGTTGATCTCCAGGTCGTGAAGGCAAATGCTGCTGACCGGGAGTTCTACCTTATGTACCAGGACCGAGACGTCTCAAGCCGTCACAGTCGTGCCCTCGGCTGGTACATCCTGATTGGCTCAATCTCACTGGGCGTTCTGAATCAGATTCTAGGATTCGGGCTGTCTTTTGTTGGTGAGCTGATGTAATACCGGTGACCCGCGAGCCTTGCTCGTGGGTGTCACCCTCAAGCCTTCTTTTTGACGGTTTGAGGGTGACACCCACATTCAAGCGAGGCTCAAATGACACCGGAAACTACCCACGATTTGAATTCTTTCCGAAAGCTTGGGATGACCTTCCTACCATCCTTCCTTGGCGGAGCCGTTGGTGTATTAGCGCGATATGATCTTCCGCAGCTTTACTATCCAACCACGCTGTCTGAGGAGGATCTGGCGGCCGCTGTGGATTGTGTCAACAATAATCTACGGAGCACCTATAGCGGGTGCGGCTACTATGGCAGGTGTTCCCAGGCTGATTCGGAGTTTCCGGATAGCCACGTTTATGTGATTTTCTCGGATCAGACATTCTATGACGACTACAGGTCAGGCTTTCATGCTGGTTAGTTCTTCCAGATGGGCCTGCCTTCGTGGACCTGGCCACGAATCGGAGGGGGGAGGGGAGGGTAAGCTATCGCCCCCCCTTCAGCCTTCCCCCTCCCCCTTCCATATTGAGCAAGTGCAGGCACTTGGCTCGCGCCTACCTCCCCATGGGCTACACAATGTACTTTTCTTTGGGGCAGTCCATGCAATACCTAGCTGAAATTGATCATGTTCTGATTTATACGGCTATTATCCTTTCAGCCATTCTTCACTTCGCCCGGCATTTGGGGTGGGTGAAAGTCATCTTCTCATTTCTGCTCTCAATTGTTCTTGTGCTTGTCGATGCACCTTATATGCTGGCCGAGACAATTCTCCCTCCCGATAAAAACCCTCAAATAATTACTGTTTTTCTTTGTTCAACCTTTATTTCTCTCGCAATTCTTACCTTCTGCTCAAGGCGGTTCCGTACATTCGACAGAATATTCATCTCCGGCATCGCGCTAAGTATTTTGATAACTGGTTTAATATTTCATTACGCATTGGTTCAAACTGTTCTTCCTAAGTGGTCAAAGGACGCAGCATGGGGAAGAAGCTATCTTGTATCTCTAGAGGCGGAAGAGCTTTACTCTCAATGTGAATCAACCGGGCTTGGTTGCTGGTTGTTAGATCGGGACTCTATCGACGAGCTTCCTATTGCAATCCGCATGCAAGTGCAAGGCGTTCATGAGTTCTATATAAATAGTGCGTTGACCAGCTCCTTTGGCTTTGGATTCGGCGCGTTTAATGATCTCTCGGAAGACGGTGTGGCAGTTGTTCTTTATTACGCTGACCCAGGAGAACCTCCGAGGGTGATAAGCGATGGCAAGACAGGGATAAGAATACATTCGACAATTAGAGATCTTTTCTATTTGCTGTCATCTATAGCCCATGCGGTGTGGCTTTTCGGCGGCCTGTTGTTATTGTCGTTTCATAAGCAGAAGTTAAAACGGAGGCTATTTTGAATATTGACTTTAATGCGGCGAATTCAATGTATCTTGTTGCAAAGCCAGGCGGGCCTGAAGGCGCATGGGTTTACACACCATTGAACGTGAAGGCTCCGAGGACTGGCGGTTACCTTTCCTCTCACCAAGCATTTGGTAATGCTGGGCTATTCTTTGGCATCCATATCTACAATCCAGTTAATGGAAACAAGGTGGACAAGGTAGGCCACTCGCTCCAGTTGTGCTTCAGCAACAAGGTTGATGGCAGTTACTTGCTCGGCAATGATGAGCAGAAGGAGGTCTTCAATCTTGATATTGGAGCTGCAGCACGTCTTTATAGCTTTCTGACCAACAAGTCCGCTTCGCTAGTGATTGTTTTCTCTCGGCCAGGCATGGCCGTCAGGCGCCTTACAGGTGAGCGTCTTGATACAAGCTCAGATGGCGGCCTCACCTTGATCGCGGTCTCGGGCCGGGGCGGGGAGTACAACAAGATAAGCATGTCCTTGAGTCGTTCGGATCAGGTGAATCTCGCCCTTCACTGCCTAGGTTATGTCCGTCTCCTCTATCCTTCACTTTCAGACACGGCCATAGGCGAGGTTTTGATTGCGTGCGGTGATGATTTCCGCGCATGCGCGGAAAATGCGCCAGATGACCATACTGCTAACCCAGCTGACCTCCCCCGGACAGCCGACACTCATCGGAAGCCTGTAAACCCTAATGTATCGAAGGCTCTTTGGGCTATTGGTAACAAGAAGTGGCCGCGTAGGGATCTCGCTGCATTGAGGAAGATGCAGGAGACACTCCCGCCTGATGAGCTTCAAGCGCTCGTTGACGCTGGTAATGCTGGGGATTTCAGTGCCTGGGATTCCACTGCCGACAGGCTCTGATATTGGGGTTCTTGGTGTCCACTATCTTCTATGGATATCAGAACCTTGGATGCGCTAGCCATCCATCAACACAACTGCCAGACAGCGCGCGAGGTCGAAGTGGCCCTTGAGGTTGATCGGCTTCTGCGCCTGCTCGAATTCCCTTTTGAAAGCACGTGGGTAGATCTTAGGTTTGACCCCTTGCTCGCTGAACACTCGGCTTCCAAGGTTACGGCGATGGCCATCAATGGCGATGTCCATGGTGTTGCTGAGATCCGGCTCCAGCCTCTCTTCCTGTTCCATGACTTCCGGACGTTTTTCGAAGAGGTCATACCCCACGAGGTCGCTCACGTGGTCCTCTCCGCGAGGCGAATCTGCGATGGCAGCGACAACTCCAAACCCCATGATGACGAGTGGGTTGAGCTTGTCTCTGAGATCAACCCGGATTGTGAGCCTGCAGCCAAGGTCAAAGGGGAGTTTGATGATCGGCCTATAAAGATCCACAAAGGCGGGCTGGTTTGTACTTGTGACTGCTGCGATCTCGACTCTATCGCAGTGTTTCCGAACACAGCCTCTACCGCACAGAAGCTCAAATCCGAAGAGCTTGCCTGCAGCCACTGTTTTTCTCCCTACCGGAAAACCCCACAAGAAGACTGGCCAGCAGAGCTCAAGCCTTGTCTTGCGTTCTATCAGCAGCTCATAGACTTCAAAGCAATTCACCCGATCCTTTCGAGATAACTGCTCCATATGAATTTCGAANCACCAATCAACGTCGGTTACGACTCGAAGGGTAATGCCCACGAGTGGCTATACCCGGCGCTTAATAACTTCAATGGCCTTTTCCTGGGCACCTCCGGCTCAGGTAAGACACACACCATCCGGAACATGCTTGCGCGTGTGTTCATGCGCGGCACAACCTTTCACATCATCGACATCAAGGGCGACTTCTCATACCAGGCATTCGAATCTGCAGGCCTCGGAGGCATGGTAGGCCCGTCCGATATCAACGACATCACGTTCTCCTACTTTGATGGCGGCTCATCACTGAACCCCTTGCAGGTTCCTCGTAGCAGCGAGGGTGGCGGGGTGGTCATGACTATCGAGAACACCAAGTCGCTCGTTAAGGAATTCAACCCGAACCTCGGCCAGAAACAGCTGGGCTACCTCGGCGAGGTGCTTAAGGCTGTCTACACAGACAAAGGTATTGATCACGATGCTGAAGATACCTGGGGGCGTAAAGCCCCAACCTTTGATGACGTTCTCGAGAAGCTGACGCTGATCTATCAAAGCATCACCAGCGGTCTTGATTCTGGGAGCGTTGGGACGATCATGGCTGCGATCGGAAAAGGTAAACGCAAAGCAGTTCAAGAGCTGCGCGATGCGGAGGAATTGGAGGAGGACCCTGACACAATCTCACTCAGACTCCAAGAAAGTGCCGAGGAGTTAGCAAACACTATTTCGGCCATTGTCAGAACCCAGTTTTCATATGACAACCTCGGGCGCAATGGCACCGGCGAAGAGTGGGAGCACTGGTCGAAGGACTCTGTTTACAGCTTGCGCGACACCATTGGGCGCATGGTGGAAAGCCGCCTCTTCACGGGCACACCGTCGCGCGTACAGGAGGGGAAGATCAATCGCTATGACATGACCCAGATCTCCCCGTCGCACCAACAGATCATGATGAGGATCATCGCCAGCAGGGTATTCGCGATGGGGGTGCTCAATACCAAGCTGTCAGGCCAATACGATCCGCCCTATGCGCACCATGTCCTGGTTGCTGACGAAGGGAAGCACGTGAAAGAGATCAGCAAGANTCCCTTGTCTCCCGTGAACAGGATCGCAACAGAAGGCCGTGGCTACGGAACCGGAGTGTGGTTGGGGGTACAGCAGCCTGATCAAGTAACGCAGGATATGCTCCGCAACATCAGCTTCTACTTCCTGCTCAAGACTCCCGAGTCCAGCTCCAAGGAGATGCAGCGAATGTTCAACCTCAAACCAACTCAGCTCAAGGCTATCCTGCCGAGGGAGAACTGCTTGTACAGCTCCAGCCAGCACTTCTCCATCGTGCGTCAATTCAAGGAAGACTAGATGATTGCTCGATGCTCGATCTTGTTGTTGGCTGCCCTCATTGGCTCTGGTTGCACGACGTCGCCACCCAGCTACGCGCTTCAACAGTCGCGCGTTGAGCGCACTGATCAGATTCATGCTGCTGCGCATGCCGTGAGGCTTGGCGACTATGAAACAGCGGAATCACTCCTCTCGCCATATTTGTACAGAGACAACAGCGGAGAGCTGCGCTTCCATCCAATTGGGTTTGCTGCAGACGGGCGCAAGGCGGGGATTGATACAGTCACGCAGCTTCTATGGGAAACCGGCAGAGACTCAACTTTGGAGCTGTTCATAGACAGGTATCTTGGAGGCTATGAAAGGGGGGTTATGCGCTGTCGCATCAGAGAGCGTGGAGCCCTGTATGAAGAGGCGTATCACTGCTGGAACGAACTAGGTGACCGCGATCGGGCCGAAAGGGTTATGAGAACTGAAGCTGCCTCCCGGCTTCTACTGAACTAAACGACGAAGAGGAGTGGGCTTCACTCCTCAACGTCGGATTCTCCCTGTAGCGTGTTGTCCTTTGTGGCGCCGGTGATCCGGATTCGGTATTTGCAGCTTTCCCACTTCGCCGCTAGACCAGGCAGCTCATTCTCCAAAGCACGCTTCTCGACCATGAGGACCGCCCGAAAGCGTGTATTGCCTATTCTGCAGTCGTATAGCCCATCCTCAGAGCTGAATTCCTTGTAGCTTTCCATCAGCAGGCCCTTTGACTTGAGCTGCTGCACGATAAGGCTGGCTGCAGGATGGCTGAACGTGCGTGTTTCGTGATCGAGCTGGAGCTTCCTTACAAGCGTGGAAGTCAGGTGTCTACCGATCTTCTCCAGCACCGTGGACATTGGGATCAGAACGTATTCCAGTGCCGGCGTAGTCCATCCACCGGCGTGCTCATTGCTTGAGATGTAGCTATTGATGTTCAGCTCTTTGATCGTGTGCTGCAGTGCGGTGTTGATGATCTCAAGGCTCTCTTCGTCAATGCTCTCGATGCCGGCGGCCTTCTCCTCTTGAATCGTGTATCCGTCGCTGATTCGAAGGGCATTGACGAGCTGCTCAGTGCGGAGGGTGGTGCCAATTGGAAGTTGCTCCGGATCATGGTAGTACCTCAGTGCCAGTACCAATGTGTTCTGATCTTCCGCCGGCAAATGCCTGAACTCCGGCTGCGTCGATACGATGTAGGCGGCAAACCGATTGTGGTGAGTGGCCTTCACATTTTTCACCCAACCATCTGCAGTCTCCTTGTAAGCCAAAAGCTTATCGAGGTCGTGCGCGAGGCCTGCCAGCTCAGCCAGTGGCTCCTTTCGGCCTATCTTCTGGAAGTATTCCCGGACCTTCACAGATACCGCTTTTGAATGCTCGAACAGGCTTGCGTCAGCATGATGCGTGCCGATGCTTGCCGGAACGTTTGGGTGTGCACTGAGCATGGAGTAGATCGCAACGTATAGTTTGCGGTGCGGGGTCATTTCCACGCCACTGGCCACCCGGGGCATCAGGCGTTTAATCCTGTAGAAGATCTGGTGATACGGATTCCGATCAACGATGCCCGCTACGGTTTTGGAATCCTGTCCCGGGAAGTCGGGTAAGGCGATCATCATGTCGGACCCCTGAATCTCAGCCATGCACTCACCATTCAGGAGCTTGGGTTTTGGCGCCTTTTCTCCAGCTTTGTGAAGTGGCTTGGAAGGCGAGATGTAACCCAATGCCAGATATCCCGCAGCAAAGAAGATGAGCCCCAGTGCCAGTCCCTCTGCCATGTTCAGGACTACAGCGGTTAGAGTGCCTGCAAACCCCCCTCCCATGATGATGTTGTCCAAAGCTTCGACACGAATGCGCAGGCCGCCGGGAGCTNGGGCCTCTGCCTGAATAGCTAGATCCTCACCTATCTGAATCAGGTAGGACGAGTATCCGAGAACAAAACAAACGAAGCAGAAGGCGACTGCGAAAATGCCCGTGCTTTGAGAAACAGTTGATTTAGCTGCCATGGGGGGCTCCTTTGAATACCCCTACATAGTCATGAAAAAAAAATTTTCATTCCACTCAACTAGGGGCTAATTCAGTGCTCCCTGCTTTGCACTACTGGGTATGGACCTATTCATGCGAGGCAGATTTGTGAAGAAAACTCTTGTTGGGCTGGCTGTCGCCTTCTGCGCTTCCAGCGTGCACGCGTACAGCGATGCGTCATTGGCGAGCTCCGGAGGCATGTCTGTATTTGACCGCTCATACGAGGCAGGCCAAGCACAAAGCGTCACCGGTGTTGTCCGGTACCAGCGGACGGAGCCTGCGCCTGCGGCAGTGATCGACCTGTCCATGGATATCCCGGTGGTTTCTGTTGAAGAGACAGAAACCGAGAAGCGATACCGGCAAACCCTGGCTGAGCTGGAGGAAAACCAGAAGCAGCTTGAGCAGGCACGCGCTGAAGCGCAGCGAATTGTTGAGTCGGCTCATGCTGAGGTTCTGGCCAGTGCTGACGCAAAAGTCCGCATTCTGGAAGACCAGAGGGCCCGTATTCAGGATCAGCTGGCCGAAGCCGAGAAGCAGGCCGCTCGCATTCAGGAGGCTCTGAGCCTGAATGAAGCTGCCATGGCTGAGGCGCGACAGCTGGAAACCACAGGCTCGATGGAAGTCGCACGCATCAAGCAAGAGAGCGAGCAGATCTTGATGATGGCTGAGTCGAGTGCTGTTGCTATCGAGTCTGCTGCGCGACAGCGCGTACTCCTGGAGCGGGTAGATCCGACGGTGGTTCTGAACGAGCCGGTTCAGGCTGAGTATCACGCAGCAACCTTGGAAGAGATCGCGGCGGGCTTGATGCCGGAGGGCTGGCGAGTCCAAGTTGAATTTCACGCCCGGCCGGACCTGGCAGAGCGTCGTTATCAGTTCATCTCAACGGACCCCCGCGACCTTGCCCTCAGAAAGCTGACCTCTTCAGTAAGGGACGCAAAGGTCCGTTTCGCATATTTCTGGGATCTGACGGACTCTGCCGGCAACCCAGCGCCAATGCTTCTCATCACAGATCGAGCCAATTAAGGGAACGCCCAGATGATCCTCAAGACTTCCTCCATTGCACTGGCCTTTACTGGGATTCTGATAGCAGGGTGCTCAACTTCATTTGAGATCAGTGATGAAACCCGATTCGGGGATCTCAGCCCTGACCGTGATGTACAAATGCAAGCCGCCCGGGGCACCACATTTGTCCGTGAGATCCGATCTGAGGATGTTGCGGGAATGCGTCCGATTTTCTTGACGGCTCAGAACAAGTCCCTGCGCTCGGTTCTGCANGAGACGCTCCCGGGTTATGCGATCATCCCGCGCGGATCTGTGAACCTGAACGACCCTATTGACGTCGCTGCCCGAGGAATGTCGCTTAACGACTTCATCGCCTATATCGAGGGCACTCGAGATGTGCAGATTACCCTCGACGGGAAGCGCGTTTATGTGAGCGATTTTGAAACCCGAGAATGGAATCTGGCGGCGTTCTCAGCTTCCCGCACTATCGACTCTGTCATTACTTCGAAGCAGTCTCGTGGCGCGCAAGCTGGCGACTCAACTTCTACTGAAGAAGGGCAGACCACTGGCTCGACTATCGGCATGAGCCTCAGTGAAGACGAGTGGACAAAGATACTGGAGGGCGCCCGCCGTATTATCGGGGCCACAGACCAGAGCGACGGTCCACAGCAGGCCAATCCGAATGGAGCTGCTGACAGTTCCAGCGTTGGCCAGGCTGCTCAACAGGGGCGTGGAGCTGATGCCGCGAACCTGCTTTCAGGCCTGAACTTTGGACCATCAATTGAACAGGTGGTTGGCACTGGACCAGAAGAGCGTGAACCTTTTATTGAGGGCATTCGATCTGTAGGGATAGTGGTTGCCGGCGGCAAACCCTCGAAGATGCGAATTCTTGATCGCTTCCTGAAGCGCTCGATTGAAGAGTCTTCCAAGATCATCAATGTCCAAATTGAAGCCTACGATGTTGTCCTTGATAACGGGAAACAGAAGGGCATTGATTGGGATGTCTTGAAAACTGGCTCACTGGCCGGAAACCTTCTGGACTTTGGTTTTGCGAATTCATCGGAAGTCATTTCCGGCGGTGGCCTCTGGAATTTGACCGGCACTTACACCGGTGACAGAGGTACAGCATCGGCGCTGATCAGGTTCCTTGAAACATTCGGGCGTGTTGAGTTGCAAGACCAGCCCAACCTGACTGTCCGTAACGGTGTGCCGGCGCAGATTTATGCGGGCGAAGAGCTCACCTATATCGTGGATGTTGAGCAGGCTCAGGATGAGGCTGGAAACGTCACGGTCNCCCCTAAGCTTGGCCGACTCAAGGTCGGCGTGACTCTCGCTGTTACCGTGCGCGTTCTCGATGACGATCGCCTATTGGTTGATGTAACGCCTGTCATCTCAAACCTCAATGCGTTTGACGTTGTTGCAGTAGGTGAGACTCAGTTCGAGACGCCACGAGTTGCCCTGAAGGAGATCTCAACTCAGCTCATTACGTCCTCGGGCAGTGCGGTCCACCTGGGTGGCTTGATCACCGAGCGACTGGAGCAAGCCATGGAGCGCTTGCCGTGGCAGAACGTACTTACCAAGAACGTTCTCAATCCATTTACCCAAAACCTGAACAACAGTGTTGAGCGTCGCGAGCTTGTGCTTGTGGTCACCCCGACCCTCGTAGAAGGAGCTCACTGATGGCGGGCTTCAGCATTGGCAAGCCCATTGTCATCGACGGCAAAGAAGTCATTGTCGTCCGTGACATGGTAGGAACGCCCGCTTCAGGGCGTGATGCTGAGGTCTCATCGCTTGTCGAGCCCAAAGGCTNGGATGGTCGTCCGCCCATCTACGTCGCAGAAAACGAGCTTGCAAGACTTCGAGAGAACTACCCAGGCATGAGCGTATACGGCCTGTGGCAGATCCTGTTTTACAACGACGCAGTAAAGTATGGCGGCCCATACATCACCTTCCCGCTTTACGAAAGGAACGGGTTGTTCCTTTCGATGCTCCCCGATAGCACCTTCAGCAAGCCGTCGGAAATCTCGCATTCTGGGGAGTATGTGGACGGCTTCATGTCTGAGAACCCGGATTACGATCCGGAGAACGCAATCCGGATTGATGTAGACATTCTCAGCCTGAAGCTTCCAGACCATGCCGCACATACTCGGGTGGAGCGAAGCGAGCAAATCCGTACTGAGACAAACCGGCGTTGGATGGTTGTAAGTGGCCTATGCGGCTTGATCATCTTGGCTACTGTGGCCGTCAACTATGGGCTCTCTACTGTCTTCAAAAGTCACATGGCTGATTACTCCGCTAAGCGGAGTCTTATCGCCGACCTTGAGGACAGAGAAGCAAGCCTTGCTTCAGAGCGCCTTTTAGAGCGGCCAGATGACCAAGCTGTTTTGGATCAACTGATCCAGTTCTTTCAGATGTATCCCACTGCATGGACTCCAACCTCCGACGAGGGGGTGATCATCGGATTCAAAGGGACACATCTACTTATCACGCCCCCTGATGCACTGGCGAATCCAGCGGAGTCCATTGCTGGCGCCGAGTCGATCATCCAACCCGACCTCTCATACAAAGTGACCCTCCATGGACCTGATGGGGATTTAAGTCAGAACCTTCAGCTGGAGTTGGAACCATGAAACGGAAGACTTTGGGTTTAATACGCGGCATTGGTACCAACATGGTCGTTGCACTGCTTGGAACAATCGCAGCGTGTGCATATGCGACTTACTCGCTTGAAGCAAAGCGCAAGCTTCCGAGTGACCACGGCCAGCTCGACATGTTGATTCAGGGTTCACAGTCGATGATCTCTGAGTACATGTCCTCCCCAGTATTGCCTTCCCTCGAGAGTTCGTGGCGCGAGGTTTCGGCCCTCGCTCGGCTATACGGCTTGGCTTTGACGCCAGAGCTGGAAAGCCCGTCTGGTGACATCTCTTCAGGATACGAGGGTCCCTTGAACTCTTGGCGTGGGNACATCGACGGCGACCCGGCGTTGGTCTTTGCCGTAGCCAAGAGGGCCCAACAACAAAATCCGATCTTTCTTCTCGACTACTCCGTCCGGGATGGGAAGGCACAGCTCTACATCGCGGTAGTAGGAATCTGACTATGAAAAAACTCTCTGTATCGGCTTTGCTTTTGGTCGCTCTGACTCCATCCGTCTCAATGGCCAACGGCTCGGCGGACGTACTTCTTGAGCGTGGGAAAACGCTCGAGGAGATGAAGTTTCAAAGTGACAAGCTCGAAATCCAGGCGCAGATGGCCAAGTCATTTCAGTCGATGACTGAAGCTGGATTTATCGTCGCTGAGGACGGAACTCCGATTGGTATTGGAGACATGGAGCGTTTGGCCATGGAAGTACGTTTGGGTGCTCGCAAACCCTCGGAGCCCACGTTCAATCCCAGCGACCCCTTTGGGGGAGCTAGCCCCATCGTCCCTATGCCTCCTGAATCAGGTGGGATATTCGGCTCTCGCGCCCCGGCTCCTGCTGAACCAGCCAGTGCGGCACCTGAAGCGGTGGAGGTTGTGACCAAGCCAACGGAGCAAGAAAAAGCCGAAGGAAAAAAAGTTCTGGCCTTGGCCGAAGTCCGCAGTAATTCGGTACTTCTCTTTACCAATAATGGTTTTGAGGACGTCGGTATCGGCGGCAGGGTTTACGACATGAGAGTCAAAAGCATTGGTGTCGATAGCGTGACATTGGACGGTCCTGACGGGAACAGAGTTCTGAGAATCGACTGGACTAAATCCGTCCGCTACTCGGATGACTGAAATGAACAAAGATGCAATCAGAACCACCCAAAGACAGCTCTATGACATCCTGGTTACCCGGGGTGTCGTAACTGCGCAGATCGCTGGAAGCCAGTCGATTTCAGACAGCATGGATTCGATCGTTCCGGACATGACGCGCGTCTGCAAAAACGATGTTGCTGTCGCTGCTGCGCTTTCTGAACAGACGAACAAGACAAACCTGCTAGTTGTAGAGGAAGGCGTACCCCTTAGCTTTGCGGGTCGAAATGACAACTGGGTGCTTTATTCCGACACACTCCATGTGGTCAACCCATACGACTCGACTGTTCTAACCCGCAGTGTTCAGTGGGTCAGAAACGAGGTAGGTGTTGATACGTTCCGTATTGGCATCGTCTCCCAGAGCTATCTCTCACAGCTGCGCGCGATTCATGCCCTGGAATCCGACGCTGGTGAAGAGCTGGATGAAAAGCAGGCTCTTCAGAATGTGGACAACATTCTGCGTACAGCAGCAACGGAGCAGGCAAGCGACATTCACTTTGTGCCAACACAAACGGACAAGGTGAACCTGCTGTTCAGGATCGACGGCGTATTGAGAGTGCAAAGCAAGATTGACCTGAAGGTTTACGAGGCAATCGTGCGCAGCGTCATGGAAAACCGTTGCGGCGTGCTGCTGACAACCAACACTCAGCAAGATGGAAAGTTTGAGCTTCAGCTTAGCGAAACGAAAGCAATCAACCTTCGTGTATCCACAATGCCGGTGGTTCGCAAATCTACATCGGCTTTGAAAATGGTTATTCGCCTGCTGGGCAACAACGACAAGCTTGNCAACATTGACATGCTGGGGCTCTCGAAAGCGAACAAGGCGACCCTGACCAAGCTCGGTGACGAACCAAACGGGATCATCATCATTACCGGGCCGACAGGTTCAGGTAAAACAACGACCCTCAGCGCTCAGTTGCTCGACATGCAGTCGCGGCATCCCAACCGAAACTACCACACGATCGAAGATCCGGTTGAGTTGCAGCACCAGGGGATGAGTCACACAGAGGTTACGCCGACATTGAGCTTTGCTCAGGCTCTCCGGGGGATGCTCAGACAGGACCCAGACGTAATCCTGGTCGGCGAGATGCGTGACAACGAGACAGCTGAGCTCGGTTACAAGGCGGCGATGACTGGCCACCTGGTGCTAACCACCCTTCATACGAACAACGCGCACGAGTCGATCGGCCGCCTAGAGCGGATGAACATCGACCAGCAAATCATTGCGACAAACACTTCCGCAATCCTCGCTCAACGCCTTGTGCGAGGCCTGTGCCCGTCATGCCGTGTTCAGTATCGGCTTTGTGATGATGACAAGCAGTTCCAGCGATACGGCGCGCATAAAGCCTTCTCAACCCTCGGTCCTGAATCGGTTGTTTACAAGGCCAGCCCAAATGGTTGCGCACAATGCTCCAAGGGCTCTGGGCCCGGTCTCAAAGGCCGGAGAGGTGTGATTGAGATCCTCTCAATGACCCCTGAGGTGCAGGTAGCAATCCTGGAAGGGGTAAACCCTTCCATTTTGCGCCGCCGCCAAATCCAAGAAGGCAGTTTTGAGGACCTGTGGGACGACGGACTCAGATTGGTCTCTGAAGGCGTTGTTGGCTTTGAAGAGCTGGAAGAGGTGCTGAAGGACTACGAGCAGGATCGAAAGAAGGTTGAAGAATCAGGGGCACGGAGAGGGGCTTCGATTCACGCATTACCCAAATCCACTCCAAAGCACCAACTAGACGTTGAACAACTGTAATTACTGAAAAGGGGCAAGCCAATGAAATTTGAAACTCACGAACACATCGCAGAGGTAACAACCATGTCGCAAGAAGGCCAGAAGGCGCAGAAGCAGAAAGGTTTCACGCTCATTGAAATCGTTGTAGCACTCTCNATCGTCATGATGCTGCTGATCTTTTTGGTTCCGGGTCTGTTCCAGAGCCAAGAAGACTCCAAGGTTCAGGCTGCTCAGACGCAGATTATGAAGGACTTTCCTAGCNCGATTCTTCGCGTGAAGACTATGGCTCGCACCTGTGCATCCATTACCACTGCGAAGCTCGTGGCACGCGGTATCCCTGCGCAAACCCCGTGGGAAAGCAATTGGTCTGTAACTGCTGCAACCGCTACTGCGGTCACAATCTCCTACCCGACAGGTATCTCTGATGCCAGCATTCTTACTGATGTTGCTTCGGGCCTGCCCAAGTATCCGGCTGACAAGTCCTCCAACATCACAAGCGCGACTGCATCCTCCGGCAACCTGGTCATTGTCTTCCGTTGCAACTAATAGGTAACAGGTGAATAGATGGCTTTCTTTCTAGTTAAGTTCATCGGTCAGGAAGGAACAATCCTGACCAAGCGGGTTGAAGCTGTAACTCAGGAGGAGGCCATCTCACTCAGCGGGGTTTCAGATAACGTTATCCAAAGTGTTGTGGTTGATCACTTTGGTGGGATACGGGCGGCCTTAACGGATCGCCGGCTTCCGATGAACGAGCAGGTCCTCGCTCTGATCACTCTGGCTTCCAAGCTTGAGTCAGGGAAAACCCTTGGCCGGGCAATTCTGGAATCGGTGGACTTCGAGAAGCTGGGCATTTCCAGAGAGGATCTGGCCCGTTGTGATCTGCCTGCAGAGTATTTCAAGCTTCTTAGGTTTGACGAGACAGCGTTGCTTCTGGCTGATGCGGGGGACCGATCTGGGAAGCTTGCTGACTCTCTCAAGCGAGCGGCCGAAACGCTCAGGTCTAGGGAGAGGACGCGAAAAGAATTCGCCAAACCAATGTTTACCGCCGTTCTTTACGGCATTGTTGGGGTGGCAGCAGGCATTGGCTTTCCGCTGTTTGGGGGGTCGATGATGCACAAGTTCGTTTACGAGCAGAAACTCCCTATCGAAGTAACGAAGATCTCAGAGATTCTGATGGGGCTTAATACGCTCTACACGACACAGTGGCACTTAATGCTACTCGCTGTAGTGCTGGGCTTCGTGTTCAAGAAGCGGCTATGGGAGGTGACAAGAGGCTGGCCGGTACTTCAGCTGTTTGATAACCGAACCAGGGTGAAAAGGGGGCTCGAGTTCATCCAGGCCTATCAGCTTTTAACCACATCGGGCTACACCAACCCTATGGTTTTCAAGTTTCTGCATGAACGCTCGACTGGTGAGCCGCGCATCATGTACGAGACGGCCCAGCAGGCTCTAGCTGAAGGGCGTGAGATCGGTGAAATCTTTGATGACCCGGCATGGCCAAAGATCATCTCTCAGAACCTCCAAGGCTTCGAAGAGCAAACCCCCGACGGTCGTGCTCGGATCTTGGAAAACCTGACTGAAGCACTTACAGAGATCTTCACCCAGTATTCACAAAGGATTGCCGGCCTGGTTGGCAAGATTGCGATGCTGGTGCTGGTCTCATCCATCTTGCTCTTTGCACTGGGGTTCTACGTTCCTCTGGTGACCATGAGGCCGGGGATGTGATGAATAGGCAGGAGGGGTTCACCCTTATTGAGCTGATGGTCGTCCTTTCGATCATCATGATGCTCTTGTCGTTTCTTACTCCCAGCATTTTTGAGCAGTACAAGTTTGCTCAGATCAGAGGGGCAGTAGAGCAGGGTCACCAGATCCTGAATACGTGCGAGCTGGCGAGGCAGAAAGCAACGATCGCGGTTAGGAATCCGGTCACGCTGCAGGTCACGACCAGCTTTCATGGAGAGGTCACTGATTGGACCTCGGTAACCCAGCTTGATGCGTTGTTAGACGGGGATCATTACCTCCCTGTAATGAGCCCGTTTAATACGCCGTACCTGTTCAAGATGCAGGAGCGATTTTGCACGGTAGGCGTTCAAGTTGATGAGGCTTTAGATGGCTGGGAGGGGTATGAGACGTCGCCTTTAGCGGGAGGCCATACCTTAATCCAAGTCTCAACTCCGTATGCGAAGCCAGCAACCACTGACTGGGTTCAATTCCAAAAACGTACACTTTCTGGCGAGACATCACGATGACTCACATTCTTGGTTTAAGCCCGGCTCCGGTTGCCTCCCGCCAACAGGGTTTCACCATGCTTGAGCTTACGGTGGTTCTCGCCGTTATGGCTTTGCTGGCTGCACTCACAACACCCAACCTTGTGGAGCAGCTAAACATCAAGCGTGCAGACCTTACTGTTCAGGATACCCAGCAACTGATTGATGCGGCCCGGTCATTCCGATCCAACACCGGTACTTGGCCGGGTGGCGCCACATGCGCCACTGCTAAAGATGTTCTAGAGGCTAATGACTATCTGCCCGCGCTTCCGGACGTCAATCGCTACGACAAAGCCATTTCGACTGTTTGCACGGGGAATATGTTCGGGGTAGTCCAAGGGGCTATAGCAGACTGGGACGGTTATCTGGTCAACAGCCTGCCTGGGACAACGATCAGCAATGCGGCGACCTTTGAGATCACCACGTTCATCGGCATCCCAGGCTCTGAGCCGGGCTTGGCAAATAAGCTTTCTCGCGTTGCTACCGGTGACCCCGAAGACAACCGCATGAGAACCACCTTCTTTATGGGTGGGCAGGAGATCCAAGAGGCGGGGGACATCACATTCTCAGAGCCAGACCCAGTTTTGAGGGCTGATGTCGGTTCTCTGACCCTCAGCTCAGCGAGCGGGACTGTGGAGGTGGCCGCCGGCCAGACCCTTACTGTTGACGATGTGATTGTCCGCAGTCGTGGCAACCGTAAGCTATCCGAGTCAATCCCGAACTATGTGCAGATCGGGACATACATCGTTCGCGACGCTTGGATCGTGAATAAACCAATGTGTGGGGCTACTGGAACCGCTAAGGCGTCGTTGCGACCGGCCAGTATGCGAGGTGGATATACGGGTCCGAGCGCGGAAGAGGACTTAATTGGGCGTTATGGTTACCACTATAGGTTAGTGGACAACGGAACCTATTGGACTGTGATTACCAAATCCGAGGGTGACGTTGCCGATTATGGAACCATGGACAGTCTCGTCGATGTGTTCTGCTACTACACCGACTAGGTCCCATGAATGCCTTACTCAGTTGTCATCGCCAAGCCCACCAAGGAATGTAACGCCGACTGCTCCTATTGCTCAGCCCCGCCCGACGGTGCTGAGCGCTGGACGCTTGATGACTTCAAGCTGATCCTGGATCGGCTCTCTGGCAATCTCACGCCTCGCGTGGATTGGATATGGCACGGCGGCGAGCCAATGCTCATGCAGCCAGACTTTTTCCGCGCATGCGCGGAATATGCGCAAGCGCAGGGCATCAAGCTGAATTTCGCCATGCAGACCAATCTTCTGAGTTATGACACAGCACGGTGGAAGGGCGTCTTCGAAGAGGTCTTTGAAGGTCGCATCTCTACCAGCTACGACCCTTACAAAAAATATCGTACCGTCAAAGGTAATGCTGACACCTATGATCGGCTCTTCTGGCGGGCGATGGACGCGGCTATCCGGGATGGTTTCAGACCTTTGGTGATCGGCGTCTACGACGAAGGCTCGGCACAAGACGCCCAAGGGATCTATGAGCGGGCTGTTGCGTATGGCAACCACGGCTTTGACATACGGTTCAACTATGCCTATCCAGCAGGTAGAGCAAAGGAATCTGGCATGCTCATTAAGCCATCCACGTATGGCCGCATGCTTTTGGATCTATTCGAGCGCTGGATTGATGAGATGCCGGCGTTCAACATCACTCCCCTTGATCAGATGCTCGCAAAGGTAGCAGGTCATAGAGCGCAGCTTTGCCCCTGGACAAAGTCTTGCGGTGGCCGCTTCCTTACCATTGACCCCGATGGGTCAGTTTTCAATTGCTCGGAGTTCAGCGACCTGGGTGACAGGAAGTATCGGTTTGGAAACATCCTCACTGGAGTCATTGATTCTGAGGTCCAATCTGTAGATGTAAGGACCTATATCGGCTCCGAGATTGTTCCGGCTCTGGCTTCCTCGCCAGCATCCCGCGACATCATCCGGAGGGCTAGAAACGTTCCGCCAGATTGTCGTAGCTGTCCTCATTTCCAAGAGTGTGAAGGCGGATGTGCACGCGACGCGGTTCTCTTTGAAAAAGGGCTCGGCGGCAAGTTTGCTTACTGTGAATCTTGGAAGATGGTGTTCTCTCGGCTCAAGGAAAGCGTATTGTCAGGTGAGGCTGATCGAGCGCTTTACCGGTTAGGGATTGACCCTGTTGCGGCCCGTCACCGACTGACAGCATCAGAGTTGATCGCAGCATGCTGACGGTCTACTTGAAGCCCACAAACTACTGCAATGTTGGGTGTGACTTCTGCTACCTCCCTGAGGAGGTGAGAAGCGACAAGGGGCGCATGACTCCCGACACCCTTGATGCATCTCTTAAGCTGATCAGGGATCTTGCGTTACGAGAAGGACACAGCCAGATCTCGGTGCTGTATCACGGTGGCGAGCCGCTCAGTCTGAGCGCCGATAATCTGTTCTGGTATTCAGACCAGGTGAGGGCAGGTTTAGAAGGTTTTGAGGTTGTCGAGAACATTCAGTCCAGCTTGATTCCGCTGCGCCCATCCCATCTGAAATTCCTCAAGGAGCGCTGCGGTTCTTTCGTTGGCTCCTCCATCGACTTTTCAGGCCGGACTATCAACGGCAGCAGTGAGGCATACATGGAGCTTTGGCTCCAGAAGGTAGCGCTGGCCAGAGAAAATGGGATTGAGGTTGGGCCAATCATGGTGCCAACGACGAACGAGACTGCAAACCCGGCGAAGGTCTATGGCTGGTTCAAGTCCCATGGGTTCAACTACTTCAGCATCGAGCGGTACAACAGCTATGGTGCGGGCGCCGACCGCCCTGACAACCAAGCCCATAGCCGATTCCTCCGGTGCCTTTTTGATCTGGCAATGGCCGATCTTGAGCAAACCGGTGAGTGCGTTTACAACAACGCGGTTGCGGCCTCTATTGGTGGGGTCATGCACAACATGCCTGGCGAGCGCTGGGGTGGGAAGTGTCAGCGAGATTTCCTCGTGGTCAACCCGGATGGTGGGTTAAACACCTGCCCTGACCGTATTGAGTACGAGAAGGATAACTGGCCCAACGCCCACGACGGTGTTGATGCATTTCAGACCAGTCCAGCGAGAAAGGGCTGGATCAAGGTCCAGATGATTGAGCATGTCGCTAATCACTGTCAGTCCTGCAGCTTTCGTTCATTTTGCAGGTCGGGTTGCCCAATCACAGACCATCAGGTTCATACCGGTACCGGGGAGTGCGCGGGATACAGAAGCCACCTTATGCACGTCTCCGACTTTATTGAGAGCCCTAAGGGGCGACAACTTGCTACCGCGTACATTGCTGGCGCAGGACTCCTCAATATTGATCCTTACACCTACGGCCTGGAGAAGTCGCGATGAATGGGGTCGGTGAGTTTGATCACATGGTTTACCTCCGGGTGATTGAGGCATGTAACCTTCATTGCGCTCACTGCTTTATCCCAAACAATCCCAAAAGGATGTCCTGGGACGAGGTGATGGCAGTCCCGGGGCAGGTGAGGGCGTTTGCTAAACCAGGCCAGACCGTTTTGTTCCAGCTGCATGGAGGTGAGCCAACCCTCCTTGGTCCTGAGTTTGTACGCAAAATGTGCGTCTACCTCACTCAGGAGCTCGCAGACTTTACTGTTCGCTTCAGCATCCAGACGAACCTTATGACGTTTGATCTCCGCTGGGCGCAGCTCTACAAGGAATTCTTCAATGCCAACATTGGGATTTCTTGGGACCCAGAGATCCGGCTCATGAGGATGGGCAGGCCAGAAAGTAACCAAGAATTTGAAAGCCGGTACTGGAGTAACGTAGTTGAGTTGAAACGATCTGGGATTTCCCCTTACATGGTCATCACGGTAACCCGGCCTTTAATCGAGCGATTCAAGAACCCTGCGGGGCTTATTGAGTTCTTGTTGGAGCGAGGTATCAGCCAGGTGCACTTCGAGAGGCTGACTCGGACTGGCTACGCGGTTACGAACTGGGATTGGCTGGGGGTTTCCAACAGGGACTACAGCAGCTGGATCGGACGATTTCTGGTCAGCTACAGAAGGTTTATTCAGGAAGCCCGGAGTGAGAAGCAGCCACTCAATATATCGCCGCTTGATGGCTNGATTGACAGTGTTCGCAGGCTCAGGGCTGGCCAAGCGGGTGGGTATGGTTGCTTGTCGGGGGCCTGTGACTCTCGCTTCCACACGATTGATGGAACAACTTATTACGCTGCGTGTACTGCCCTCACATCTGAGATCAGTAACTCCAAAGCTGTAGGTGCAGCGGTAGTTGATGTAGGGGATCTTGTTTCGGAGCGAGAGGTTCGGCAGGAAAGTTGTTTCGGATGCCGATACAAACCGATCTGTTCAAGCGGTTGCATGGCAACACCTAAGACCGACGAGTCGGGAGAGTGTGCAGGTGGCTTTATCGCATTCAAATTGCTGAATGAGATGTTGGCTACTGAAGAGACATCTTCCCTTATAGCGGTTGCAGGGTGACAGATGGCCTTTGGGCCACGATCAATAAATAGGAGGGGGTATGAAGACCAAGAACGTAAACCGCGTTTTGGTCGGTTTGGCAGTGAGTGCAGCCGTACTGGCCAATCACGCCAATGTTGGCACAAGGATTAGCGTTTCAGCTAAAGCTGAAGAGCTGGCGGCTGATGAGCAGGTGAAGCGACTGCGGGCAGTCCTTGAGCTCAATCCGATCAAGCCAGTGGTGGATCAGTACCACGAGGCACTGGTGGGAATGATCGAGACCACTGAGCCGCTCGCTATCGACAACCTGTTGGTTGCTCAAACGGCCACGGCCAAAGATCGCGATTCAACTGATGTCGGCGACTGGGGCCTTTGCCATACCGCTTGCCATGGCGCCTGTCACGGTGCTTGCCACGGCTCACGGGGATGGAGGTAAGGGTATGCAGTTCCTTGCAGGACTCAAAGCGTCTGAGCTGAACCAGATCTTCGAAAAGCAAGCAAACGAGATCAAGCTGAACCAGGCCGAAAAGTTCGATCGAAACGTCGCTTATACGCAAGTCGAGTGCGACGTCGAGCTGATGCGTGTGCCGTTGGATGCTGCCTCTGTGGGTTTGGCTCCATCCCTTGATGAAACCGGTGAAGCGCTTTGCGAGAACTTTGTTTTCAGCCTTCTGCTGATTACAGGGACTCTCAATCAGTGCACGATTGATGTGCCTGCTGACTGCAGTATCGACCCGGCTCTTGTACTGTCTGAAGCAGAGCAGCAAAGCCTGAATGTCAGAGTCCTGATGCCTGACGACACCAGTTGCATTGAACCGGTGCGGGCATATGCGGATCTGTTGGCTGAGTATTCAACACTGTGGCTGAGGCAGGGGAGCGGGACCTATTCACTCAGCCCCCTGGACGGCTACCTTGAGTACCGTTTTGCTCGTGCTCTGGGCCATACCCCTGACCAGATCACCCGCAATAGCGAGATGCAGGCCCTGTTTACCGACTCGGTTTCTGAAGAGGCTATGGACTATGTGAAGTCCCGGCTGGACCAGGTCATCGAGCACGAGCTTGGAGGGGATGAATACTTCCGAGAGCAGGTAGACCTGGTTGCTTCTGCAATTCACCTGAAGAACACCGAGCTGCGAAACGCTCGACTCCAGATGCTGGAGCAAGAGTTGGATTCCCGGACGCCAGTCCCGAACCTCATCCGCGCTGTTGCATCATTGACGGGCCTGGCTATCCCCGATGCCGCAGGCATGGTTTACGAAATTAAGCACGGCATTCATACCGTCCTCGACAAGTACCTGCCAAGAGCTGAGGGCGATGACATCAAAGCACCTTCACCGAAGCAGCTGGAACTTGCTTCAGGGATTGGTAGCGCCTTTGTCTCCGCCCTTGGTGGCCAAGATGCATTCAATGCCGTGTGGGGTGAGATCGCAAAGGTAACTCAGCTGAAAAGCTCTGTTGATGTCGATCGAGGCGTTGAGCCGCCTTCTGAGATAGCCGTAAAGGCTGCAGACTCCCTTGGTGTAGAGCCCAAGGTTGCAGCTTTAGCGATAGCTGAACTGACAGGCATGTTTGGGTCGATCCTCAAGGCCGGAAAGGCGATCGAGACGCTTGGGATCGAGAAGCCTGCAGAGGTTAAAACTACGGCACAGTCCAATATCATCGCTGTGGGCTAGGGCGCCTCACGCATGGCAGATCATGTTGCATTCATCAATGTGACCAGACAATGCAACGTTGATTGCTTGCGGTGTTACCTTACAGCTGAGAACCGCGCCCGGAAAGAGCGTCTCTCGCTGCGCACCCTAGAGTCCTTCCTCAATCATCATTTCTGGTCGGACAACCAGACCGTCTTGATATGGGAGGGCGGGGAAGCGACTGTAGTTGGTCAGAAGATCATGCGTGAGTATTGCGAGAGGGCAAGACAGATCTTGCCCTATGCACGGCAAACCATGGTCACCAATTGCTTCGCAGTACCCGACTGGCTTCCTGAACTAGCAAATGAGTTCTTCGGCCAACAAGTCGAAACCACGTTTGCCCTGGGGAAGAAGGCTTCACTCAAAGGGGATGAGGCTGCATATCGACTGCAGTTCGCGCGTGGGTTGAATAAGCTTTGGCAGGCAGGGATACGATGCCCCGTCAATATTGAGCTCAATCGCGAGACCATTGATGCCGGTGTAGATGAGCTGGCCGACTTCATGCTCTCAACTGATTGCATGGCGTGGGAGTTTGATCTGTCCGTTAACTTTGAATCATTTCGACGGCGCCCGGAATATGCCGCCGGCGGCGTGCCAATTCTGCCGCTGACCGTTTCATACAGCGAGGTCTGGAAATTTCTCGCCGAGCTTGAAGACCGCCGGGGTGCTGAGCTGGAGACTGCAGGCATCTCCATCGGTGCCTTCAATCAAGATCCCCTCACCGGCAACAATCAGTTCAATGTGGCTAGCGAGAAACGTTTTCTCACGCTGAATCCAGATGGGGTTGTCACTACAAACCCTCTGTACTCAGACCTTGAGGGAACCCACTTGGGAAGCCTTGCAGATGAGACCATGGCTGAATTGCTGTCGAACCCCAATCGAGCAAGGCGTGTCCTTGCTGAGCGCAAGCGGGCAGCAATGTGCTCAGGCTGCGTCCACTTAGATTACTGCTCTGGCGGCCCATCTCACGTACCTGTGTTTGATGGGTCTGGGGAATGTGCCGGCGGTGCCGCACTTTGGAATAGGGCGCTGCAGAGAAGCCATGCATAAAGCTAGAAGACTGAATCAAGCCAATATCAGCATTACCGCAACCAGGTGGTGCAACCGGCGCTGCACTCATTGCTACATCGACCCCGCTCAGCTTGCTAACCGAGAGTTCATGAGCTCAGAGACATTTCGATCGGTGTTCCGGCAGGTCCGGAGCTTGGTCGAGATCGACCACGGCCTGGAAGAGGTAGAGTGGGAGCTGATCGGCGGCGAGATCACAAGCCTGCCCGTTTCCTACTGGCAAGAAAACCTGCCGTTTGCCCTTGATCAGTGTCGAGACCTCAACTCCCAGCTTAAGACGCCGGGATCTATCAACGTCCTGTCAAATTTGATCTTCTCCGACCAGAAAGTACGCCGGGACTACTTGGATCTGTTCGAAAAGTACGGTGACCGTGCAGAGATGTGCCTCTACACCTCATGGGAGCCGGACACGAATCGGTTTGGCCGGGGTGCCAAGCTTTTCGATCGCTGGAAAGAGACTGTTGCTGAAGCTCACGTCGAGAAAAAGATCTTGGACGTCATTCTGACCCGGGCGGTAGTTGAGCTGGGGCCTGAATATCTTCTTGAGCAATTCCTGCCACTAGGGATCAAAGACTTCTCAATCAAGATGATCAGCCCCTTTGGTTCCGGCCGTTCGTTCTGGCAGCCCAACATGGTTGAGTTCGCAAAGATGAGCGACTACCTGGTCAGGTTGCTGGAGCTGATTCCTGCCGGCATCACGTTCACGCCTGCAGATGAGATGACGAGTGCTGTCTTCAGGGGTACCAGCTATCAATGCATTGGCAACTTTCGGTACGACCTTGCTATTGAGCCGAATGGGCTGACAACCTTCAACGCCAATCAGACGACCGACGAGGCCTCAGTTGCTGAGACGGAGATCTATCTTGGTGATGAGGATTGGGCTTGGAAGGTGCTCTCAGGCAATACAGCAGAGCTCGACAACAAGCTCTCTGTCTATCACGACTACTGCTTTCAATGTGAATTCCACTCCTATTGCGCTGGGGGGTGGTATCACTACCGTACTGCAGCCACAGAAGATGTTCGGGCGTGGGACCAAGGGGACTGCCCGGGCTACAAGAAGCTCTGGAAGGCTGTTGAGAATAAGTACGGGGCCTACAACCGGCCACTTGAGGTGCACAGGGAGTCTTTGGAACGGATCAGGTCAATACGGCTTTGCAGCAAAGAGACTGTTGAGGAGCCTATTCAATCGGCGCCATTCCATGAGTGGGTAAAGTCCCTGAATGGTAGGACAGTGCTTCTGCGTGGGGACGCCTTCTCCAAGCCTCTGATCCAGCGTATGTGGGCCTATCAAGCAGTAGGGGCATCAATGGTGCTTGGCGACTCTGAATTTGAGGCCATTGACGCCCACGAGCAGAGAGTGGTTGTAGAACACTTGGTTTACGACGACCTTTTCAGCCTTGAGTTATCTCCTCATGCTGTCTGGGCGTGGTGCGATCGCCAGCCCACAGATCCACTATCAAAACTGCTGACTGATGGAATGAGTCGGCTGCAGCTGGGGAGCCTTTCGGGCGAGCTGATTGCGGCTGACCATAATGCCGAGATCCTACGCTGGCTTTTGAGGAACCCAAGATCAGGGCAACCTGCAGGTGTAACCCAAGATCCCGTAATCAGGGTGACTTCACAGCGCCTGGCAACTGAACAAAGAATGCATTTAGCACGCACACGGTCACATGCCTGACGGCTGCCGGTGAATTGACCCACTAACCCCCGTTATTGCTGCTTTCGCTACCCACTATGAAGGTATGAATATCATGCCTTCTGCCCTGCCAAGAAACCGTTCGATTGAGATGATGAGCACCACCATCTCAACCAACCTAAACTGCAACATGTCTTGTAGGCATTGCTACATCCAGCCTGAGCTTTTGCGCCTCAAAGAGTACATCGACGAGAGCACCTATCGCCGTTGCGTTGAGGTGATCATTGAGGCGTTCCGTCTTGATGATTCGGTGACCTACCTGCATCTAGATGTGCTTGGTGGCGAGGCTACCCTGATGCCTTATGAGTTCTGGGAGCGGAACCTCCCTTGGACCCTTGATCGCATTAGCGAGCTCAACGCCGAAGGCATTCAGACGGAGTTCACCTTCTGCACGAATCTTATGTGGAAGGATGAGCGCTATTTGGACCTTCTCAGGGCTCATCGTCACCATCCTGCCATGGATATCGCTATCAGCTTTGAGGGCAGCGAAAGTGGCCGCTTCGGTCGCGGTATGGCCATCTTTCCAAAGTTCCTTCAGCGAATCGAAGCGCTTGGGGACTGCAACATGCTCAATCTGGTGTTGATCATGGGGCAGGGAGTGATTGACCTGGGGCCTGACTACATCATCGAGACCTTCGTAAAGCGGAGGATCACGGACATCACGTGCGACATGATCTTCCCATGGGGGTCGGGTAAAGCCTATTTCCAGCAGTACCAACCGAAGTATGCGGACGTGGCTCGTTTCATCGCAGAGCTGACTGAGAAAGGTAAGCCTTACGGCCTGACGGTTGACCACCTTGATGATATTCGCAAGTCGCTTGGCACTCTGTCGCGATCGCAGAACACCCTCAATGATGCCTATGAGTACCATTGGGATCATCGGGGCAACCTCTCTTTGAATCCGAATCAGACTGGAACAGAGGCGGTGCTCCCGTCGGTCGGTATGAACGCATGGAATAAGCACGCTGCGCTCAAGGTTGTTTGGTCCAACTCTTCTGAACTGGACCGCAAGTTGAGCTACCAACACTCATTTTGTGAAGCCTGCCCTTACCTGCAGGCCTGCAACTCGGGTTGGTACCCACACAAGGCGTTGCCAGAGGAAACGTTACGCAATTTGATGGGCGATGCTGGCGCCGGATTAACTTCATGCCCGGGTTTCTTTGAGCTATGGGATGCACTCGCTCCTGAGTGTCTGGACCTGTCAGGTGTCACCCGCTATGGGGATGAGCGACGTCTGCGACGGCTTAGAAGGAAAGCTGCTGCCAAGTCCAAAGCCAGCCAGATCCTTTACGAAGAGGCGTTCATACATGATTACGACGGGTTCTTTCAGGCGGTCCAGGGAAGCACTCAAGTTCAGCTTTTCGATGGGGCTCTATTCGGGCTGACGCCCAGAGAAAGGCTCTGGTTCTACGACCGTGTTGGCCTGCAGGTTGAGTTCTCCGGGGGACTGCTGAACTTCGGAGACTGTCCTCAGATAATTGCTCATGCTCTGGCTGGCAACTACCACACAGTGGATGTCGAACCAGCAACCGTGACGGCCTTTGCCATTCTCAACCCCCATCATCGGCTCTCATCATTCATCGGTGACGCCGTCTGCCTGGCTGCCAAGTGGGAGAACCTTGAGGTTGAAGTCGGCGCCGGCGTGACAGTGCTTCCTTCTGGCCTTGAGGTCTCACACCTCTTTGAGGACCTGATCCTTTGGGCAATGGTGAACCTTGATGAAGTTCAGCCGTTACTCGTTACCGTTGTCCTCTCCAACCCCACGCTTAAGCCAGCGTCAAAAGACTACCTGCAGCGTATTAAGCGGAGCGCCTACAGGTTGCGCCGATTTGGAGAGTCGTATTCATGAACAAGGTTGTACTTACGGTGGGCGGGCTTCTGCTGTCGGGCCATGCCATGGCATTCCCGGTTGCAGCGGGGATTGCTGGTGCAGGCCTGGCAGGGATCTCGTTTCTGCCCGCGCTGGTCATCCTCGGTGCAGTTTACTGGCTATTCAGAGCCGGTAAGAGCCGCTTCTCCATCATCTTTGCCGTATTGGCTGGGATCACATTCACCCTCTCAAGCGATCAAGGCGAAGACCTTGGCCGGGCGGCGCTGTTCCAGAATGCGCCTACAGATTACCTGCAGGTTCCGGTGCCGTTTAGCTTTATGGGCCTTGAAGACCAGCGCTCATCTGAACTTGGTGTTGAAGCCTCCGAGTTCCTTGATTTGATGTCACGGGGGGAAGTGGAGGTATTGCGTGTCTCACCTTACCCAAGCCTGTTTTCTGAGCGCGGAACCCTGACGGTAGCTGAGTTGCTTGAGGATTCAGCTCGCTTTATCAATCGTGTCCGGAACGCCGGGAAAAGGGTTGTCCTTGTTGATGAGTATGGCGGCATAGCCGCCAGCGTTGCCGAAGCCGCAAAAAGCAGGCTCGGTGTCGATCCCGAGTTTTTGGTGGGGGGAACCAGCGCACTATCCCAGCTTGGTGTCGAGCTGGGGACGTCTGACAACGAGATCTCTGTCGATGAGTACAAGGGGTGGATAAAGCGTAATCCATCAGCAGTTGTCTTGGGCCTCACAACGGATCATGAGTTCGTCAGTGACGGCTGGATGTATGGTGACGCTACGTTCACCCTTGCTGACCTGCTGAGTGATTTCGATGCTCTTGTTCAGTCGATCGGGGGGAAAGAGGTATTTCTAGCCTCCTTCGAAACGAACGATCGAGGCGCGACGCCGGTGATCATTGAGCTGCTTAATGCGAGGGGAATTGAGGTCACACATGTTCGAGTAGGTGGCGAGGAGATCCTCGTGAAGGCGCCTTACTACGAGGCGTATCAGAACAGCGAGAGGTTACTGAGCATCAGCGCCTTCAGACGATACATGCTTACTCGGCCAGATGTAGTGTTTCTCGATTTCAGTGAGCAGCCCTGGCCGTTTGCTGATAATTACCTCGCGGGTCGCTATGCCCACTTCCCAATGGTTGATGTGGGAAGGGGAGGGCTTCAGGGGTTTCTCGATGACCTACCGGCGGACTCATATTATGTGGGGCTGGCGTTCAATCGTAGGACCGCATACCACTCCCTGCTTGCGGGTGAGTATCTCACTGGCCACGGCAAGCGTTGGCTCGGTCGGTTCACGTACCCGCAATTGATGACAGATGCTGTTGCCTCCAATGAGGAGTTCAATGGCGCTGGATACCACTTCCAGCAGCAGCTGAGGACGAACCTATCCGTTGTCGGGCATGCGTTCATGGGGTCTTGGTGGGGTCTTGCCGGGTTCCTTTTGGCATCGGCTCTTCTGACTTACCTCGGAGTTCTTGCCAAAGACTCATGGCTGCGCAATCTCAGCTGGATCACCCTTGCTGGTGCTTGGATTCCTCTGGGAATTTCCGGCCCCGACTATCCCTTCGATATGACGATCTGGTACCCATTGTCTGCATCGGCAGCCTTGTACCTGCTCTTAAGCTGTTACCGACACAGCCAGCGCACGGTAAGTCCCATCAAGACAGGATATGGCTTCAGTACAGGTTTGCCGCCAAAGGCAGCGCTTCTGAATCGAGCTGCGGAGTTAGGGGCAAACGTACCTGACGGACTTGTGGTGGGTCGATCGGACAAGGTTGCTCATTTCGAGCGACTCCCGGAGGGGCGTTACATTGTCCGTTCGATCCACTCATTGGAGTCAGAATCACACGGGACGACGGCGGGGCTTTTCGACTCAATTGTTGTTGACGATCGCTCAGGTCTTGGTGAGGCGACCAACGATGTACTTCAGAGCTACGGGGCTTGCTCTGAAGGGCGCGTGCTTATCCAGCCCTTTATTGAGGCCCCAGTCTACGGTGTGGCCAAGTACCTCTCCGGCGAACAGTCAGGCGTCATAGCATGCGAGGTGGCAGGGCATGGCGGGGTCACTGACGGCACGGAGGTAATATCTCGGCATCTAATTCGTGCGAGCCAACGATCAGAGGTGCCCAGGTACGCGTCCGAGGCGGCAACGCTTCTAGTTGATTTGGCCGGGCTCGGGGCCATTTCGATTGAGTTTGCATATTCACGTGACGGGTTGACCTTGCTTCAGGTGAACACAGACTCTTTCCGCGCATGCGCGGAAAATCGTTATCGGAGTTTGGTTGGAACACGGATAACCCAGACCGGCTGTGCACACCGGAATCCGCTGTCAGCCGGAATAGTCGCGTCATTGTCCCCCGGGGATGTCTTTGCCTTTGGGTGCGTTCGCTACTGCCGCGTTTCTTCACGCATCCAGCTTTTGCGCACTCTCTTCGATGACTTCAGCAGACTGGGTGTGAAGCCTCTGCAAGGAGCCAGTGGCCTTGTCGAGTTGGCTGACCACCTTGGACAAATACCTGCTGTAAGGCTATCTGGCGACGAACCTGTCAATGAGCTTCTGCGATCGGTGAAAGCCCAACTAGAGGATGCGGCCCAGACCGTTGGGCGACTGAATAGGGCAGCGACCATTCTGCTTTCTTTGGGGCTCGGCGGAAGCTGGGAGCGCGGGGCACGACTGAGGCCTACAGCGATCCTCGCGGATGCGCGCGATAAGGGGCAGCATCCAATGTGGGAGGGGCGAAAGGCTTTACCACTGAGCGGGTACGACGCGTTTGCATCAGCGAAAGCACAAGCCGACTTTTCTTCAGAGGACATCGACAGCGCAGCAGTCTTCTGTGAGTCACCAGCTGATTATGCAAAAGACATTGCCACAACGTTGATGATGGTCAGGTTGGGTGATCTGCAGGCGGCGATCGAAAGCATTATTCGCCAGGGTGCCGGACAGGATCTCCTGAATTTTCTCGGTACCCAAGCTGGGTACTGGGAGGCTTCGATCCATAGGCCCAACATGCCTCAGCTCTTGGGTGTAGGAACCTTCCCTCTAGAGCCAGATAACATTTGCGGCCCCGTCTGGTCCTCGCGAATACCAGCCACAGGACTGAGCGGGTTCGTGTCCACTCCGAAGGACCCGCGCCCCGGGGGAATTCTGGTGCTGGAAAATTGCGGCATGCAGCACCTGCCACTAATCAAAGATGCATCAGCGGTGCTCGTGGTTAGAGGGGCTATTACCTCTCACCTGATACAGCACATCGAAGCGGCCAAAATTCCCGTCGCTGTGGGTGTTGTGGAGGCGAATGCATTGGTCGCAGGCGATGCAATCCGGGTTAGTGATCGAGGCGGGGTGATTCATGCATAACGCTCTCGACATGCTCAACGTTTGTATCGCGCCTACACGGCTCTGCAACCTGCGCTGCGAACATTGCTATATCGCGCCCGAGCTCCTGTCAGACCGGTCCCAGATGTCAGAGGAGGTCTACCGCAAGACCTTCGATAAGATCGAAGAGCTGTTCAAAGCAGACCGAAAGGTTTCCAAGATCAACGTGGAACTACTCGGCGGCGAGCTGACGATGATGCCACTGGCCTTCTGGGAGCGGAACCTCCCCTGGACGTTGGAGCGTATGGCGTCCTGGGACGCGCTATATGACGCTGAGGCCTCGCTGATCTGGTGCACGAACCTGATTTTCAAAGATCCCGGTTACGTTGATCTTCTAAACCGGATGGGGGAGCAGTACCCGGCTGGGATTGATCTGTTCGTTCCGTGGGAGCCGGACACCAATCGCTTCAAAAAGGACTTGCGGCTTCTGCCCAGATATCTTCAGACCCTCAAGGCCATCACGGGGATAAGGCGCCGAACCCTTTGCGTGACAATGAGCCAAGCGGTCATTGCGGATGGACCAGAATTCTTGGTGGATACCTTCTTACCGGCGGGTATCACCGACATCACTTGCGACATGCTTTACCCGGCTGGGTCCGGGAAGACTTACTTCAGCCGTGCCTGCTCGTATGGCGACGTATCCCAATTCATTCTCGATCTGCACGCCCTGCTGCCAAATAGCGTTGAGCTCAGCCCAATGGTTGAAATGGAGGCGGCCTGTAGAACCCTGACTCACTACCACTATGCCGGGAACGACACGTATGACATCGAGGTGGAGCCAAGCGGGGAGGTCACTTTCAATTCCAGCTTCACTGGTGAGGAGAGTCGATTCGGCACCCAGACCTTACACATCCTGGATGAATCCTTTGCAGCTAAGACCATCTTCAATAACACACCAGAGCTGGCCCTCAGGCATCGAATGCCTTACCCCGAGTGCAAGGCCTGTGAGTTTGCAGTTGTCTGCAGCGGCGGTTGGGCTTGGCATAAGCAGCTTAGTCCGGAGCAGCAGCGGATTGTGTCGCATGGTGACTGCGCTGGGCTGAAGAGGCTTTGGGAGCATGCTAAGCGATCGGTTGGCATCCACGCAGCCGACCGCAGTGAATACATCTCCATGGTGGCCAGGCGGGCGAAGGTGGGGAGTCTTAACCGCCGGCGCCTAGAAAGTTCGAGTGCAAACCCCGTTAAAGAGTCAGAGTTCCTTGGTGCTTACGAAGAGTTCTTCACGAGCTGCGAACCAAACAGTTTGATCGAAATGGTGGATGGAGAGCTTCACCAGAAAGACTGGATCGAGCGACTGTTCTTCTACGACGCGATTGGTTGTCAGGTATCAACGGACGGGGAGTGGTATAGCCGCGCTGCTCGCCAAGGGGGGGAAGAGCTTTTCCGGCACATTGTGTACCGGAACTACCACTTTTTGAGCTTTGATCCTGGCGCAGTCGCCGGTGAGGTTTTAGCGAATCCTGATTGGGATCTCGCCAAGGAGCTGAAAGGGGTGCTGCACGGTGGCACTAACACTACACCGGCGCGAAAAGACGAGTTGTTCGAATTCGCCGCCACCTTGAGTGTTCAGCTGCAAAGAGAGACATCCGATGCATTCAGCTAAGCCATTAACGGTGCACATACGTCTCACGAAAGCCTGCAACGCTGATTGCTCGTACTGCAGTAGCTGGCAGGGCAGCCCTGACGCACGCATGAGCCCCGCCGAGCTTAGGCGGGCGCTGGAGTTTGTCCTTTCTACCTGCGGGGACGCTTTAGGGGTACGGCCGACTCACATCACTGCCCAGTTTGTAGGCGGCGAGATTTCAAGCATTCCACTCGCTGAACTTAAAGAGCACGTCCAAGTTGTCGAGCAGGTCTGCGCCCAGCACGGCATGAGCGTTATTGCTGGCGCTCAGAGCAACCTAATCCTTACTGAACGGAAAGCGGTGCAGCTCTATGATCTGTTCTCTGGCCGCTTAGGTACCAGCATCGACCTTGAATCAGATAAGCGGACTGTTGCTGGTGACGCTGAACGTTACCGGGTCATATGGAAAACCTCGGACAGCTACTTGCGGAAGCGGCGCAGCCCGCCAGGCGCAATATTCGTGGTAGAGCCTGGCGGAGCTCCGGCGGCCGAAAGGCACATGCTTGAAGCTGCGAGGAGCGCTCGGGCGCTTACGTTTCGCCCAGTGTTCACCGGCGGGATCAAGACCGTGACTGTGAATTCAGGTCCGGACTTCGCCAGCGTTTTTACCGAGCTTTTCGATACGTGGTTCATGCGTCTGCCGATCATAGTCGAGCCTTTCTTTCAGCTGCTTGAGTCTCGCCTTGCTGAGCTGGAGTCCAGCACTGCAGCGTCAAACTCATCCTGCGCATTTCAATCTGACTGCACTCAGAAAAGCATCAACATAGACCCCAACGGGGATCTCCATGTGTGCCTTGAGATGGCTGATGCGGGATTCCCCGCTATCGGTAATGCGCTGCGTGGAGAGTGGTTTCACGACGCAATCTCTGTTTACTCCAGCCGCAAGGAGAACCTCAGCCAGGACTGCATTGATTGCCCCTACCTTGCATCCTGCAGAGGTGGCTGCATGTACGAGTCGATCGCACAGGGGCATGGCGTTCATGGAAAGAGTGACTACTGCTCAACGTGGAAGGCCATTTTTGGGCGCATTGACACTGCACTACAGGAGTATGGGGTAGACGCTGTCAGAGAATGGGCTTTGAGGCTTGCTACCCGCCACGAAAATCTCAGGTGCGAAGGAGTGGCCAAGTCCATCCTGCAGGCCTGAGCGGAGGTTGATAGTGCTCAACGAGCTGTTTCGAGATGGATTCATCGTCACCAAGCTTCCAATGGACGAAGCCGATCGAATTCTGGAAGTGATCAAGGGCGACACATTTGTCCCAGATCGCCCGGGAAGCCCTGACATAGCATTCTGGGAAACCGACAACCCATCACAGAATCAGTCCGTCCCAGAGGTTTATCAGGCATTCGTTGAGGCGCTCGGCCGGTCAGAGTTCACCAACCATATCCGCTGCCATATGGGCAATTGGTCCCGGGTGAATGTGATGCTGCAACGAGGTAAGGCTGGCGACTCCATGGAGTGGCATCACGATAGCTACGATCCGATGCACATGGTTTGTCTTGCCTACTTCGGTGAAGACGGGTGGTGTCCGGAGGATGGCGGCCAACTTGAGATCGGAGAAGGCGATGTGGGCGAGGAAGGATTCTTGCTCGACCAGAGTGCAGTAAGGGTGCGAGCTTCGATCTCGCCCAACCACGGCACCCTGGTCTGGATGCTCAATACAAACCCACGCTGGGTGCACCGAGTGACAGAGATTCAGTGCACAAAAACTCGGTACACCCTGATTGGCCAGTTCGGTTATCGAGAGAACGTGTTGCGCACCCGGGTCTCAGAAAAGTATGGCCCGACATGGCGGTGATTCGGACAGTAAAGCTACGCAGGTTTCAGGTGCTCGATGCTCTGCATACGGCACCGATCGGCATGCCCTGGATTCGGCTTCTGATGCGCATGGCCGGTACCTTTCACGACTCGTTGTATGCCCGTGAACGATACGACCTTGTCGTTGCGGGAGACGACCCGGTGGTTTCACTTTGCGTGGCCTATTGCTCTGCAAGAGCTGGAAACCGGGTGCTGCTGGCTCCTGACAGCTTGTCGGTTGAGGATTGGCCGTCTGAGTCTTGGTCCCGGTATGTTGCCGGCGTCTGCGCACAGTTTGGCAGTGAAGTCGGTGATGCAATTGCGAGCCTGACTGGCGTTGAATTCTCGAGCTTGCGCAGCGCTATAACCGGACTGGTTGAGCTTTGCGCTCAAACTGGTCGGGTTGAGGTACTTCAGGAGGATCTTCTCCAGACGAGCCTAGGCCATATTCGCGAGAGTCGTGGGCGGACATTGTTCTGTCTCTCTCCAGGCCGCCATAACCCAACACTAAATCCCCTTTGGCGGCTGGTTAGATCCGGGCTGGTGAACCTTCGATTCAACCGCCAAGAGGTCGAATTTATTCACGCCAACAGGCTGGTGTTCACGACGCCGGCGTCGAGGTACATGGACCCAGCTTTGGGCGACCTGGTCGGCCAAGCTCGATCAGCACCCAATCCACAGCTCGGTGAGTCCTCACGAGCTGAAGACATCATTTCAATCATGACGACCTTGGTCGGGAGAGACTAATGCAGCCAGGTTTAACAGGCGCGGGGAATGGACGCTCTTCATTCCTATTCCAGATCAACGTAACCCGCCGCTGTCAGCTGCGTTGCAGCCATTGCTACATCCTGTCTGACAAAAAAGACACCTCGCCAGACATGTCTGAAGAAGAGTTTCTGCATGTGGTGGCCGGGATCGTCGAGCATATGCAGAGCGACTACGAATTCTCCCGGCGCTACAACTTGGTGGACATCCACGTCATCGGCGGTGAGCCAAGCATGCTCGGAGAGGAGTTCTACCGATCAGCCTTGCCCAAGGCCAAAGCATTGCTGGCGCAGATACCTCAAGAGGTTTCGTTCAGCATCGTCAGCAACCTTGTGACTACTGAGGCTCTGAACGTCTGCAGGCTGTTCGACAAGGTGGCCACGTCCTATGAGCGATCGACACGGTTCAATAAGCGAAAGCAGGAAGAGATCTGGCGGTCGAACGTCCGCACTCTGATGGCAGAGTCAAAATTGAAGGATGTCCCCGGACCAAAGGACTTTTCAGTCACAACGGCGCTGGTGCGACCTGTAGTCAACGCCGGCGCCGCAAGCATGATCGAGGAGCTGCTGGATCTTGCGTTCACCAAGATGCACTTCGGGTTCTTTATCCCGAGTGGCGATGGTGACCTCAATGCAAAATTGCTGCAGCCAAAGCACTCCGAGACAGCCCAGTTCTACTGTGACGCGTTGGACTGGTACATCGAGAACCGTGACAAGGTCGATGACCTCTGGATCAACCCATGCGAGTCATGGCTGCAAGCGATTCACAGCGAAACCTCTATGGATGATGTTGTTTGCCCGATCGTTCATGGCGCACTAGATATCGACGCTGACGGCCGCACAATCAGCTGCATCGAGAAGGGTGGCACCAACGACTACCACTCTCACGGGAACCTCTTTGAGACGAAGGAGGTTCAGGGCGACGACGGTGCAGTATCAGTTGAGTTCACCACCTCCGTTTCAGACATCCTGTCCTCGCGCAGCTACCTCAGGGAGGTCACAAAGGCCATGCGGCTCCCCGAGGCATGTCGTTCGTGCGATGAGCGCCATCTCTGCAAGGCAAACTGCGGCGTTCTCCATGACCAATGGAATGGCCAGGGTGAGTGCCCGGGTTTCAAGTCATTCATCAAGTACGCCAGATCAAAAGTCGAGGAGGGCGTACTGCCCAAGTCTGCATTGATGAAGGGCGATCTGCCTCCTCACCTTATCGCGGTGGGTTGAGACGAGGCTCATGTACATGCAACCAAAGCACAGCGATCACAACGGCGGCATTCTGCTCATGATATGGCTCGCAGCCCGGATCGCCGGCCGGCGGCTTAAGCGCCTTTTCACTGTGCAAACACTCGTGGACCTGGAGAAGCGACAGGGGCAGGGATCAGGGGAGCGTGGCTTAGAGGACCAGCTGCTGGACAAGGCTCTTGAACGAAATCCCCACCAGCTTCACATCGCAGAGGATGTGCTGGAGGAAGAGAGGAAAGCGCGGTCCAGAGTCATGCATGCTGACAAGGGTGTCTTGCTGATTTCAGAGGAGGCCACTGATGAGCATCATCGCTAGTCAGTTCGGCAACGATGTACCGGACACCATTGAGAATGGTTACTTCGTTTTCACAATCATGCCGACCCTTCACTGTCCCTATAACTGCAAGCACTGCTACTTGAGCTTGGAGCAACGCAGGGATAAGAGCGTCATGTCCATTGAAACCATGCGGTCAGTCTGCAGAAAGATTGACGCCTACTGGGATGAGGTTCAGCCGTCTCAGCGAGTGGTCATGGTTTACAACTACGGAGGAGAGCCGACCAGCGTCGGCCCAGAATACTTCGAAGCATACGTCGCGATGATGGCGGAAGAATTCCCGGCTTCAAAGGGCTACGAGGTCAAACACGTGATGTTGACCTCGTTGCTTGGGGTTGATCTGGACGTGTGGGCACCTCTTTGGCTCAAGCACTCTGATGGCTACGTTCAAACCTCCTACGATGGCGGCATGCGCTCGACTTCCTACGTTCGGAAATGGGAGGCCAAAGTGCGTGAGGCAATAAAGCGCGGGCTGCGAGTGGCGACGATTAGCGTGGTGAATTCCGACCTCTTGGAACAAGGGCCGGCTGAGACCATCGAGCTGCTTGAGGACCTTGGCGTCTGCGAAACCGGCTGGCTCCCATTCATGCTGAACGAACAGAACTCAGTGCCAGGCAAATACGATCGCTATGCGCCAACGATGGAAGCCTTCAACAACTTCATGATCCAGATGCTTGATCACTGGTATGCGCTCCGGCACAGAGGTCGCATGCCGCCCTCGATCGGCGAAGCTCATTTTGCGGTTGATAGGGCCCGGCGGAATTCTGCCAGCAACCTGTGCGGGCAGACGCTCTTCCTGTTACCTGATGGGGAGTTCGTACTGCCAAATTACAAGGATGGCTAAAAGGAGTACATGCACAGCTTCGGGAACATCCTCGCCGAAGGTGTCAGCTTTGGGGACATCCTTACTTCCCGGGAACGGCGTCTATACATGCGCCGGCAGGTAACGAGGAATGGGAATCCCGAGTGCCAGGGCTGTGATTACAAGAATGCATGCATTCAAGAGTTCGCAAAGCCAAACAAGTCAGATGATGAGTGTTTCGGGGCCAAGCGGTTCGTGGCTCACGCAATAAACAAAAACTCGCTCGATCCTCTCCTGGACGGGCCTGTGACCTTATTTTAAGGGGGGAGCAATGAAAACCATTCAAACTGAAGTGCTAGAAGGGCAAGAGCTGTTCGATACTCTGCAGCAAGGCACAAACATTTACCTTCGCGAAAATTACGTCCAGACGAGCGATGACCACGGCATCGTCAAGGAAGGGAAGCCGCCCCATATCTGGCTTGATTTCTTCCAGACGAACCTTTCCACGCGCGCGAGAAGGAGCCCGGATCTCTCGGCGCATTATACCGCCGAGCTTGCCGGCAACCGTTATCGGTGTTGTCTTGCCAACTCCTATAAGGGGTGGGGCATCAACATGCGGAAGCTGCCCAACAAGATCCCAACATTCCGGGATGATCTTCATCTTGATTGGCAGGTCATCGAGCCGCTAACGCGTGGATCTGGTCTGACGCTGTTTGCTGGCCGAATGGGGTCGGGCAAGTCAACCACTATGACAGCGGCCATTGGTAAGCTGCTGGAAACCGAGGCCTCTGTAGGCACGGTGGAGGACCCGATTGAAGCGCTTTACGACAAGCAGTCCGTGATCCAGCGTGAAATTGGGACCCACGTTAAAAGCTTTCCTGAAGCAATTCGTGACTGCGTCCGGCAGCAGCGCAATGTCATCGTTATCTCTGAGATCCGAGATGCGGATACGGCGAACGCTGCCTTGATGGCGGCCTCTACCGGTCACAGCGTCTTTGCGACAATCCATGCCGACAACATCTTTGACATCTACATCCGCATGCTGGCCCTGGTCGATCACCGCTATGAGCGCTTACTCGCAAGGAGCCTTCGTGGCTTGTGGTGGCAACAGGTAGTGCGCTTTGGAACCAAGGAACGTCGTCCATTGCCGGTATATGAGTCGCTGCTTGTGGATGTAGAAGCGCGCCAAGTGCTGGAGAAGGGCCCGGATGCCCTGCCTATGCTGGCCAATGCGATGGATCGTCAGAAGCGGCAGAACATGTCACAGGTTGCGATGGACTATGTTCGTATGAACAAGGCAAGTCGCGAAGAGATGAGCGAGTTTCTGACACGCCGGAACATGATCAACTCGATGTAACCAAGTACCGTCGCAGGGTTGGGATTTTCTCAGCTCTGCGCTCGCTGGCGAAGGCTTCTGGGAGGAATGAAGACTTCCGTTCCCTGAGCTGGGATTTCGTGCAGAGGCAGTGATGGCCAAAAATGGAAGCCTTGGCAGTAGTTTACCTCTAGGCTAATCGCGATCTGCAAATCCCGCGCTGTCTCAACCCCCTCCAAGACAACAGACTTTCCATGGCTACGGCACCAGCGGACTTGCTCCAAAACTTCTGAAACCCGGGCTGTGTTTTCGGCTAGCCTCACCATGGAGCGCCGGGAGAGCTTGCAGCCGCTTACCAGGTTGCCGATTAGAAGAGATGCCATTGAGAGCTGCTCATCAATATCGTCGATCACTACAGAGATCCCCAAGGCGTAGAGATGCCTGAGACTGTTCATGATCTGTTCTTTGGGGCCTTCCACAGTCTCGGTGATCTCCAGGGTAACCCTGTTCGCAAGCCCGCCAGAAATGATCCTGCTGCCGACCTTTTCCATTGTGCTTATCGACCCCATGGTGGCTTGGGATATGTTCACCCAAAGACGCAAAGAGGGGTTTGCGACGGCAATTCGACAGACGTGATCAACAACCATCAGGTCTAGCTCCGGTATTGTCCCGGCCTGCTCCAGCTCCGAGATCAGCTCTGATACCTCAAGGACACGCTCGTTGGCATCAAGACGTAAAAGGCACTCGTATGCACTGACCTCTCCCCCACGAGGGGAAAGCGCCACTACTGGCTGGTACTCGATCTGTAACTGCAGTTCGTAAGAACCCAGAGGAAGCCTGAAACTCAACTCGAAGATCTCGCTCTGTGAGATTGATGGGGCTGGAGCTCATACCTCATATTGAGAAGTCAGAACCCCCAAAAGGAGGGGAGCTCGAAAACTTCTTAAAAAAAAATGAGTACCTGATTCAGTGCCAAACCAGCATGTGATTACATTGATGAGGTAGATGGCTCAGTGCCCACTGCGGATGACGCTGAGTGTGAGGTTTAAAGAGAGGTTCAATTGGATTACATCGCTATTGCCAATGCTTTTCGGAATGAACTGGAAAGCCTGAGAAATTCTGGCCAGCTTCCGAACGAGCTCAATGACTTTCCTGGCGGGTGCTGCGGGACGGTTTCAGAGTTGCTTGGGGATTACCTCAATACGATGCACGGCTTAGGCTGTGAATATGTCGGGTATACGGATTTAATGGTTGATGGGGCACCTTTACCCCACCAACCTGATACCATTATCAGATGGTTGATAGATCGACTCCGTAGTTGA